>NZ_JPOG01000001.1:1900500-2217250 GCF_000733765.1 Algiphilus aromaticivorans DG1253 | reverse complement strand
CAGACACGGTCTCCGAGGATCGGATGGAAGCCCGAGCGGATGGTCAGCGGCATACCGCGGTTGAAGGTGAAGAAGGCCAGCGACAGCGCCACGACCGCGTAGATCGCCCAGGGGTGGAGGCCCCAGTGAAAGATCGTGGCCGCCATGCCGGCGGCTGCCGCGGCGGCGGCGTTCTCCTTGCCGACGCCCAGCGGCGGATTCTCGAAGTGATACATCGGCTCGAGCACGCCGAAGAACATCAGGCCGATGCCCATGCCGGCGGCGAAGAGCATCGCGAACCAGCCCGCGTACCCGTAGTCGGGGGTGGCTTCGGGACCGCCCAGCCGGATCTTGCCCCAGGGCGAGACCAGGAGAAAAAGGCAGAAGAGCACGAAGATGTTGGCCGCGCCCATCAGGACCCAATCGAAGGTCGAGGTGATCCAGGGGCGTAGCTCGCCGAGGGTGGCCTCGGCGTGAGCGCTGAAGCCCAGCGCGTAGATCACGAAGGCGACGATCAGGCCGCCGGAAACGATGAATACCGGGTTGTGGATGTCCAGCCCGAATATCTGAATGTTGTCCTGACCAATCTCGTAGTCGAAATCCGGATTGTCGGGAACCTTTTCGGCAGTCTCGTCACTCATAGATCTCTCCTCTTCTATGTCCGGCTTTATTGGGTGGCGGTCGGCCGCAGATTCCGGCGCGCGCCACGCGATCCCCCTCTCGTATACGGGCACATAGCGCCACGAGTTGCACCTTAGCGTACTTGGCGTGACGTTGAACAAGGCTGTTGGGCCGTTGCCTCAACGCCGCCGGGACTATCGCCCTGACCGTGGCGCGCGTATAGTGCCGGCTCCTTCTGTGGTGGCGCCTCTGCGCCCGGCTCGTTTTCATGCCCTTTTCTTCCCTCGGTCTCGGCGCCGCGATTGCCCGCAATTGCGCCGAAGCCGGCTTTACCTCGCCCACGCCTGTCCAGGCTCAGGCGATTCCCGAAGTCCTTTCCGGTCGCGACCTCATCGCCAGTGCCCAGACCGGCACCGGCAAGACGGCCGCCTTCCTGTTGCCGCTGCTGCACCGACTGGCCACCGAGGCGCCCGAAAAGGGGCCGCGTACGCCGCGGGCGCTGATCCTGGCGCCGACGCGCGAGCTGGCCGGCCAGATCCTGGCCGAGGCACGGGCTTCGGGCAATGGATTGAATGTGCGCAGCCTTGCGGTCTTCGGCGGCGTCAGCGCCCGCCCGCAGGCGCAGGCGCTGTCGCGCGGCGTCGATCTGCTGGTGGCCACACCCGGCCGCCTGCTCGACCTGCAGAACCAGCGGTCGGTGGATCTGTCGCGTGTGCGACACGTCGTGCTCGACGAAGCCGACCGCATGCTCGACATGGGCTTCATCCGCGATCTGAAGCGCATCCTGCAGCTGTTGCCGAGCCCCCGCCAGACGCTACTCTTCTCGGCCACCTTCCCGGAGGCCGTGCGTTCGCTGGCGGACAGCTTCCTGAAGGAGCCGGCGCGCGTGTCGGTAGCGCCCGAGGTGTCGACGGCCGAGGGCATCGATCAGCACATGATCCGGCTGCCGCGCGCCCACAAGCGCGCCATGCTGGCCTGGCTGATCGGCAACCATCCCGAGTGGAACCGCGTGCTGGTCTTCGCGCGCACCAAGCACGGCGCTGACCGCATCGCCCGCCAGCTGACCACGGACGGCGTGCCCGCTGCGGCGCTGCACGGCGGCAAGACACAGGGCGCGCGCACGCGTCTGCTGCAGGCTTTTCGCGACGGCGGCACCCGCGTGCTGGTGGCCACTGACGTCGCCGGCCGTGGCATCGATGTGCCGATGCTGCCCTGCGTCATCAATTTCGATCTGCCCGAGGTGTCGGAGGACTATGTCCACCGCATCGGGCGTACCGCGCGCGCCGGCGCCTCGGGCATCGCCATCGCCCTGGTCGCGAATGAGGAGGGTGGTTTGCTCAAGGGTGTGGAACGGCACATCGGGCGCAGCCTGCCGGCCTTCGATACCACCGGCTTCTCCGCGCCCAGCGCCGCACAGAGCGCGGCCCAGCGCAGCGACGAGGCGGGCGACCGCACCAGCCGCAAGCCGCAGGGCGGCAAGCCCGCGCCGCGCAAGGCCGGTGGCGGCCAGTCGGCTGGCGGTCGCGGTGCCGGCAACGAGGCCGGCCGCAAGGCCGCGGCCAAGCGCCGTGGCCGCGGCGGCGGCAAGCCGGCCGGCGCGCAGGCCCAGCGCAAGCAGCGCTGAGCAGGCAACGTTGAGCCAGGGGCGCGCCGCCGGTTGGCGGCGCGCGCTGTTGTAAAATGCCGGGATCGCTCACGGCCCCGCTCCGCAGGATTCCATGCCGCAGAAGCACCTCTACCGCGTCAGCTTCGTGCAGCAGAACAAGCTGTACGACATCTATGCCCGCGAGGTCTCTCACGAAGCGATGATGGGCTTCGTCGAGATCGGTGACCTGGTCTTCGGTGAGCGCTCACAGGTGCTCGTCGATCCGGCCGAAGAGAAGCTGCAGGCGGAGTTCGAGGGTGTCGAGCGCTTCTTCGTCCCTGTGCACCAGGTCGTGCGCATTGATCAGGTCAACCGGCGCGGCAAGGCGCGCATCTCGGACGTGCAGGGCGAGAGCGGCGGCAAGGTCACACCGCTGCCGATCTACGGCCCCGGCAACTCCGGCGCCTAGCCCGTGCCCGGCCTGCGCTTCGCGCTTCTGGGCAGCGGCAGTCGGGGCAACGCCACGCTCGTCGAGTGTGGCAGCACACGGGTTCTGGTCGATTGCGGTTTCAGCATCCGCGACACCGAAGCGCGCCTGGGGCGATTGGGCGTCGAGGCCAGGGCGCTGGATGCCATTCTCGTCACGCACGAGCACGGCGATCATCTGCGCGGGGTCGGACCGCTGGCGCGTCGCCACGGCATCGCGCTCTGGATGACGCCGGGCACGCGCGCCGCCGTGCCGCAGCGCATGGCCGCGACCATGCCGGAAGTCTCGCTCTTCGATCCGCACACGCGCTTCGCCATCGGCAACCTCGAAATCCAGCCGGTGCCGGTGCCGCACGACGCGCGCGAGCCCTGCCAGTTCGTCTTCAGCGATGGCGTACACCGCTTGGGCGTGCTCTCCGACGCCGGCCACATCACGCCGCACATGCGCGCCTGCCTCGACGGCGTCGACGCGCTGGCGCTGGAGTGCAATCACGACGAGGCCATGCTCGCCGAGGGGCCGTATCCGCCGATGCTCAAGGCGCGCGTCGGCGGCAATCTCGGTCATCTGTCGAATGCGCAGTCGGCCGGGCTGCTCGCCGGCATGGATTGCTCGCGCCTGCAGCATCTGGTGCTGACGCACCTCTCCGAGCACAACAACACCCCGGACCACGCCCGTGCGGCCGTGGTCGAGGCACTGCGCTGCCCGGCCGACTGGCCGGGCGTGGCGCATCAGGAGCACGGCCACGAATGGCGTGGCATTCAATGACCGCTGGCGCGGTCTGAACGAGGAAACGGCATGCCGCAGATCTTCCTGGGCCCTTCGGCCCTCTCCGACTTCCGCCGCGACGCCCTGGCTGAGCAGCTGCGCGCTGCCGGCGCCGCGCCGGAGGCCCTGCGGCTGCGCGAGCTCTTTCTCGTCGACGGCGGTGAAGGCGAGACCGAGGCCCTGCGTGCCCTGCTCGGCGGGCCGGAACCCATCGAGCGCGCGGCGCTGCCGGCGCGCTGCCGCATTGCCACGCCGCGCATCGGCACGCTGTCGCCCTGGAGCAGCAAGGCCACCGATATCGCCCGCGTCTGCGGGCTGGCCGCCCGCCGCATCGAGCGTGCGCGCCTGATCGAGGGCCTCGGCGATGGCGCCCTTCCCGCGGCCGCCCAGCGCCTGCTCTTCGATCCCATGACCGAGAGCCTGCTCGCCGACCCGGCCGAGCTGGATGCGCTCTTCGCGGCGCCGGAGCCGCGGCCGCTGGTGACGGTGCCCTTCGCCGCCGAAGGCCGGACGGCGCTGGCGCGCGCCAATGCCGACTGGGGGCTGGCGCTGTCGGAAGAGGAGATCGACTACCTCGCCGCGCATTACGCCGAGGCGGGCCGCGATCCCAGCGACGCCGAGCTGATGATGTTCGCGCAGATCAACTCCGAGCACTGCCGGCACAAGATCTTCAACGCCAGCTTCACGATCGACGGTGCCGAGCAGCCGCACAGCCTCTTCGAGATGATCCGCATGACGCATGCGGCCACGCCCGAAGGCGTACTGTCGGCCTATCGCGATAACGCGGCGGTGGTCGCCGGGCACGAAGCCATGCGCTACCTGCGCGACACCGACGGCGCCTGGCAGGGGGTGATCGAGCCGGTGCACCTACTCATGAAGGTGGAGACGCACAACCACCCCACCGGCATTTCTCCCGATCCGGGGGCAGCCACCGGCAGCGGCGGCGAGATCCGCGACGAGGCGGCCACCGGCCGCGGCGCGCGGCCGAAGGCGGGGCTTTGCGGCTTTTCGGTGTCGCAGCTGCGCATCCCGCAGCTGCCGCGCCCCTGGGAGGCCGAGGACAGCGCGCCGGCCAACATGGCTTCGCCGCTGCAGATCATGCTGGAAGCCCCCATCGGCGCCGCGCGCTACAACAACGAGTTCGGCCGCCCCAATCTGACCGGCTACTTCCGCTGCTTTGAGCAGATCACCGCCGACGGTCGCCGGCGCGGCTATCACAAGCCCATCATGATTGCCGGCGGCTACGGCAATATCCGCGAAGCCGATGTCCACAAGGCCGAGGTGCCGGTGGACGCCGCGCTGGTGGTACTGGGCGGGCCTGCCATGCTGATCGGCCTCGGCGGTGGTGCGGCCTCCAGCCGCGCCACCGGCAGCGGTGACGTCGCACTGGACTTCGCCTCCGTGCAGCGCGCCAATCCGGAATTGCAGCGGCGCTGCCAGGAAGTCATCGACGCCTGCTGGGCTGCCGGTGAGGCCAACCCCATCGTCTCCATCCACGATGTCGGCGCCGGTGGCTTGTCCAACGCGCTGCCCGAGCTGATCGATGCCGACGGCCGCGGTGGACAGTTTCGTCTGGCCGATGTGCACTGCGCCGATCCGGCGCTGTCGCCGATGGAAATCTGGTGCAACGAGTCGCAGGAGCGCTACGTGCTGGCAGTGGCGCGCGAAGCGCTGCCGCGTCTCGAAGCTTTCTGTGAGCGCGAGCGTTGCCCGATGGCAATGGTCGGAACGGCCACGGCCGAGCCGCAGTTGCACGTGGCCGCCCCGGACGGCGTCACCGCCATCGACATGCCGATGCCGGTGCTGCTGGGCAAGACGCCGCGCATGCATCGCGAGACGGCGCGCCAGCCGTCACCGCGCGATGGCTTCGCCACCGACGGCATCGATTTCGAGGACGCGGCGCTGCGTGTGCTGCGACATCCCAGCGTCGCGGCCAAGGACTTCCTCATTACCATCGGCGACCGAACGGTGGGTGGCCTGACCGTGCGCGACCAGATGGTCGGGCCCTGGCAGGTGCCGGTGGCCGACAACGCCATCACCGCCACCGGCTTCACGGCCACCACCGGCGAGGCCATGAGCATGGGTGAGCGCGCGCCATGCGCGATTCTGGATTCAGCCGCTGCCGCGCGCATGGCGGTGGGTGAGGCACTGACCAACCTGGCCTCGGCGGCGCCGGCGCAGATCACCGACGTGCGCCTGTCGGCCAACTGGATGGCCGCCTGCGGCAATGTTGATGAAGACGCGCGGCTGTATGACGCCGTGCGCGCTGTCGGTGCCGAGCTGTGCCCGCACCTCGGCCTGGCCATTCCTGTGGGCAAGGACTCGCTGTCCATGAAGAGCGTCTGGCGCGACAGCGAGGGCACCGATTGCGCGCAGACCGCACCGGTTTCGCTCATCGTCAGCGCCTTCGCACCCGTCCCGGATGTGCGCGTGCACGTCACCCCGCAGTTGGTGCGCGAGTCCGGCACGCGGCTGTTGCTCGTCGAACCCGGCGCCGGTCAGGCGCGGCTGGGTGGCAGCATTCTGGCGCAGTGCTATGAGGCGCTGGGCGAGACGCCGCCCGACGTCGACGATCCCGCGGCATTGCGCGGCGCCTTCGAGGGCCTGAGCGTGCTGATCCGCGAGGGGCGCATCCTGGCCTGCCACGACCGCTCGGATGGCGGCCTGCTCGCCACGCTGGCGGAAATGGCATTTGCAGGTCGCGTCGGTGTCAACGCGCAACTGCAGGACCTGCACGCGGACCCGGTGGCGAGCGCCTTCTGCGAGGAGCTGGGCTGGGTCGTGCAGGTGCACGCGGTGGATGCGCCGCTGCTGTGCGAGCGCTTGCCGGGTTGCCGCGTCACCGATATCGGAGCCCCCATGGCCGCCGACCGGCTGCGCATCACCCACGGCGAGTCGACCCTTCTCGACAGCGAGTTGGCTGGGCTGGAAGCCGTCTGGAGCGAGACCACGCACGCCATGGCGCGGCTGCGCGACCAGCCCGCAGCGGCCGATACCGAGCAGCAGCAGCGCGGCGACCGCGAGCCGCTGCGCGTCATCATCGACGAGGAGCCCATCGAGGCTGTGCCGGCGCTGGCCCTGCGGCGGCCGCGCGTCGCCATCCTGCGCGAGCAGGGCGTCAACGGTCACGTCGAGATGGCCTGGGCCTTCGATGCTGCCGGCTTCGAGCCGGTGGATGTACATATGAGCGAGCTGCTTGCCGGCGCGCGTGATCTCTCCGATTTCCAGGGGCTGGTCGCCTGCGGTGGTTTCTCCTACGGCGACGTCCTGGGCGCGGGGCAGGGCTGGGCGCGATCGGTGCTCTTCCACGAGGCTGTGCGGCAGCAGTTCGCCGACTTCTTCGCCGATGATTCGCGCTTCGCGCTCGGCGTTTGCAATGGCTGCCAGATGCTGGCGGCGCTGGCCGAGATCATTCCCGGCAGCGAGAACTGGCCGAGCCTGGCGGTCAATGCCTCGGAGCAGTTCGAGGCGCGCTGGAGCCAGATTCTCGTGCCCGAGACGCGTTCGCTCTTCTTCGACGGTATGGCCGGCGCCATGCTGCCGGTGGCCGTGGCGCACGGCGAAGGGCGCATGGTGCTGGATAAGGCCGCGCTGCAGCAGCTCGACCGCGGCCGGCAGGTCGTCATGCGCTACGGTTTTGCGGACGGCAGTCCGGCCGAGCGCTATCCGGTGAATCCCAACGGCTCGCCGCAAGGCTTGACCGGTGTCTGCAACGCCGACGGCCGGGTGACCATCCTCATGCCGCATCCCGAACGCACTGTCGCCGGTACCACCGGTTCCTGGTGGCCGCGTCGAGACAGCCGCTTCACGCCCTGGATGCAGATCTTCCGCAACGCGCGGCGCTGGGTGGGCTAGGTCGTGCTCCGCTTGGTGATTTTCTTCCTTCTCGGTGGCGCCCTCGGTGCGTTGGCTGCTTCCTGGATTCAGCGTGGCCTTGACCGGCACGAAGCCATCAAGCGCGTCGGTCTCTGGCGTGCCATGCGTCAGCCCGCGCACTGCGATGCCTGCCGGCGCCCGCTGTCACCGGGTGATCAGATTCCTATCGTCGCTTGGCTGCGGCTCGACGGTAAAGCGCGTTGCTGCGGTGCGCGTCTTCGCCTTCGACTTCTGGCGGTCGAGGTGCTGGGCTTCGCTCTCGGGGCGACGGGGATGCTCGGGTTGCTGCTTTTGATTTGAGGCGCGGCGTTGGAACGAAATCGCCCGCGCAGTGCGCGGGCGATCAAAACCATTCCTGGTGGGATAGGGCTCCCGTCAGGCGCCTTACTCCTCGTCTTCCAGCACGCTGGCGCAGTCGTCTTCCAGCGCGGCCAGTTCCTCGGCGGTGAAGGTTTCGCCATTGATCGTGGCGCTGCCATCGCTGTTGAAGACAACACGAACGGACTCACCCCCATCAATGCTCACATCCAGCTCGCCACCGGTGGTGCGCCCGGTGTCGTTCTCGGTGATGATGGGCGAGATCGTGTCGTAGTCGGCGTTGAAGTTGCAATCGCTACCGTCGTCGAACCCGAAGCGACCATCGATGCTCGTTGTGGTGGTTGATCCGGCCTCTGTCGTGATAAGCGCGATGGGAGCGTCCGGACCGTCACCGAATGAGGCGGAAAAGTTGGGTGCTTGATTGCCCGAGATCTGGAAGCTGAAGTAGCCCAGCAGCTCCTGAGTGCCACCCTGGGTGGGGCTGGAACAGCCTTCGCAGATGTTCAACTCGCCCTGGAAGCGTGCACTGAGGTTGAACTGCTGGCCACCGCCGGAGCCCGAGGCTTCGAGGATGAAAGGCCCACCGGTTGCCGGGTCGTCATCGATGTCGCTGGCGCGCAAATAGCTGACGGCGCCGCCCTCGGCCTCGCCGAACTCTTGGATGCCGTCTTCACGCGAGCTGGAAGAGAAGCCATCTCCCGACTCAGAGGTTCGGCAATCGTTGGCGACCGTACGCTCTGTCGTGATGTTCGAAGACAGGAAGGGAGAGCTGCGCGAGCCGCTGGTTTCGTTCCGGGTGCCGCTCTGGCCGCAGGACTCAACCTGCTTGGTGCTGAGCGACTGCGTTGAGCTCTCGTCGTCGACCTGATCGCTGGCGATCTGCCCGAATTTGGCGGCCAGCTTTGCGGTCACGCCGGCCGCGGCTGCTTTCTCGGTGCTGGTGGCGCCGCCGCCACCTCCGCCGCCGCCACATCCGAAGAGGGCGATGCTGCTGCAGGCGATCAGAATGCCTGACCAGACTCGTGTGCTCATGTTGGCCTCCATAGGGTTCGTGTTACCGGTGCAGCGCGGGACGCGCCAGCCCGATGAAGCCAGTGTAGAACGAGGGCCACGATCAGGCGTACCGAAAGTGCGGGACGCCGGGGGAGCTTGCAGGCGCTTCCCCTTCGCTCGTCGCGCCCGCACAATCGGTGCATGGTTGGGACAATCTCGCTGGTGGTGGTGGAGGACGATCCGCGCATGCGCGATCGGCTTCAGGCTGCCTTCGCGAACAGCGATGCCATAACGGTGATCGAGTGGGCCGCCACGGCTGCGCAGGGCATCGCCGCAGTTGAGGCGCAGGCACCGGATGTGCTGCTGGTCGATCTGGGCCTGCCGGACGCCAGTGGCATCACGGTCATAGAGCGCGCGCACCGGCTTCATCCGCAGTGCGACATCATGGTAGTCACGGTGTTCGGCGATCAGCGCAACGTCCTGGCCAGTATCGAGGCCGGTGCGACGGGCTATCTGCTCAAGGACGACAGCGATACGGATTACGTCGGCTCGATCCTCGATCTGCGGGCGGGCGGCTCGCCCATCACGCCGATCATTGCGCGTCAGCTGCTGCAACGCCTGCAACCGCCGGCCAACGGCGCCGGGGGCGAGGCGGCGGCGTCGATTCTCTCGCCGCGCGAGAATGAAGTGCTGAACCTGCTGTCGCGCGGATTCGCCTATCAGGAGATCGCGCGCCTGCTGGAAGTCTCGCCGCACACGGTCGGAACCTATGTCAAGCGCCTCTACGAAAAGCTCCAGGTTCGCTCGCGCGGCGAGGCCGTCTTCGAGGCGCAACGCATGGGCCTGCTTTCCTGATAGCCCGCTGCACGGGGCGCTGCTGCTTCTAGCGCTCGGTTTCCTGGCTGTCGCGCTGCAGGTTGGGGCGGTATCGCAAGACCCCTTCGACGCACCCATCCAGCTGGATACGGCCGACTGGGTGGTCACCCCGCAGGACCAGACGCCCCTGCTGACTTCCGGCTGGAATCCGGTGCGACTGCCCGACGCCGATGCGACGCTCCGGCACGAGGGAAGCCGGCTCGGCGAGCGTCCGCACGGCACCTCGGCGGCGCCGGTGCACTGGTACCGATTCCGCTTTCAGGTGCGCGGTCTGCCCAGTCGTTCGCTGGCACTTTATTCGCCGCGCATTGCCGATCGCGCGCGCATATACGTCAACGGTTCGATGGTGGATCGCAGTTATGTCCAGCCGGATCGCGTCGAGCACGCCTGGAATCGGCCGCTGTGGAGCGTCATTCCCCCTATCGCGTTGCAGCCCGGAGCCAACGAGGTTCTGGTCGGTTTGGATGCGCCCTTCACCGGCTCGTTGGCCATGTCACGCCTGATGGTGGGCACGCCCGAAGCCTTGCGCGACCGTTACGACGGCAGCTTCTTCCTGCGCGTGGGCACGCCGCAGGCCGGCGCGTGGATGCTGGGCGGGCTGGCCTTGTTCTCGCTCGGCGTTTGGGCAGTGCGGCCGGCCGAGACGCTGCATCTGCTGCTCGGCCTGGGTGCGGCCGTCTTTTCCTTCCGCTTGCTGCACTACTTTCTGACCGTGCCGCCGATCTCACCCGAGGTCTTCTGGTGGCTCACCACCATCTCGCTGCCATGGGCGATGGTTTTTCTCTTCCTCTTCGCCTTCCACTACTACGGCATGCAGCGTCGCTGGCTGACGCGCTTGCTGGTGGCGGTCGCTGTAGTCACCAGCCTGCTGGTCATGCCCGGCATCGGCTATTCCGCCTACGAGGCGGCGCCCTGGATATTCCTGGGGCTGATCCCGCTGGCCAGCTTCACGGCGGCGTTGCTGCTGCAGCGCGCCTGGCGGGATCGGGAAGCGCCGCCGGTACTGCTGGCATTCGGCTATCTCGCCACGGTCGTCGCCGGCGCGCACGATCTGCTGATCATGGCGCACCTGATATCCATTGAGCGTCCCTACATCATGCCCATCGGTGCGGTGCTGATGTTCCTCAGCTTCACGCTGGCGCTGGGCGCGCGCTACGTGCAGTCGCTGCGCGAATTCGAGGCCATGAACGAAACGCTTGAGGCGCGCGTGCAGGAGCGCCAGCAGGCGCTGGAGGAGAGCTTTCAGCGCTTGGAAGTCATGGGGCGCGAACAGGTGCTGGCCGATGAACGTCAGCGCCTGATGCGCGAAATTCACGACGGTATCGGCGCGGATCTGGTGGCGACGCTGGCGGCGGTGGAGTCGGCCGAGTCGCGCGATTCCGCCGCCTCCAAGGCGTTGCGTCGCTCCATCGCCGATCTGAAGCTGACGGTGGATTCGTTGGAGCCGGTCGATGGCGACCTGCCCAGCCTGCTGGGTAATTTGCGCTATCGCCTGACCCCGCAGCTGCGCGAGGCGGGGATTGCCATGGAGTGGGAAGTCTCGGAACTTCCGCCGCTGGACTGGCTGCGCGCGCCTCAGGCGCTGCACGTGCTGCGCATTGTCCAGGAGGCGCTGAGCAACGTCATCCAGCATGCGGGCGCGGATTGCGTCTGGCTCAGCACGCGGGCCCACTGCGATGACGCTGGCGAGCCGCAAAGCGTGGAGATCCGCGTTGCTGATAACGGCAGTGGCTTTGCGCTGCGCGTGAACGGTGAGGTGTGTGGGGGCAAGGGGCTGGACAACATGCGCTACCGGGCCGAGGCCTTGGGCGGGCGCCTGCGTGTGCAGAGCCGCCTTGGCATAGGTACGGATATCTGCATCGAGCTGCCGGTGCACACGCTGGCAGCTACCTGAGCGCTACGCGGCCGTCGTCTTGTCGCGGTACTCGCAGAGATCGGCGATGCAGCAGCCGGGACACTCCGGCTTGCGCGCCTTGCAGACGTAGCGCCCGTGCAGGATCAGCCAGTGATGCGCGTCCTTGAGGAATTCCCGCGGCGTCAGCCGGGTGAGTCTGTCCTCGACTTCACGGACGTTCTTGCCGGGCGCTAGGCCGGTGCGATTGGCCAGCCGGAAGATGTGCGTGTCCACTGCGATGGTGGGGTCGCCGAAGGCAGTGTTGAGGATGACGTTGGCGGTCTTGCGACCGACGCCGGGCAGGGCCTCCAGCGCCTCGCGCGAGCGTGGCACTTCGCTGTCGTGCTGCTCGATCAGCATGCGGCACAGCTTGATGATGTTGGCGGCTTTGGCGCGGTAGAGGCCGATGGTCTTGATGTAGTCGCGCAGGCCTTCCTCGCCCAGGGCGAGAATCGCCTCAGGCGTGTTGGCCACCGGGTACAGCTTTGCAGTGGCCTTGTTGACGCCGACATCGGTGGCCTGCGCCGAGAGCACGACCGCCACCAGCAGCTCGAAGGGCGTGTCGTAGCGCAGCTCGGTGGTCGGCGCCGGCTTCTCGGCGCGCAGGCGCTCGAATATGGCGGTGCGCTTGGCCTTGTTCATGCGCCGGCCCGCCGCTCTATTGCACGGCCTCGGCTTCGGCCGTGGCCTCCGGCGCCGCAGCGGCTGGTGCACGCCGCTCGGCGCGCAGGTCCAGCCACTGCTTGGCCGCGACCAGCAGGCCGAGGCCGATGAAGGCGCCCGGCGGCAGAACCAGCAGCAGCCAGCCCTCGAAGCCCGGAATCAGCCGCAGCTCCCAGCTTGCCGCAGCTGCGCCGAAGAGCAGCTCGGCGCCGGCCAGCAGCGTGCCCTGGCCGATGGCCTCTCGCAGCGCACCCAGGGCGATGAGCACCAGCCCGAAGCCGGCGCCCATCATCAGCCCGTCGAAGGCCGCGCGCGGGATCGCGTTCTTGGAGGCAAAGGCTTCGGCGCGGCCGAGGATCATGCAGTTGGTCGTGATCAGCGGGATGAAGATACCCAGCCGCAGATAGAGCTCGTGCAGCCAGGCATTCATGAACAGCTCCACGGCCGTGACCGCCGCGGCGATGATCATGACGAAGACCGGAATGCGGATCTCCTTGCGCGTATGCGCGCGGATGGCCGAGATCAGCACATTCGTGAACAGGATCACGAAGAGGGTGGCCAGCGCCATCCCGGTGGCGTTGATGACCGTCGACGAGGTTGCCAGCAGCGGGCACAGCCCGAGCAGCTGCACCATCGCCGGATTGTTCTTCCAGAGGCCCTCGTGGGCGATCTTCGCGTAGCTCATGTCGGATCCGTCTGCGGGGCATTGGCATTGCCACGGGTATCGTAGATGCGCTCGTGTCGCTCCTGAGCAAAGCTCAGCACGCGCGCGACCTGGCGAACCACCGATCGCGGCGTGATGGTGGCGCCGGAGAACTGATCGAAGGCGCCGCCGTCGCGCGCGACCTGCCAGTCCTCGGCAGGCGGGTCGCCCAGCGAGCGGCCGGAAAAGGTCTTGATCCAGTCGCTTTTGGCGGTATCGATCTTGTCGCCGAGGCCCGGCGTCTCGCGATGCGCGACCGCGCGCACGCCGGTGACGGTGCCGTTGCGGTGCACGCCGACAAGCAGGCGGATGTCGCCGCTATAGCCCTCCGGTGTCGTGACGTCGAAGACCGCCGCCACGGTTTCGCCGTCGCGACGGGCGCGATAGAGCGTCACGGGCTTGCGCGTGCCGAGAGCCTGCAGATGCTCGGGCGCTTCCAGCCGCTCGGCGCTGGCGCTCACGGCCTGTTCGAAATCGCCGGTCGGCAGCACTTCCTGCAGCTGTCGTTCCAGCGTGGCTCGGACGTTGGCTTCGATGCGCGGCTCGGTGACCGCGTGCGAACCGGCCAGAAGTGCAGCTCCCACCACTGCGAAGGCCGCCAGCAGCGCACCCGAAACGGCCATCTGCTTGAGCAGCGTCATGGTCCGCCCTCGGCGCCGCGCTGGCCGCCGTAGATGCGCGGCTGCGTGTACTGGTCGATGATGGGTACGCAGAGGTTAAGCAGCAGCACCGCGAAGGCGACGGCGTCCGGATAGTTGCCCCAAGTACGGATGATCACCGTCAGCGCACCGATGGCCAGCCCGTAGTAGAGCCGCCCCTTGTGCGTGGTTGCCGCCGAGACCGGGTCCGTGGCGATGAAGAAGGCGCCGAGCAGCGTCGCGCCGGCCAGCAGGTGGAAGGCGGGTGACGCGAAGCGGCCCGGGTCCAGCGCCCAGAAGGGCAGTGCGAAGAGTGCGGCGCCGGCAAGCACGCCGAGCACGATCTGCCAGGCGATGAGCTTCTGGTGCAGAAGCCACAACCCGCCCGCCAGCCAGGCCAGCGCGATCCAGGCGTGGCCGCGCGCGAAGAGATCGGCCACTGCGCCGGCGGCGAGTTCGCTGCGACTGAGGCCGTCGGCAAGGCCGCTGCGCAGCGCGTCCAGGGCGGTGGCGCTGCTGATGGCGTCCATGCGCGTCGCCCAGTCACTCGAGAAGGCAAGGGCCAGTTGCTGGAAGCTGTCGGCCGGTGCCTCCCAGGTCGGCGCCATCGCGGGCCACAGTGACAGCTGCAGCGGGCAGGACACGAGCAGCACGACGTAGCCCAGCATGGCGGGATTGAACGGATTGGCGCCCAGCCCGCCGTAGATCTGCTTGCCCAGCAGAATGGCGCAGGCGCCGCCCAGAACGGGAATCCACCACGGCGTCAGCGGCGGCAGCGCCAGCGCCAGCAGCACGCCGGTGACCAGCGCCGTGTTGTCCTTGAGCTGCGCGCGCAGCCGACGCCCACGCGCAGCGAGCCAGGCGGCTTCGGTGGCAAGGCAGGCGCCGGCGGCGAGCGCGATATTGAGCAGCACGCCGGGCCCGAAGAGCAGCACGTAGACGACGATGCCGGGCACTAGCGCAGCCAGAACGCGCGCCATGACGCCGCCGACGCTGCGGCGTACCGGCAGATGAGGCGAGGAGACCGCGCTCATGCTTCGCCGCCTTCGTCGTCGGCCTTGCGCGCGGCCTTCTTCGCCTTGGCGGCGGCGATGGCGCGCGCCACCGAATCGTCCTCGGCCGGCGTGTCGTCGCCGCCCTCGGGCGCCGGGGCCGGCGTCGCCTCGGCGGCTTGCTTCTGGGCCTTGCGCGCACGCGCCGCCGCTTTGGCCTTTTCGACGGGATCCTCGTTGCCGTCGCTCGCCGCCGGCGCCGCGTCGCTCGACGTGGCGCCCTCGGCTTGGGCTGCCTTGCGTGCGCGGGCGGCGGCCTTTGCCTTCTCCACCGGATCGCTGTCGGCGTTGCCGGCCGAGTCTTGCGCGGAAGCTTCGCGCGCTGCCTTTCGCGCGCGTGCCGCTGCCTTGGCTTTCTCGACGGGGTCCTCGCTGTCGCCGCCGGCCTCCGGCGCTGCTTCGCTCGACGTGGTGCCCTCGGATTGGGCTGCCTTGCGTGCGCGGGCGGCGGCCTTTGCCTTTTCCACCGGGTCGGTTGCCGCGTCGCCGGTCGAGTCTTCCGCGGCAGCTTTGCGTGCGGCCTTCCGCGCTCGCGCTGCTGCCTTGGCCTTCTCGACGGGGTCTTCTTCGCTGTCGCTGCTGGTCTCCGGCGCCGAGTCGCTCGACGTGGTGGCTTCAGCTTGCGCCGCCTTGCGTGCCTGGGCAGCGGCCTTGGCGCGTGCGACCGGATCGTTCTCGTCGGCTTCGGCGGGCTGTGCGTTGTCGCTGGACAGCGGCTCGGCTTCCGTCTCAGCCTTCTGCTGCTTGCGAGCCGCAGCTGCCGCCTTGGCACGGGCGACAGGGTCATCCGCTTGCGGCGCCGACTGCTCGCCTTCGTCCTTGGCCTTGCGGCGCTCGGCCGCGGCGGTCTTGGCGCGCGCTATGGGGTCGTCATCGGCGGCGCTGCCACCGCTCGCCTTCTTCTTGCGCGCGGCGCGGGCAGCTTCCTTCTCGGCAGCCTCGCGTTCCATGCGCCGCTGGCGCTCCTCGTGGCGCACGCGCGCGGCGTCGGCGGCCAGGCGCTCGCGCTCCTCGGCCCAGATCTCGGTCTTGGCGAAGCGGTAGTACTGCACCAGCGGGATGTGACTGGGACAGACGGCCGCGCAGGCGCCGCATTCGATGCAGTCGAAGAGGTTGTAGCGCTGCGCCTTGTCGAACTCGCGCGCCTTGGCGTGCCAGTAGAGCTGCTGCGGCAGCAGCTTGGCGGGGCAGACGTCGGCGCAGGCGCCGCAGCGGATGCAGGGCATGGCCGGCTCCGGCGGCCGCACATCCTCGGCGCGCATCGCAAGCAGGCAGTTGGAGGCCTTCACCAGCGGCACGCCGCCGTCGTCCGGGATGCGAATGCCCATCATCGGTCCGCCCATGACGAGCCGGCCGGGTGTTTCGGAGAAGCCGCCGAACTGTGCGGCGAGCCAGCCCAGCGGCGTGCCGATGCGCGCGCGCACATTGCGCGGCTGCGCCATGGCCAGGCCGGTGAGGCTGATGACGCGGTCGATCAGCGGCTCGCCGTGCACGACGGCGCGGTAGAAGGCGCGCGCCGTGCCGGGGTTCTGGCAGACGATGCCGATGTCCAGCGGCAGGCCCTGGCTGGGCACCTCGCGACCGGTGAGCGTCTGGATCAGCTGCTTCTCGCCACCCTGCGGGTAGCGCGTCGGCACCGTGACCACGGTGATGCGTGCATCCGAAGCGGCGGCCTCGGTCAATGCGGCGATCGCCCGCGGCTTGTTGTCCTCGATGCCGATCAGGCACTCCGGGGCGTCGAGGGCGCGCAGCATGATGCGGATGCCGGCGACGATCTGATCGGCGTCTTCGGCCATCAGCGCCTGATCGCAGGCGATGTAGGGCTCGCACTCGGCGCCGTTGATGATCAGCGCGTCCACCGGCTTGGCCGGGTTGAGCTTGACGAAAGCGGGGAAGGAGGCGCCGCCGAGACCAGCGATGCCGGCGGCGCGCGCTATGTCGCGCAACACATGCGGCTCGGCGGCTTCCGGATCGGCGATGGTCTCCCACTCGGGCTCCGCCGCGGCGTCTTCGCCATCGGTATCGATGACCACGCAACGCGCCGGGATGCCAGAAGGATGCGCGACCGGCCGCTCCTCGATGGCCGTGACGGTGCCGGAGCTCGCCGCGTGCACTGGCAACGAGATGTAGCCGTGTGCGCGGCCGATCACTTCGCCGCGCTTGACGTGCTGACCGACCTGCACGACCGGGTCGGCGGGTGTGCCGACGTGCTGCGCGAGCGGGATCACCAGCTCCGGCGGCACCGGCGCCGTGGCGATGGGCGCGCCGGCGACGAGATCCTTGTGGTATTCGAGATGCAGTCCGCCGGGGAAGTCGGACCGGTGGAGCAGCGTGGGACCGCTCATGCCGCGTCGCGCCGCTCGGCTGCGTCCGGCGCCGGCCAGGTCCAGGTCTGTTGCGTCGGCTGCACCGGCTCCATCGTGATGCAGTCCACAGGGCAGGGTGGGATACACAGCTCGCAACCCGTGCAGTGATCCTCGATGACGGTGTGCATCTGCTGCGCGGCGCCGACGATGGCGTCTACCGGGCAGGCCTGGATGCACTTGGTGCAGCCGATGCAGACCTCCTCGTCGATGAGCGCGACGGTGGGGGCTTCCTTGGCCGTGCCGTTCTCCGGGTTCAGCGGTTTCGGCTCCTTGCCCAGCAGCTCGGCCAGCTTGACGATGCCTTCCTCGCCGCCCGGTGGGCACTGGTTGATGTCCGCCTCCTCGGCGGCGATGGCCTTGGCGTAGGGCTTGCAGCCCGGGTAGCCGCACTGGCCGCACTGCGTCTGCGGCAGGATGGCGTCGATCTGCTCGACCAGCGGGTCGCCCTCGACCTTGAAGCGCAGCGAGGCGAAGCCCAGGCCGATGCCGAAGGCCGCGGCGAGGCCGCCGAGGGCCAGGATGGCTTCAAGCATGGCTTGGGCCTCCAAGAATGTGGCTTTCAGCACGATCCTCCGTAGTGCCGAGCAGCTCGAATGGCACCTCGTGCTCGCGGGTTCCGCGCCTCGGAACCACAGCGCTACCGCATGTTTCCGCACGACCGGCGCGGGTTCCTTTCTCTGCTTGTCCAGAGAAAGGAACCAAAGAGAGGACACCCCGAGGTGGCGCTCCGGCCCGCCTTTGGCGGACCGGAGTCCCGGCGGCTGGCGGCGTGCTCGGGGCCGCCGTGAAGGGACATCCTGTCCCGTCACGGCTGGATCGGCCGTCCGGGCCGATCCTCCCCTGCGCGCGCCACCAGCCGCCGCGCCACCAAGGGGAGCGC
This sequence comes from Algiphilus aromaticivorans DG1253, assembly GCF_000733765.1. Classification (NCBI taxonomy): domain Bacteria; kingdom Pseudomonadati; phylum Pseudomonadota; class Gammaproteobacteria; order Nevskiales; family Algiphilaceae; genus Algiphilus; species Algiphilus aromaticivorans. The sequence goes on along the minus strand of NZ_JPOG01000001.1, from coordinate 2,199,554 downwards.
ACAACGGCTCGTCGCTTCGCGACATCGCACGAAGACGCCCCGGCCCTTGGCAGCGATGCCGCGGAGCGGCGAGCCGTTTCAGAAACGTGCCCTTGGAGGGTGGCCGAGGCGGGCGTCGCGCGCAGGGGTCGCGAGGCATGGATGCCGAGCGAGCGCGACCAGGCCATGGATGGCCTGTTCGTGCGTGCCCCGAGCACGTCGCCCGGCTCGGGGACCTGCCGCGGCGCAGCCGCGGCAGGCCACCCGGCGGGCACCATGGTTTTGGTGACTTTTGCCGGAACAAAAGTCACCCGCGCCTCGCGGAGGCGCTTCAACGGCAGCGTGCCCGTTTCAGGCGCGGAACCCGTTAGCACGCCGCTTCCCAATGGGAAACGTACTGAGCGAGGACGCTCAGTTCTTTCGCGGCGCGAAACCCGAAGCGCGCCGGGTATCAGCGGGGTGCGAATAGCCATAACCATCACGCCAACCCCCCAAACCCCATAAAGGCCAAAGCCATCACCCCGGCCGTAATCAACCCCACCGGTGCCCCCTGAAAGGCCTCCGGAATATCGGCCACGGCCAGCCGCTCGCGAATGCCGGCGAAGAGCACCAGCACCAGCGAGAAGCCCAGCCCGGCACCCAGGCCGTAGATGGCGGACTCCAGCAGGTCGTGGGCTTCACGCAGATTGAGAAGGGCAACGCCGAGCACGGCGCAGTTCGTGGTGATCAGAGGCAGATAGATGCCCAGCACCTGGTAGAGCAGGGGGCTGGTTTTCTCGACCACCATCTCGACGAACTGCACCACCGCGGCGATGACAAGGATGAAGGCGATGGTGCGCAGGTATTCCAGCCCCAACGGCTCCAGAATCAGGCTCTGCACCAGGTAGGTCACCACAGCAGACAGTGTCAGCACGAAGGTCGTGGCCAGCGCCATGCCCAGGCTGGACTCGATCTTGCGCGAGACGCCCATGAAGGGGCACAGGCCGAGAAACTGCACGAGCACGAAGTTGTGCACGAGCACGGCGCCGATCAGCAGTAGCAGGTATTCGCTCAAGGCTCGAAGGGGCAGTGGATGGGCGCGGCGGGTAGCGCGCAGCCGGTAATGATCCCGTGCCGCGAGCGCCGCTGCAATGGCGGTTGAGGCCTTGCCATGAGCTTATGCCGCGGCATCGGCGCGCGGCGTCGTCCGGATGGCGCAGGCGCGCTCAGGCCAGGCGCATGCCCGGCTCGGCGCCGGAATCGGGTGACAGCAGGAAGGGCTTGCCGTCGCCGAAGCTGGCGGCGGTGACCATGCCTTCGGAGACGCCGAAGCGCATCTTGCGCGGCGCCAGGTTGGCGACGATGACCGTCAGCCGGCCTTCCAGGTCTTCCGGGGCGTAGGCGGCCTTGATGCCGGCGAGGATCTGGCGTTCGCCCAGCGCACCCACATCCAGCGTCAGCCGCAGCAGCTTGTCGGCGCCCTCGACGGGCTCGGCCCTGGTGATCTTCGCCACGCGCAGGTCGACCTTGGCGAAGTCCTTGATGTCGATGGTCTCGTCCTGCGGCTCGCCCTTCTGTGGCGCAGCTGCGGCGGGGGCGGGAGTGGCTTCGAGATCGGCGCGGGCGTCTTCGGTCATGGCGGTCATGGTCTTGGTATCGACCCGCGTCAGCAGTGGCTCGTAGGGCCGGATGGCGTGGTCGGTGAGGGTAGTGGCCAGCGCATCCCAGCGTGCGGCCTCGTCGTTGAGGAAGGCGAGGGCGCGCGCGCAGATGCCGGGGATGACGGGCGTCAGATACAGCGTCAGCAGCCGGAAGGCGTTGAGGAAGGTCGTGCAGCATTCGTGCAGCAGCTGTTCCTGACCTTCCTGCTTGGCGAGCTTCCAGGGCGCGATCTGCTGGATGGCTTCGTTGACCTCGTCGGCCAGAGTCATGATGCGGCGGATGCCGGCTGAAAAGTTGCGCGCCTCGAAGCTCGCGGCGATGGCATCAGCCTCAGAACGCAGGTGTTCCAGCAATGCCGGGTCGTGGCAGCGCGGCGCCAGCCGGCCATCGAAGCGTTTCTGGATGAAGCCGGCGCAGCGCGAGGCGATGTTGACGTACTTGCCGACGAGGTCGCTGTTGATGCGCGCGACGAAGTCCTCGGTGTTGAGGTCCAGGTCCTCGACGCCGTCGGAGAGCTTGGCGGCGAAGTAGTAGCGCAGCAGCTCGGGATCGACATGCTTGCGCCAGGTGGCCGCGCGGATGAAGGTGCCGCGCGACTTGCTCATCTTGGCGCCGTTGACGGTCAGATAACCGTTGACGTTGAGCGCCGTCGGTGTGCGAAGGCCGGTGCCTTCGAGCATGGCCGGCCAGAACAGGCCGTGGAAGTTGACGATGTCCTTGCCGATGAAATGCCACATTTCCACCGGCGAGTCCTTGGCGATGAAGCGCTCGAAGTCGTCACCATTGGTTTCGCAGAACGCTTTCAGGCTGGCGAAGTAGCCGATGGGCGCGTCCAGCCAGACGTAGAAGTACTTGCCGGGGGCATCCGGAATCTCGAAGCCGAAATAGGGCGCATCGCGGGAGATGTCCCAGGCCTTCAGGTCTTCGCCCATCCATTCGCCGAGCTTGGCGCGCACGGACGGCTGCAGCTGTGTGTCGGAGGCGTCCATCCAGGTCTGGATGGCCTGCTGCATCTTGGCCAGCTCGAAGAAGTAGTGCTCGGAGGGGCGCCACTCGGGTTTTGCGCCGGAGACCGCCGATACCGGGTTCTTCAGCTCCTCGGGGGTATAGGTGGCGCCGCAGGCCTCGCAGTTGTCGCCGTACTGATCGGCCGCTCCACAGCGCGGACACTCCCCGCGCACGTAGCGGTCCGGCAGGAACATGTTCTTGTCAGGGTCGAAAGCCTGCTCGATGGTCTGCGTGCGGATCAGCCCGGCGTCGCGCAGCGCAGCATAGATGCGCCCCGAAAGCTCGCGGTTCTCGGCCGAATGCGTCGAGTGGTAGTGGTCGAAGGCCACGCCGAAGGCTTCGAAGTCGGCCTCGTGCTCGGCCTGGATGCCGCGGATGAAGTCTTCCGGCGTTTGCCCGGTCTTTTCGGCGGCCAGCATGATGGGCGTGCCGTGGGCGTCGTCGGCGCAGACGTAGCGGACGTCGTGGCCCCGCATGCGCTGGAAGCGCACCCAGACGTCAGCCTGGATGTAGCCCACCAGATGCCCGACGTGGATCGGGCCGTTGGCATAGGGCAGGGCGTTGGTGACGAGAATCTCGCGTTGCGCGGACGCCATGGCTATCGATGCGGCGAGGGAAGAAAGGCCGCGCAGTATGCCACGCAGCCCCGCGACGGCCGCGTTCGCGGGCCGTTCAGCCAGCCTCGGGAAAATGCGCTCATCGCCGCAACCGCCGGGCCGGATTGCCCGGGAGACCGCATGTTCCGATGGCAGCTTGTGTTATTCGCCGTGATCGCGGGCCTGGGCAGCGGAAGCCTGCAGGCCGAGCCGAAGGCCGACAGCGCCACGCTTGGCCTGCGGGCACAGCAGCATCTCTTCGTCTATTACCCGGAGCGCGACATCTACTACGCGCCCGCGCACGACCGCTGGTTCTGGCGCGAGGAAGATGGATGGCGCGAAGCCGACAGCCTGCCGGTACGCCACGCCGATGCCCTGAATGACGGCGTGCAACTGCGTCTGGATACGCCGAATCCGCGCCTGCGCCACGAGGTCGTTCGACGGCATTACGCCGGCATGCGCTGAGTTTTACTCAATTCAGCCAGACGAAGGCCGCGTTGAGCACGGCGGCGAAGGCCACCCAGGCCAGATAGGGCGCCAGCAGCCAGGCGGCTAGGCGCTCAACGCGGCCGAAGGCGCGCATCGTCCAGACGATGGCGCCCGCCAGCAGGAAGATTTCGGCCAGCGCCAGGTCCGGTCGCTGCAGACCGAAGAACAGCGCCGACCAGCCGAAGTTCAGCAGCAGCTGCAGCCCGAAGACCGCCTGCGCCGCCGTCCAGCCGGCACGTCGCCACACGCGCCAGCCGGCCACCGCCATCAGCAGGAAGATCGCGGTCCACGCCGGCGCGAAGACGGTATCCGGCGGCGCGAAGGCCGGGCGCTGCAGCGTCTGATACCAGCCGGCCGCGGCCGGTGCGGTCACCAGGCTGCCCGCGGCCAGGAAGACGCCACAGACCAGCAGGAAGAGCAGGAACACCGCGAGGTCGGTGCGGCGAAGCGGCGGCGGGGCGGTTGCGGGTTGGGTCATGCGCTCAGCATGCCCGGCTTCGGTGGCAATCGCCCCGGCGGTATCCGTCGCGCACAGCTCGGTGGCGCTGCGGCACCCCTATAATCGCGGCATCTGCCGACGAGGGGGCACCGTGACCATAAAATCCGACCGCTGGATCGATCGCATGAGCCGCGAGCACGGCATGATCGAGCCCTACGAACCCGGCCAGGTGCGCGAGGAGAACGGCGGCAAGATCGTCTCCTACGGCACCTCCAGCTACGGCTACGACGTGCGCTGCGCCGAGCATTTCAAGATCTTCACCAATATCAACAGCAGCATCGTCGACCCCAAGTCCTTCGACGAGCGCAGCTTCGTGGATTTCCACGGCCCCTCCTGTGTCATCCCGCCAAATTCCTTCGCGCTGGCACATACCATCGAGTACTTCCGCATCCCGAGGAATGTGCTGACGATCTGTCTCGGCAAGTCGACTTACGCGCGCTGCGGAATCATCGTCAACGTAACGCCCCTTGAGCCGGAGTGGGAAGGCCACGTCACGCTGGAGTTCTCCAACACGACGCCGCTGCCCGCCAAGATCTACGCCAACGAAGGCGTGGCGCAGATGCTCTTCTTCGAGTCCGACGAGGAATGCGCGGTCTCCTACAAGGACCGAAAGGGCAAGTACATGGGCCAGCGTGGAGTGACCTTGCCCAGCGCCTGATGCGCCTTCGCTGATGCCCGCGGGCAAGCGCCGGCTTCGAGCGGCGTTTCGGTCGTCATAAGCCCGCAACATGCGCGCTCTAGCCTCCGAACGCTTCATGGGGGCTGCCGCGAGTTCCTGAACTCCCTCCTCGCCGGGGCAATCCCGCGGATGAGGCAGCGCCTGGTCATAACTCGCTTCCGGAGCTGCCATTCATGCTGTCGTCCCGTTCGGCTATTGCCACCCTCCCGCTCTTCCTGTTGCTGGCTGCCTGCGGCTCCGGCGAGGCACCTTCCGCCGACTCCTCAAAGGCGTCCGCGGAGTCCGACGATGTGCCCACGGTGGAGGAGCGCTACCTCACCGAGCGCGACGAGAACGACAACGTCGATTCGGTGGCGGTATGGCACGGCCCCGACGGGCAGAACTGGCTGCTGGCTACGGCCAAGGAGAGCGATCTGCTGCAGGTCTTCGACGCTGCTACCGGTGAGTTGATCCGCAAGGTCGGCAGCAGGGGCGACGATCTGAGCGAGTTCCGGCGGCCCAACGGCATCAGCATCATCGACGACCTGGCGCTGGTGGTCGAGCGCGACAATCATCGCGTACAGCTACTGCGCCTGCCCGACTTTACGCCGCTGGGCAGCTTCGGCGCCGAAGAGCTCGAGCTGCCTTATGGCCTCTGGGTGCAATCGATTGCCGATGGTGGCTATCGCATCTTCGTGACCGATGCCTACGAAACGGCCGACGAGGAGATTCCACCTGCCGCCGAGCTGGACCGGCGCGTGCAGCAGTTCCGCTTCCGCATCGAGAGCGATGCGGTCGAGGTCATGCATGAGCGCAGTTTTGGCGATACCGAGGGCGCTGGTGTGCTCTACAAGGTCGAATCCCTCTTCGGGGACGCCGAGCGCGGGCGCCTGCTGGTGGCCGACGAGTTCGAGCGCGAAGCCAACATCAAGGTCTACGACTTCGGCGGCCGCTTCACGGGCACGCTTGTCGGCGACGGCGTGTTCGAGTACGAGCCGGAAGGCATCGCCCTCTATGCCTGTGCGGACGGCGGCGGCTACTGGTTTACGACCGATCAGGACGAGCGCGTCAACCGCTTCCATGTCTTCGATCGGGATTCGCTGCAGCACGTCGGCAGCTTCCAGGGCAAGAAGACCTTGAACACCGACGGTATCTGGCTGAGCCGGCAGCCGATGGAAGGCTATCCGCAAGGGGTCTTCTTCGCTGTGCACGACGATGGCAATGCCGCGGCCTTCTCGCTGGCCGAGATTCTGGATGCGCTGTCGCTGACTGCCTGCGGCAACTGAGCCTTCGCGAACTGGCGGGGCCCGCGCGGCGCGTCCGAAATGGGCGCGCCGCTTTGCTATGGCACACGAATCCATGACGAGCTGCAAAGCGACTGTCATGCCAGTGCCATGGAGCCGACATGGCCGGCCGCTACGGTTCGCCCCGATTCAGGGGGCGCGCGCTGCGCACCCCGTCAACCGGATTATGAAAACAGGGGAAGGCAATGAAGGCGATCAGGCATGCCTGTCTGGCGGTTGCGCTGGGCGCATCGGCGGTCTGCAGTACCACCGTGGCGCTGGCGCAGGATGATGGCACGGCCGCCCTGCGCGGGCGCGTGGTCGATACCACCGGCGGTTTCCGCTTCGAGGGTGCGCGCGTGCGCATCGTCGGTACCGACTTAAGCACGGCCACGGATCGCAGCGGCAACTTCCGCTTCCGCGATCTCCCCGCCGGCGAGTACGAACTGGTGGTCGAGTATCTCGGCGCGCCCGCGCAGCGACAGGACGTCGAGCTGACCGCCGGCGAGACGCGCCGCGTCGATATCGTCATCGCGGGCAGCGATGTGGAGGAGGTGCGCGTCGTCGGCCAGGCGGCGGGTCAGGCTGCGGCGCTGACACGCGAGCGCAACGCCCTGAACAATCTCAATGTGCTTTCGGCCGATGCCATCGGCCAGTTCCCCGACAACAACGTCGCCGAGGCGCTGCAGCGCGTGCCCGGCATCTCGCTGGAGCGCGATCAGGGTGAGGGCCGCTTCGCCGTCATCCGCGGTGCCAATGCCGAGTTCAACACCACCACCGTCAATGGTCTGCGCATCCCGGGGCCGGAGGATGACTCGCGGGCGGTGAACCTGGACGTGGTGTCCTCCGATCTGGTCGAGAGCGTCGAGATCAGCAAGAGCCTGCTGCCCGATCAGGACGCGGATGCGGTCGGCGGCAATATCGAGATCAAGACCCTGACGGCCTTCGACCTCGGCAACTCGCTGACCGCCAGCGTCGAGGGCAGCTACAACGAGCCGCTGGAGGAAACCAGCCCGCGCATCTCGCTGACCGGCACGCGCCTGTTCAGCGTTGGCGAAGGGACGGACAACTTCGGCGTCTCGGCCTCCTTCAACTACTTCGACCGCAGCTTCGCGGTGGACAACGTCGAGGCCGGCACCTGGCCGGAGGTCACCGCTCCCGACGGCGCCGAAGTTCGCTCGCCGGAAGCCGCCGAGCAGCGCGACTACGAGCTGAGCCGCGAGCGTACCGGCGGCGTGCTCAACTTCGACTATCGCCCGACCGAGGATTCCGAGTACTTCCTGCGCACGCTCTACAGCCGCTTCGCCGACAACGAGATCGAGCTGGAGCACGAGTACCTCTTCGAGGATGGCGACCCCACCGAGATCAGTGGTGACCGCGGCCTCTTCGACAACGCGGCGGTGGAGCGTCGCGGAAAGGAGACCACGGCCACGCGCGATATCCTGGCCTTCGTCGCTGGTGGCGAGAATCTGCTCGGCGACTGGGAAGCCGACTACCAGGCCGGCTACGCCGAGGCGAGCACTTCGGAGCCCTTTTCGCTGGGTACCGCCCTCATCAGCGAAGGGTTGGACATCGGCTACGACCTCAGTGATCGTCAGGTGCCCAATCTCTTCGGCCAGGACGTCGCCGCGCTGGAAGACGTCAGCGGCTACGAGCTGGATCTCATCGAGCTGGAGAGCGATGAAACCGAGGAGACCGAGACCTCCTTCGAGCTGAATTTTGCGCGCGACCTGCGCTACGGCAATCGCCCGGGCCGGCTGCAGTTCGGTGGCAAGATCCGCCTGCGCGACAAGTTCAACGACGGCAACAACAGCAACTTCGAGGACTTCGGTGGCGATTTCACGCTGGCGGACTTCGTCGGCAGCTCGCCGCGCGACTATCCACTGGGTCGCTTCGGGCCGGCCGTGGATACCGACCGTCTGCGGCAGTTCTACTTCGACAACCGCGAGAACTTCACCCGCAACGAGGCGGACTTCCTGCTCGACAGCAAGGGCGAAGACTACGATCTCGAAGAGAACATCTACGCCGCCTATGCCATGTCCGAGATCGTCTTCGGGCGGCTGGAGCTTGTCGGCGGACTGCGCGTCGAGCAGACCGAAATCGATCAGAACGGCTTCCGCGCCATCGTTGACGAAGGCACCAACGACGGCATCCCGACCATCGAGCCCTTCAGCGGCAGTAACGACTACACCGACTTCTTCCCCAATCTGCAGGCGCTCTACAGCATTACGGAGAGCTGGCAGCTGCGCGCGGCGCTGACCCGCACCATCGCCCGCCCGAACTTCGAGGATGCCGGTGCTCGCCAGCTCATCGAGATTGAGGGTGGCGAGCGCGTTGCCGAAGTCGGCAATCCCGAGCTCGATCCGCTGTACTCCAACAACGTCGACCTCGAGCTGAGCTACTTCTCGCCGCAGGGCCTGACGGCGGCGTCGGTGGGCGTCTTCTACAAGGACATCGAGGACTTCTTCGTCAGCACCGATGTCGCCGGCCAGGCGCCCTTCGAGGACTTCGACGAAGTGGCCACCGTCACCAACGGCGAATCCGCGCGGCTCTACGGCGTCGAGCTCAGCTATGTGCAGGAGTTCGGCTTCCTGCCGTCACCCTGGGACGGCCTGCTGCTGCTGGCCAACTACACCTGGGTGGACTCCGAGGCCGAGGTGCCTTTCCGCGACAGCAAGATCCCGCTGCCGCGCCAGGCCGAGGACATCGCCAACCTCGCCGTCGGCTACGACAAGTACGGACTGTCGCTGCGGCTGGCCGCCAACCGCCGTGGCACCTACTTCGACGGCGTCGAGGAGGAGGACGACCCCAGTCAGGATCGCTATGTGGATGAGGAATTCCGCCTCGACTTCACTTCCGAGTACAGCTTCACGAGCAACTGGACCGCGATTCTCAACGTCCAGAACATCACCGATGAAGTCTTCTACGCCTACCTCGGCAACAGCGCCTTTGCCAACCAGTACGACGAGTTCGGCCGCACGGTCGAGTTCGGTGTTCGCTATCAGTTCTGAGCTTTCGATGCGTATGGATCACAGCACCCATCGCCGCCGCGTCCTGCAAGGGCTCGGCGGCACCGCCGTGGCGATGGCCTTCGGTGGCCTGACGCACCTGCATGCCAGCGAGAACGCTGCCTCGGTCGACTTCGGCGCGCTGCGCCCCGACCCCGGCGGCGTGCTCGATCTGCCGGAGGGCTTTTCCTACCGCATCATTGCCCGCACCGGCGAGCCCATGGCTGATGGCCTGATCCGCCCGGCGCGCCCGGACGGCATGGCTGCCTTTGCCGGCAGCGACGGCCGCGTGCGGTTGGTCTGCAACCACGAGAACAGCCCGGAGGACACCCATTTCGGAGCCTTCGGCGACGATCTGGCCGGCCTGTCCAAGATCGACCGCTCTCGCGTCTTCGATATCGGCGGTGATGCGCCGGGTGCGGGGCAGGGCGGTACCACCACCCTGGTGCTGGCCTCGGACGGCCACACGCCGGAGCGGCAGTTTCTCAGCCTCGCCGGCACCGAGCGCAACTGCGCCGGTGGCCCCACGCCCTGGGGAAGCTGGCTGTCCTGCGAAGAGACCACGGAACGTGCCGGCGGCGTGCGCGCAAAGGACCACGGCTGGGTTTTCGAAGTGCCCGCCGAGCACGACGGCCTCGTCGCGCCCAAGCCGCTGACCGCCCTCGGCCGCTTCAAGCACGAAGCTGCCGCCATCGGGGCCGATGACCGTGTCGTCTACCTCACCGAGGACCAGGACGACAGTCTGTTCTACCGCGTGCTGCTCAATGAGCCCGGCAAGCTCGCCGCCGGCGGGCAGTTGCAGGCGCTGGTCTTCGATGATGCGCCCGGCCTCGACACCCGCAATTGGGAATCCCGGAAGGTCGAGAGTGGCCGTCGGTATTCGGCGCGCTGGGTCGACCTCGACAACCCCGAAGCCCCCGACGACGACTTGCGCTACCGCGGTCATGAAGCCGGGGCGGCTGTCTTCGCGCGCGGCGAGGGCTGCTGGGCCGGAGACGGCAGCATCTACTTCGCCTGCACCTCGGGCGGCGCCAGTGAAATGGGGCAGGTATTTGCCTATCACGAGGACGACGAGACGGTGGAGCTGCTGGTCGAATCCGACGGCAAGGCCATGCGCAACTGCGACAACCTCACCGTCGCGCCCTGGGGTGACCTCATCGTCTGCGAGGACACCGACGACCACTGCCGCCTCATCGGCGTCACTCCCGAAGGCAGCCTCTACCCGCTGGCGCAGAACCTCTACAACCCTTCCGAGTTGGCAGGTGCCTGCTTCTCGCCGGATGGCAGCACCCTCTACGTCAACATCCAGAAGAGCGGTCTCACCCTGGCCATCACCGGTCCTTTCCCCGAATCGACCGCCGGATGAGCGCTAGAGGTTTTCGTCGCGACGAAGCCACTGTATAATCCGCGCCTCGCAGGCGGGCAGCCCCCGCCGACAAGCGAACCGCGGGCCCGTAGCTCAGTTGGATAGAGTGTCTGGCTACGAACCAGAAGGTCGGGAGTTCGAATCTTCCCGGGCCCGCCAAAAATAAAGGGAATCAACGACTTAGTGCGTTGGTTCCCTTTTTCTTTGGGTGATATTCGGACGTTGCCCGAATGAACGCCCAGCTTGCCCTCCAATCGAAGATGATTTTGTGGCACAAAGGGTCCCTGCGGCTCTGAAATCCGCCTGGTACGGATTTAGGCCAACGCTGGGACGGCTGCCTTCTGGCGCACTCGCGCAGTGATGCCGCGTTGAGGTTATGGCGCTGGGACAAGCTCGAGCAGATCAAGCTCAATCATCCACGAATTCGATGACTTCACCGGCGGGCTTGGGTTCTACCCAGCTTCTGCGGACGGTTTGGAAAGGTTTGAAAACTTCAGATCTTGAGCGGTGACGCGGCGCCGCATCCGTGGGTTGTGGAACCGCTCAATGTAGTCAAACAGATCGGCACGTGCTTCGTCTCTCGTGCGGTAGCGTCGGTGGTTGGCTCGGTCGCGCTTGAGCACGCCGAAGAAGCCTTCGGAGGATGTTGGGGCTGATGCCGATATCCAGGGCCACTTGCCGCGCGCTGGTATCTGACCGGCGGGCCGGCTCGACCGCCTCCCGCTTGTACTCCGGGCTGTAACGCTTGCGTTTCGACATGAACACTCCTTCGGCCCAGTGCGGGCCTTCTCGTCAGTGTCCGCATTAACTGAGTAGGACCCATCGGCGATGGGCCACGCATCGTGGATGCAGCGCGACTTACGGTAATCAGCCTCCGGTGGACTCGGGACGGTTCATAGCCAGCTGGCAGAGCACCGCCTATGCTGGCCGGCGATCGCGAGGTGGCCGCTTCCCGCCATGCATCGGCCCAATTCTTGCTTTACTTCTTGCCTCGCCCTAGGTGCAGCGACGCACCGGACGTGCGGCTATGGATGCCGAGGTGCCGGCCCTGAGGGTCCCCGGCGCTCTGATGTTGTTGCGTGGGTAATGGTGCCCCGCTCCACTGCAACTACAAAGGATGTTCCATGATCAAGGGCAGCATCGTCGACCTGATTACTCCCACCCATTCCGGTGGCGCTCCGAGCTACACCGATATGGAGAGACTGATCGAGTGGCACGTCGAGCAGGGCAGTTCCGCAATAGTCATCGGCAGTACCATGGATTCGTCGGCGGATCTGGACGGTGAGGAGTGCTACGAACTTTTTCGCCGCACGGTCTGGCAGGCCGACGGCCGCATTGCCGTTGTTGCCGACATCAGCGCGGATACGACCAAGGGGGCCCGGGCAAGTCTGCGTACCGCCTATGATGCGGTGGTTGATGCCGTGTTGCTCACGATACCCGTGGCGGGCTGCCCCGACCACGATGCGCTACTAAAGCATTTTCAGACGATTGCGCGAGCGGCCAAGATGCCGGTGTACCTGCGTGAACACCCCGAGCGGTCGGATCTGCTGCCCTACGCGGTGATCAAGCAATTGGCGCAGATCGACGGCATTAACGGATTGATCGAACGTGGCGTCAATTCGGAAGCCCCGCCTGCACTGCTTGGGCTGGATTGGCCCGATGGCTTCGGCTTGTACGCGGGCGCCTATAGAGGGGCCGCCAAACTCATGATGGAGGGCTTCCATGGGGTGGTCTCGGTGATGGCGAATGTCGCACCCGCCCAGGTCCAGGCGCTTTGCACCGCGGCGATGAACGGTGACCAGGATCAGGTCGATGCGCTGGAGGCCGTTCTGAAGCCACTGCACGAAGCACTGCAGGCCCATCCTTATGACATCACGGTGCAATGGGCCCTGATCGAGATGGGACTCATCGATGAGGGTTTGCGTCCGCCGGCGCTGCCGCAATCGGCGGATTACGCGACCCTGCGCCGCGCACTGCGCGGTGCGCATGTCTTGCTCTAGACGCACGGCATCGCCAGCCTACACGGTGGGTGATAAGGCTGGCCGCTCTAGAAGGAGGTCGTGGTCATCGTCGGTTCGGCAGCGAGGGAGAGTTCGGCTGTCAACTAGGAGGTTGGCGCCTTGTCATCCTTCTTCCCCCGAAGGGATGCCGATGTTGTCGTTACGACAGGATCACCAGGTGATTCGGCAGTTCGTTGCGCTCGTGGGTGGCGGGTACATGCTCTTTCAGGAGCTTGCCGCAGGCAGCGATGCAGTCAAGGAACCCTTGGCGGGTCTGGCCCTGGCGCACGCTGGCTGTGAAGTCCGCCACTATCGCTTCCCACACTGAGTTGTCCAGGACGTCGGCAATGCCCTGGTCCACCAGAATCTCCACATAGCGTTCCGCCTCGGAGACGAAGATCAGCATGCCGGTGGCGCCTTCGGTGTGGTGCAGATTCTGTTCCAGGAACTGGCGCCGCGCGAGATTTGAAGCCCGCCAGTGACGTACCTGCGTCGGAATCAGACGGGTCTGGATGCCGGGCACCCGGAACAGTAGGCTGAGCAGCATGAAAGTGCCCCACTGCACCAGCAACAGCGTATCGGCACCCAACCAGCTGCCGAAGTAGTTGGCTATCCCCGGCACGAGCAAGGCCAGGATGCCGGCCCAGAGCAAGGGGATATAGTTGTAGTTATCGGACTGCGCCGTCAGCACGGTCACCAGTTCGGCGTCAGTTTCGCGTTCCACCTGGTTGATGGCGGTGGTAACGGCTTCCTGATCGTCTTTGCTTAGTAAGGTCATGATTCTGTGCGTCTCATCTGGAGGTGGGGGCATTCAGCGCGGGAAGCCAACTCGGCCTTACCAGCCACCGGAGGCACCGCCGCCGCCGAAGCCGCCTCCGCCGCCGCCGAAGCCGCCTCCGCCGCCGCCGAAGCCACCTCCACCGAAGCCGCCACCACCGCGGCCGCCCATGGCGCCGCCGAGCAAGGCTGCACCTAGCAGGGCAGCGCCCCCGCGTCCACCACGGCCCCCGCGACTGCCGATGAAGAACACCACCGTCATCATGAGCAGGAACAACAGCGACACCAGGCCGGCGTTGGGCTTTTCCTTGGGGGCGCGGGACTGCCGGCCTTGGGAGGCCGCCATGGGTTCGCCGCCCAGGACCTGGATCATGGCGGCGACGCCGTTGACGATACCGGCCTGAAAATCCCCCTGGCGGAAAGCCGGGGTGATCACGCGGTTGATGATGACGGAGGATTCGGCGTCGGTGAGCCGGCCCTCAAGGCCATAGCCCACCTCTATGCGGACTTTTTGTTCGTCCTGGGCGACGATCAGCAGGGCGCCGTTATCTTCGCCCTTCTGGCCGATACCCCAGTGCCTTCCCAACTGATAGCCGTAATCTTCAATCGGAAGCCCCTGCAGTTCAGGCACCGTGACCACGACAACTTGTTCGGTGCTGGCCTGTTCGTGGGCCTGAAGCATCTGAGTCAGGCGTGTTTCCACTTCGGGGGAGAGGATTTCCGCCCGGTCGACCACCCGGCCAGTCAATTCGGGAAACTCAGGCGCTGACTGGGCCCAGACGGTGGCCGGGAGCGCCAGCAGCAACGCCACTAGAAGGCTTCTGGGGCGCAGGGCGGCCATCAGAATTCCACCGCAGGAGCGTCTTCCGGATCCTCCGTGGTGGCTTCGAAGTTGGCACGGGGCTCCAGATCGCTATACAGGAGGCTGTGCCAGATTTTCCCCGGGAAGGTGCGCAACTCGGTGTTGTAGCGCTGCACCGCCTGAATGAAATCCCGGCGGGCGACGGCAATACGGTTCTCCGTGCCTTCAAGCTGCGCCTGCAGGGCCAGGAAGTTCTGGTTCGACTTCAGGTCCGGATAGCGCTCGGACACCGCCATCAGGCGGCTCAGGGCACTGCTCAGCTCGCCCTGGGCCTGCTGGAATTGCTGCAGCTTCTCGGGACTGTTGAGAATGCTCTCGTCCACTTGAATCGACGTGGCCTTGGAGCGCGCCTCGATCACCGCGGTCAGGGTTTTCTGCTCCTGGGCCGCGAAACCCTTGACGGTTTCCACCAGGTTGGGAATCAGGTCGGCGCGGCGCTGGTACTGGTTTTCCACCTGGGACCAGGCGGCGGTGACTTTCTCATCGTAGGTGGGGATGTTGTTGATCCCACAGCCACTGAGAAGCACAACCAGCGTCATCAGCGACGTCAACTGCCAGAAAATCCGCTGTTGAAGCGGGTTGTGAAGGATTCCCATAGTGCTCTGTCCCGGAAGTAGCTGCATGAAGAAGGGGCGGCCCTAAGGCAAAGGCACCGGTCCCATTTTTACTGGGGACGGAACTGCGGTTTTCAAGGTGGTCAGCGTTCGTTCCGGGCAGGGTGCCGAACTCTTCAAGCGCTTGCCTGCACAGACTCAGGGCCAATAGCATCAGTGCCAGCAGGGTGCGTGCAACCGTGGCGGCAAGCGCACCCGACCGGCCGCTCCTGATCGATCCGCTCCCGGTAGCGATGCGCTGCGCGCCACGCATTGCTTCGCAAATCCCCGTGACATTCTCAACCAGTGAGCGTGCGCTAAGGCGCGATTTCGCCAGTGCAACGCGCACCCAGTTGCTTGCGCATGCAGCGGGCGCTGGCCGGGCAGATGCCGGCGAACTGAGGAAGGCGCCGGATGGGGTCGGGCACGGCCTCGCGTGCAATGTCCTGAAAATCGTGCCGCTTCATGTACGGGCCGGAGTCTTCCGTCAGCAGGTATAGCGCATCGAGATCCATCGCCCGTGCCTTTTCCTCGGCGGCGGCGATCAGTGCGGCACCGAGGCCGGCTCTGCGCTTGCCGGGCGCAACTGCCAGCGAGCGCAGCAGCGCCGATGTGCCGGCCGGCTGTAGCGCGATGACACCGTGGGCTTCGCTTCCCTGCATCGCGCCGAACCAGACGATGTGCGGGTCATCGGCGATGTCGGAGGTGGGGAGCCCCGAGCCGCCCAGCAAGGCGGCGACCCCATCGCTGAAGATGATTTCGCGGATATCTGATGCGACGGTCATTCAAGCCTCTGGTGCTGCGGAAGCGCGTCGGTGATGCTGTGCCACGGCGCCTTGCTGCCAACAAAGATGTGACGTTGTGGCGTGACGCCAGGGTCGTCGTCCAGCGTGCCTAGAGAGATGTTGAAGGTGTCCGCGTCGTGGTCGAATCGGGTGAGGATGGGCGAGCCGCAGGTGCCGCAGAAGCCCTTGTGTTCGCCGGGCGAGGACTCGTAATAGCGGATGGCCTCGGCGCCCTGGCTCAGGCCGAGGTCGGCGGCGCGCACCCGTGCGCGCGTCTTGAATGCCGCGCCGTGGTACTTGCGGCACATGCTGCAGTGGCAGTTCAGGACGTCGAAGAGCGGGCCGTCGATGCGAAAGCGCACCCGGCCGCAAAGGCAGCTGCCGCGAAGGCTCATGATGCGATGACCTCCTTTTCCGTCTCTGCGTTGTCTGCGGCCAGCGTGTGCGCCCACCGCGGCGGGCGCTTGGCCAGAAAGGCCGTCGTGCCCTCGCGGAAGTCCGCCTCGCTCGCCGCCAGCCCGAAGTGATCCGCGCCCAGTCGCAGCGCGGCGCCGAGCGGTAGCTCCACGCCGCGCCGCACGGCGTCGCGCGTCAGTCGCAGCGCGTGCGGCGCGCCGGCGTTGACGCGCGCCAGCAGGTGCTCGCATTCGACGCTCAGCATGTCCGCCGACACCACCCGATGAACCAGCCCTAGGGCCAGGCCCTTCTCGGCCGTGATGGTATCGCCGGTCAGCAGCAACTCGGTGGCTTGCGCGCGACCGATGAGCCGCGGCAGGCGGCTGGTGCCGCCGAAGCCGGCGACGGCACCGATGCGGACTTCCGGGTGGCCGAGGCGCGCACTCCTTACCGCGATGCGGAACGTGCAGGCTTCGGCGATTTCCAGGCCACCACCGAGGGCGTGGCCGTTGATGGCGGCGACGACGATCTTGTCCATCGCCTCGATCTTCTCCGTCAGGAAGATGGCCGCACGCGCGTAAGCCCGTACCTCGGCGGGCGAGGCCGTCGACAGGTAGGAAATATCCGCGCCCGCCGAGAAGGCCTCCTTGCCGGCGCCGGCGAGCACGACGGATCGCGCGTGTGGGTCCGCTGCGGCCTGATCGAGGCGAGCGTCGAGCTGGCTCAGGACCTCCGGCGACAGCGCGTTGCGGGCGCGCTCGTTGTGGACCGTGATCCAGGCGTTGCCATTGCGGGTGCTGTAATGCACTTCAGCTTGCGACATGGTTGGTCTCCGGTTGGCGCGGCGACGCCGCGCAGTGATGGGGGTTGGTCGCGTGCTGGTCGAGGAACTCCAGTACGCGCGCGATGACGCCCGCGTCGGCCAGCAGGCGCTGGTGTCCGAGCCCGCGCGTCTCGTGCAGCTGCGCGCGGCTCAGGCCGGCGCGCAGGCGCTGGGCGTGCTCGTAGGGAATACGCCGGTCGAAGCGGTCATGGACGAGCAGGACGGGGGTGTCGCCCATCGCAGGGGCCAGCTCGGCGGCCTCGATGGCGTCCAGCGGGTGGCCGACCTCGCGCTCGACGAGCGTGCGGAATCGCTCGCGGCCACGGCCCTGCAGCCCGACGAAGTCGAGAAAGCCGTCGACGACGTAGCGGAAGCTGGCCGGCGAGGCGATGAGCACCATGCGCGGCAGTCGCACGCCCGTCTTCGCGGCCAGCAGCGCGGCGCCGGCGCCCATCGAATGCCCGATGACAGCATAGGGCGCGTCCTCGGCGGCGACCGCGTCGCGCAACGCGTCACTGAAGCGCCCCGGGTGCGATACGCTGCCAGGGGCGTCGCCGTGCGCCGGCGGGTCCACGGCGATCACCGTGTAGCCGGCTTCCAGCAGGCGCGCGATCAGCGCCTCGAACTGCGTGTAGTGCCCTTCCCAGCCGTGTAGCAGCATGACGCTGCGCGGCCCGCTTTCCCAGCGACGGAGGTAGGCGCCGCCGGCGGTGCGCTCCCGGTCCGGGGCGGGCAGCTCACGTGCCGTGCTGCGCGTACGCCGGGGCCGGAAGAAGAGGCGTGCCAGACGCCGCGCAGTCAGGCTGGGGGCGATCTGCCCGCCGACCGCTATGCTCGCGCGCAGCAGCTGCAGCGTCCAGGGTGGGGAAGGGGGGCTGGTACTTGCTCGGGTCATGATCAGAAGCCCTGGGTGATGGAAGCCGTGATGCGGTCGCGTCGATCGAACTGGCCGAAGCGACCGGTCGCCCGGCCGTAGAAGAGGTCCGTGCCCAGGCGCAGCACGAGATCGGCGCGGTAGTCGTAGCTCAGGCTGGCGCGCAGCAGGCCGTCGCCGGCGTTGACGTCGTGGATGAGCTGCCCGCGCAGCGTCAGCGTCTCGTTGCGGAAGCTGCGCTCGACGAGCTGTGTGACATCCCATTCGACGCGGTCGCGTGTCGCCGCGCCCTCGGAGAGATCCACCCAGCTCGCGAAGAGCTGTGTGGAGACGATGGTGTCGGTCAGGCCCATCCAGTCGAGGCCGAGCACCGCCGAGGCCTCGCGGCTGTCGATGACGCCGTCGGCGTCCTGGGGGGCGGCGGCGATGAGTCGCCGGCGCGTGGCATAGGCGAGCTCGCTGCGCAGCGTGAAGTCGCCGATGGCATTGGCGGCCGATCCGCCGAGGGTGTGCGTGCGGTAGTAGCGCGGCGTCACCGCGACGCCGTCAGAGGTGGCACTGCGCTGAAAGGCCGGCCGGTCGACGTAGTGATACAGATAATTCAGCGTCAGATCCCAGCCGCCGAGAAAGGCCGACAGCTGGGCGCCGGCGTCGCCGTCGGCGAAGCGATGCTCCGGCGCATCCGCGGGGCGGAGCCGCACCCTCGTGCCGGGCGGCGCCATCGGCACCAGCTCCGGCGAGGTGATGGCGAAGGCGCCGTCGGGCGGCGGCAACGCATCCACCGAAACGTCGGCAAGCGCGATCAACTGCGCCTGCCAGACAGGGCCCAGCGGAAACTCGGCGCGCAGCGACCATTGCGGAATCCGCGAATGCTCGAAGTCCGCCAGGATGAACTCGCGGAAGTTCTGCGGATTGACCTGGTCCAGCAGCTTGAGACCGTCGGCCTTGCCCCAGACGATCTGCTGCTTGCCGGCGCGCAGGTAGAGCGGCCCCAGGTAGATATCGGCGTAGAGCTCGCGCAGCGCGAGCTCGCCGCTGCTCCCCAGCGCCTGCGGCCGGCTCCAAGGATCGTAGCTGCCGCGGTCGGGGCGGCCGGGCTCGAGCCGGTCGATGGTGTCCGCGCGCAGCCGTCCGACGGCCGTGACGTCGAAGCCCCACGGGCTGCGCCACTCAACGTCCGGCAGCAGCGTGAGCTCGGCCTTCTGGCCATAGCCGTTGGTGGTCTGCACGGCTGTGGCCAGTTCCGCCGTGCCGCCCAGCCGCCAGTCGGCGGCCGCCGCAGCCGGCGCGAGGGCAAGCAACAGCCAGGGCAGGCGCGCGCGCATCAGTAGCGCAGGCCGCGCGATAGCGCGCGCTGCTCGAAGGCGCTGTCGTCGATGTCGAGGCCGTAGACGACCTCGGAGATCTCCAGCCGTGTGCTGTGGCCGGTCTTGTGGTTGTCGACGGTGATCTCGTGCACGGTCCAGATGTCCTGGACCTGACGAATATCGGAGAAGCGCACGGTCTTCAGGCGATTGCCTTGCAGATCCCAGTTCTCGGCCTTGCGGATCGTCGCGGTTTCGGGGTCGACGTACCAGCGCGCGCGGCTGTAACCCAGTTCTTCGGCGACGCGCTCGCTGATCGGAGCGCCTTCGACGACGATGACCGCGGTGCCCTCGACCTCGTCGCGACCGACCGTCTCGAAGCGCCAGTCGCTGAGCGACACCTTGTTCTGGCGCTTGAGGTCCTCGTAGGTCAGGTCGGTGCCCAGGAAATAGTCGCCCCGGTCCGAGGCCGAGATGCGGCGCGTCTTGCGCGCGGCCGGCAGATACAGCCACTGATCGTCGTCGCGCTCGGGGTCGGCATAGTCGTAGGTCAGGAAGGCGGTGCCGCGAATGTTGCTGGGCTCGCGGTAGAACAGCACCTGCTTCTTGTCGTCGCCTTCGTAGCGACGCAGGGTGACCGCTTCCTGCTCGCGGCTGCGGCCCTGGCGGTCGGTCAGCAAAAAGTGGATGCGTGACTTCTGGGTGACGCCCTCGTCGCGTGCGTCGACGGTGGACATGAGCTGCGGGCCGTCGGGCAGAGCGTCCTGGGCTTGTACCGACGCCGCGGCGACGGCGATGGCGACGAGCACGACGAGGGGGCGCAGGCGGACAAAGCCGCCCTGTTGCTGGGGCTTGGCGGGCATGGGGTCATCCTTCGAGCTAGTGGTGGGAAACAGGCGCTGCGGGCCGATGAGCGCAATCAGCGCCGGCAGGGCGGTGAGGCTGGCGGCGAAGCTGGTGACGACGGCGACGGCCACCAGCAGGCCGAAGTCCTGCAGCGGCGGCACCGAGGAGCTCATCAGCACGCCGAAGCCGAGCGCGAGCGCGAGCAGGTTGAAGAGCAGCGCGCGGCCGGTGGTCGGAAAGAGGGCGGCGACGGCGTCGCCGTAGGCCATGCCCTGCTCGCCGAGCAGGTGGCGCAGCCGGTCCAGGGTGTGAATGGCGAAGTCCACGCCCAGGCCGATGGCGATGGCCGCGAACATGGAGGTGCCGATGCCCAGCCAGATGCCGGCGTAGCCCATCACGGCGAAAACCATCAGCACCGCGAAGGCCACCGGCAGCGTCGCCAGCAGTCCGAGCAAGACGGAGCGGAAGAACAGCGCCGACGCGAGGAAGACCAGCGCCAGGGCCAGCGCCATGCCGTTGCGGGTGCTGTCGGCCAGCGGTGCCAGCCAGGAATGCGCCAGCTCCAGCGCGCCGGTGGCCACACCGTGCATCTCCTCGGTGTTGAAGTGCTCGCGCAGGTGCCGCTTCAGGTCGGTGACGATGGGCGCGATTTCGCGGAAGTCGTCGTGCCGCATCTGTCCGCGCACATGCGCCTGGCGGTAGTCGTAGTCGACCTGCTCCTCGAAGTCGGTGGGCGCGCCGGAGGCCGAATAGAGCAGGAAGTACTGCGCAATCAGCTCCGAGTCGTCCGGTATGCGGTAGTACGCGGGATCGTCGCCGTTGAAGGCGCGATGCATCTGCTTGATGTAGTCGACGATGGAAGTGGTGTTACGCAGGCCGCCCTCGGTCTCCATCCAGTCCTGCAGGCGCTCGATGCGGCGCAGCTTGTCCGGCTCGAAGAGCGCCTCGCGCGCGTCGGTCTCGATGACGACGTCCAGGTAGTAGGTGCCGTCGAAGCGCGCGTTGATGGCGCCATCGGCCAGGCGCAGCGGCGTCGAGGGCTCGAAGCTGTGGATGCGCTGGTCGTTGAAGACGACCTGACTGGCGCCCGCTGCACCCAGTATCGCCAGCGCCACCACGGCAGCGACCGTGGCGCGCGGATGCCGGCCGACGATGGTGCCCATGCCGGCCATCAGGCGGCTCGACAGATCCGGCGTCGTTTGCGCGCTCATTCGCACCGCACGCGATGGCCGCGGCCGGAACAGCGACAGCAGCGCCGGAAGCAACAGCAGCGACCACAGCCAGGCGGCAGTAACACCCAGCGCGGCAAACAGGCCGTAGGACTGCATGGGCGGCAGGTCGGCGGCGGTCGCCAAGCCGAGGAAGCCGGCGGCGGTGGTGGCCGTGGTCAGCGTCACCGGCCGCCACATCGCCACCATCGCGCGCGCCACCGCTTCCCTGGCCGCGATGCCGGGATCGCGTGCGATCTCCTCGTAGTACTGGCCGAAGATGTGGATGCTGTCGCAGACCGCGATGCCGATCAGGATGACCGGCAGCGAGTTGGTGATGACGTAGATCGGCACGCCGGCCGCGGCCATGGCGCCGAGACCGGTCGCCACCGTGCCCAGCACGACGACGTTGGGCAGCAGCACGCCGGACAGGCTGCGATAGGCCAGCAGCAGGACGAGGGTGATCAGCACCGCGGCGACCGGATTCAAGCGCGTGGCGTCGGCGCTGATGTATTCCGACAGGTAGCCGCTGACCGCGCCCTGCCCGGCGACATGGATGCGGTCCTCCGGTCCCGCGACCCCGGCTTCGCGCGCCTGCTCGGCGAGCTCGCGCAGCGCGAAATAGATATCGGTGGCAGCCGTCTCATCCAGTAGCTCGGCGACGATGAGGGTGCCGCTGCCGTCGCGGGCAACGAGGTTGCCCAGATAGAGCGGGAAGCGCTGCAGCTGCTGCCAGACGCGCTGCGCGGCCTCGGGCGTCGCCGGCGGCGTTTCCCAGAAGGGCTCGACGAGCATGCCCTCCTCGGTGCCGCGGATGTTGTTCTCGGTGGCAAGGCTGGTGACCCGCTCGGGGTCGATGCCTTCGACCTCGGCGATGCGGTCGCTCAGCCACTGCACCAGGCGCAGCGAGTCCGGGTTGAAGACGCCTGCGTCGCCTTCGTTGACGACGGCGACCACCATTGGATCCTTCAGGCCGAAGGTGTCTTCGACGCGGTCGCGATAGGCCAGCGAGGCGCTGCCGTCCGGGACAAAGGCTTCCGGTGTCGTGTCCTTTTCGAGACCGGGCAGTTGCGCCGCGAAGGTCGCGATGGCGACGAGGCAGCCGATGATCACGGCAGCGCGGTAGCGCAGGGCCGTTCTGAAGAAGCGATACGCGTTGTTGCTTGTCATGACAAACCTGTCGACAGGTAGGTAAAAGGTGTAAAAAAATGGGGCTCAGCGCGGCAGAGGCAGTTGCTGCAGCGTGCGCTGGCAGAGACGTTCGAAGAGCGCGGCGTCGCCGCGAGCGCGCGCGGTAATGATCGCGCCCTGCACGTTGGCGATGAACCATGCGGCCGTATCGTCCGGATCGGTTGCATCGGCATCGATCAGGGCCTGACGCAGGAAGCGGTGCTGTGCGTCAAAAAGCCGCTCGACCGCCCGGCGCACCGGCTCGCCCAGATGCGACCAGGCGGCCGTGAAGGCGCCGCCCGGGCACAGCTTGTCGCCGGCCTGCAGCCGATCGCGATAGAGATCGAAGCAATAGGCGCGTAGCCGTTCCGCCGGGGGCTTGCGCTCGAAGCGGCGCGCCCAGTCGCCGAAGCTGGCGACGGCCTGGTCGAGCATCGCCACCGCGAGCGCTTCCTTGGTCTCGAAGTGGTGATAGATGCTCGCCTTGCGGATGCCCACGCGCTCGGCGATATCGCGAAAGCTGAAGCCGTCGTAGGAAGCGTCCTGAATCAGCAGTCGCGCTGACTCGATGATGCGTTCGCGGGTATCGGAGGTGTTCATGAATCAACCTTACGACAGGTAGGCTTGGCCGTCAAGCAGCATGACGGACCTGCCGCCTACAAGGGCAGCCAGATCTCGGTCAGCTTCCAGCCGAGGCCGTGTCGCCGCAGGATGAAGCGAATATCGTCATCCGTTTCCTCGTCGTGCACGGTGACGGCGAACTTGCTGAAGCCTTCGTAGGCCATGCTCGCTTCAGAGAAGGGCTCCCTCTCATTATCGCGACGGGGTTCATCGTCGCTGGAAGGGGAAGGTTCGGGCACATCGCCCTCCATCATCCGGGCGATACCCGCCGGGGTCACGAAGGCGTCAACGACGCGGTCGATCATCAGGCTGCCGAATGCAGCGCCCAGGGCGGCGAAGGGGTTGTCCTCCTCCGTCTCGCCCAGGCTGCTAGCGACTTCGGCGTTGAATTGGTCCTTCAGGTTCTGACGCACGGCGGGGAAATCGACGTGCTCGGAGAGCGCCTCGCCGTCCCGCGCATCGGCTGCGCGCTGCATCTGGTAGGTCGTGAAGTAGGGGCTGGCGATCAGATAGCCCGCGAGCACAAACACCAACGCCAAAACGAGCAGCCCGAGGCGACTCATCCCCCGCATGCGTCTAGTCATATGCATCAGTTCCGCTCCCTGCGCATGGGCTTATCTGCCGTCGCCTCGGACTCCTCGGCGGCAGAGGTGGACGCCGCCGCTGCAATGGCGGCGTCCGGAGAGCTGGCCTGCAGGCTTGCGATCCGTTCGTAGCCGCGATGCCTAAGATCGGCCCGACGCCATTCGTTGCCTTTGGCTCCGATGACGATATAGGCGCCCAGTTCCATCGTCATAACGAGTAGTGCCGGGCCATCCGCGCCCTGAGCGACCAGGGCTTGCTCGGCGCTGATCAGAATGAAAAGCACTGCGACGAAGATCAGGCCATGCAGCCAGAGCTTCTTGACGAAGGCCCAGATGGCTGTGAAGAGGAATGCTGGCCAGCTGAAGCCCTGCTTGATTGCCTGCAGCCCGTGCGTGGGGTGACGGTAAACGTCAAAATGGCGCATGCGGGTCCACGAGTTGTCCAGTTCCGTTGAGTCTGCCATCACGCTGATAGCGGCGCTGGTCACCAGCTGACCGGATGCTGCACAGTGGCGCCGGCTAGCGAGCGAAGGTCCATTCGCTGCTGCCAGCAGGCGGCGCTAGCGCTCGCAAGCTGTTCCGCTAGTCATGCAGAGGGATTGAAGGATCGCTCAGGAATACCGGCCGGGGACGCGCATGGTCAGCTGCGATTGAGCGTGCGATGGCTCTGCGCTATCGCCATCAGAAGGAGATGATGTCCCGCTAGCTGTCGTCCCTCCGGGTTGCTCACGGCTAGCCTGAGCGGAAGTCGCGCCGCCTTTGGCCAGCGCCTCGAAGAACTCGCGCTCGTGATCGGTGCCGGCCGCCTCGGCGCGGTGGCGGTACAGCTCACCGAGATTCCGGTGCACCGTGATGGCGGTGCTGACGACATCCTCGAGGTTTTCGCAGGCCATGCTGTCGGAGGTCCTGGTCAGCACCTGGACGTGTGGCAGCGGGCTGACATCATCGAATCAAGTATCGAGCAGGGCGTCGTCGCCGGACTGCTTCGCGAGCTGCTTGTAGCGCTTGGCCAGTTCGACGTGAAAGGCGGTCGCCCAGTCGACTAGGTCCCGGATCTTCTTGAAGCGCGCGTGCTCGTTGGTCATCTCGCCTGTCTCCCCAATCTACGCGTCGTTTACGTCAGTGTGTCGCCCTCGGGCTGCCGGGGCGCGGATACGTGCCCTTCCGCGGGTGGCTCCGGAAGCATGCGTGGAGCGGCTTGGCAACTACGTGTGGATCGAAGGGCTCCGGGGCCAAGTCTTGAGAAGCTGGCAGAGGCCCGCCGTGTGGCGTCGACGCAAGCTTCCAGCGGGCGCTGCGCCACGGCGCTTCGGCCGGAAGCCGATGCCGGTTACGAGGTGACCTCGCGAATTCTTGCGGCCAGCGCCGCCGCGTCCACATCCTGACTGGTATCGACGGCGATGACGCGTTCGCGCTCATCGACGCTCAGAGGATCGGCTTGGGCGAGTTGATGATGAAGAACTTCGGCATCGGCTTCTGAAGCGTCGCCGCCGGTAGCAGCGCGCTTTCGGATGCGTTCTTCGAGGATCGCCAGCGGCGCCTCGACATGCAGGATGCAGAAAGGCACCCTGGCATCATCGGCGGCGGATCGCATTTGCTGGCGGCGATCGCGCTCGAGGAAGGTGGCGTCGACGATGACCGTGGCACCGTTGGCGGCCAGCTCTGCGGCCCGCGACGCCAGATGCTGGTAGGTGCGATCCGTGAACTCCGCGCTGTAGATGCCTTCCCCGACCCCGGCGTCGCCTTGCGCCAGGGGATCCAGGCCGAAGAGCCGTTTGCGCTCGACGTCGGAGCGCAGGCGCAGCGCGCCGAGCTGCTCGGTCAGGGCCATGGCGACCCGGCTCTTGCCGCTGCCGGACAGTCCGTGCGTGATGACGATGCGGCCGCTGCGCGGTTGCAGCGCGGCGTCGGCGCAGCGCAGATAGCTCCTGGCGCGCTCGACTTCGGCGTCTTTCTCCTCACCCTCCTGCTGCGCTGCTGTCAACGCCGCCACCCGGGCGCGCACCATGGCGCGATAGGCCTCGTAGAAGGGCAGCAGCGGTTCGCAGCCGTAGTCGCCGGACCATTCGAGATAGAAGCTGCGCCAGCGTGCGGCGAGGTCGGCACGGCCGCGGAAACGGAGATCCATGAGCAGGAAGGCGATCTCGCTGGCGGTGTCGATCCAGCGCAGCTCGGCGTTGAACTCGATGCAGTCGAAGGCGCGAATGCGTCCTTCGCTGAAGACGAGATTGCCCAGATGCAGGTCGCCGTGGCACTCACGAATGTGCCCGTCTGTCTTGCGCGCGTCGAGTCGGCTGCGCAGCGCCTCGAAGGCTTGCTGGCTGGCTTTCTCGACGCGGTCGAGCAGCGCGCGGTCGTCGTCGGCAGAGAGCTGCTCGCGCACATCGACGAAGTTGTCGTGCGTCTGCTCCCGGAGCTTCTGCGGCTCGCCGTAAGGCGTCTCGGGGTCAGCGGGCGGGATGTCGTGGTGAAAGCGGGCGATGTCGGCGGCGAAGGCGTCCAGCGCGTCGCGCTGCACTTCGCCGCGCGCCAGGCAATGGTCGAGGCGCTGCTCCGGGTCGAAGCGGCGCATGAGCACGGCGTGCTCGATGGCCTCGCCTTCGCCGTCGGGCTGGGGGTCGTCGTAGCTGCCCGTGATGGGCACGACGCGGAGGTAGAGCTCCGGCGCCAGGCGCTGGTTGAGGCGGATTTCCTCTTCGCAGAAGAACTTGCGCGCTGCCAGGCTCGAGAAGTCGAGGAAGCCGAAATCGACCGGCTTCTTGATCTTGTAGCCGTAGTCCCCCGCCAGAAGGATCCAGTTGGCGTGCGTTTCGAAGAGCTGGACGCGCGACACGGGGTGGGGGTAGCGCGCCGGCTCCTGTAGCGCTGCGATGAAGGTCTTCTGCTCGGATTGCGTCATAGCATGCGACAAACTGTGGCCGGGTGCCCCCACAGTGTCACGCATTGTCCTGGTGGGCTCTTGATGTGCGTCAAGGGCCTTTGTCTACTGCGCTGCAGCAAAGATTTTGAGCATGATTCATAATCCGCGCCTGGATTCAGGTTCGGCCCATGGGTACCAAAGAACGACGACAACGCCAGTTCGCCGAGCGCGAGCAGCTGTTTCTGGACACGGCGCGTCATCTCATCGAGGAGGGCGGCTTGCTGCCCTTGCAGATGACGCGCATCGCCGAAGCGGCGGAGTACGCAGTGGGCACGCTGTATCAGCACTTTGCCTCCAAGGAGGATCTGCTGGTGGCGCTGACCACGGAAGGTGTGCGCGAGCACGGCGCGCTCTTCCAGCGCGTGCGCGACTGGAACGCTTCGCCGCGCGATCGCATGGTGGCGCTGGGCGTTGCGGACATGCTCTTCGTGCGCCGGCACCCGCAGTATTTTCGTATTGCGCAGTACGTATTCTGCGAGGTGGTTTGGGGCGCGGCCTCCGCTCAGCGCCGGCAGGAGATGCTCGAAGCCAACGAGCCGCTGGGCGAGATCGTTGTCTCCATCGTCGAGGAGGCGGTGGCCGCGGGTGACCTGGAGCCGCGGGACATGGCACCCATGGAGCTGGCCATCGGCAGCTGGGCGCTGGTGGTGGGCACCCACAATCTCGTGCACGCGGAGGGCGTGCTCTCCGACTTCGATGTCCGCGAACCCTACCTGCTGATGTGTCAGCACATCCAGGCGCTGCTCAACGGCTACGGCTGGAAGCCGTGGGCCGACGCTCTTGATCCCGCCGCCATGCGCGCGCTTATCGATCGCATTATCTCCGAGGTCTTCGATGATCTTTGCCCGAACCATGGTTGACGGCCGTCGTCGGCCGTTACTGCTTGTGCTGGGGCTGTTGATTGCCGCTCCTGCCCAGGCGATGACGCTCAGCGAGGCGCTGGACGCTGCCGTGCAGAACGACCCGGCAGTGCGGCAGTCGCTGGCGCAGACCGATGTTGATCGCGAGGCTGGTGCTGCCGATATCGCCAGCCGGCGACCCCAGCTCAACGTCAGCGCCTTCGGTCAGTACTCGCGCACCGAATCCAGCGGCGTCTTCGGCCAGCAGACCGACGAGTACCCGAGCTGGGGCGCGCAGCTCGAAGCCCGGCAGGCGCTGTTTCGGCTGGACTGGGCGGCGCGCGGCGATCGTGCCGAGGCGCTGGACGCGCTTGCCGATGCTGGCCAGCGCGATCGCATGCAGCAGTTGCTGCTGCGCGTGGCGGATCGCTACTTCGCGGTGCTCGACGCCGAAGATGCCGTCACGCAGCGCCGGCGCGAAGCCGAGGCGCTGAAGGAGGCCTACGAGGATGCGCGCAACCGCTACGAGGTCGAACTCATCCCACGCACGGATCTGGTGGAGGCGCAGTCGCGCTACGACCTGGCGCAGGCGCAACTGCTCACCGCCGAGCGAGAGTTGGCCGACGCCCGCGATGCGCTTGAGGAAACCACCGGTCACCGGCCGGAGCGCTTGCCCCGGCTTGGCGAGAATCCCGACTTCCCCGAACTGGAACCGGCCGATCCCGACAAGTGGGTAGCGGCGGCCATGGCGCAGAACCCCGAGCTGATCGCGCAGCGCGAGCAGGTCGCCGTCGCCGAGGCCGATGTGCGCAGCAGTCGCGCCGCGCGCATGCCGGAGCTGGACCTGGTAGCGCGCGCCGGCATCGACGACAGCAGCGATTTCCAGTTCGGCCAGCGTATTGACGACCAGACCATCGGCGTCGAGCTGAGCATGCCGATCTACAGCGGGGGGCAGCTGGCCGCGCGCGAGCGCGAGGCCGAGGCCCTCAAGCGGACCAACGTGGCCGCCCTCGACCGCCTGGCAGGCGAGATCCGGCGTAATGTGCGCGAGGCGCACCGAGCAGTGGCTTCGGCGCGTGCCGAGATGGGCGCCTTCGCGCGCGCGCTGGAATCTGCCGAGGCCGCTGAAAAGGCGACGCGCGACGGCTACGACGCCGGCACGCGCACGATCACCGACGTGCTGGACGCCACCTCCCGCGTGGCGCAGGCGCGTCGCGATCTCAATCGCAGCCGCTACCAGCTGCTGCTGAATCTTCTGCAGCTGCGCAGCGTAGCCGGCGAGATCGACCGCAGCGATTTCCGCCGCATCGACACCCTGCTCAGCGAACCCGAACCCCTGTCCGACACCGCAACTGCCAAGAGCCCGTCATGACGAGCAAGAAAACTCTCACGAAGCGAATGATCATCATGCTGGTGCTGGCCGGCGTCGTATTCGGCGGCGTCTTCGGCATGAAGTGGTTCGGGCAGAAGGCGATGAACGATTTCATCGACAACATGCCGACGCCGCCGGCGACGGTCTCGGCTGGCGAGGCCGAGACCATGCGCTGGCAGGCGCACATCACTTCGGTGGGCAGCTTGCGCGCCGTTAACGGCACGGATATCGCCAGCGAAGTGGCTGGCATCGTCAGTGAGCTGCGCTTCGAATCCGGCGAGATGGTCGAGAAAGGCGATCTGCTGGTTGCCCTGGACGCAGGCACCGAGCAGGCCGAGCTGCAGCGGCTGGAAGCCCAGGCGGAGCTGACCGAGCTGACACTGAAGCGGCGCCAGCGGCTCTTCGAGCGCGAGTCGATCTCGCGCTCGGATCTGGACGAAGCGCAGAGCCAGGCCGCCGTGGCGCGGGCCGCGGCGAGCGCGCAGCGCGCGCTGATCGCGCAGAAGCGCATCCGTGCGCCCTTCGACGGCAAGCTCGGTATCCGCCGCGTCAGCCTCGGCCAGTTCCTGCCGGCCGGCGAGCCGGTGGTGGCGCTGGAATCCATCGACCCCATCGAGCTGGATTTCGCGCTACCCGAGGCCGCTCTCAGCCGCGTGCGCGCCGGCATGCCGGTCAGCGTGCGCGTCGATGCCTATCCGGACGAGGTCTTCTCCGGCGAGATCCAGGCGCTGGACGCGCGCGTCAACAACGACACGCGCAACTTCGACGTGCGCGCTTCGCTGCCCAATGTCGACGGCCGTCTGCAGCCCGGGCTCTTCGCCCGCGTGCGCGTGGAGCTGCCGCAGGAAAGCGAGCACGTCGTCGTGCCGCGCACGGCGGTGCAGTACAGCTCCTACGGCGCCTCGGTCTTCGTCATGCAGGAAGACCCGGACAAGGGCCCGCCGCCGGAGGACCCGGACCCGAACATGCCGCCGTATACCGATCTCATGGTCAAGCAGCGCTTCGTCGAGCTGGGCGAGGCGCGCGGCGACTACATCGCGG
The DNA here is from genome assembly GCF_000733765.1 of Algiphilus aromaticivorans DG1253. Lineage (NCBI taxonomy): Bacteria > Pseudomonadati > Pseudomonadota > Gammaproteobacteria > Nevskiales > Algiphilaceae > Algiphilus > Algiphilus aromaticivorans. The sequence continues at coordinate 2,170,012 of NZ_JPOG01000001.1, read as the reverse complement.
TGACTTCCGGCCTGGAGCCGGGCGAGCGCATCGCGACCTCCGGCCTGCTCAAGCTGCGCAACGAGCAGCCGGTGATCATCAACAACGACGGGGCGCCCGAGCCGCAGCTCGACCCCGAGGTGCCGGAGGGCTAGGCCGCCGCCGCCCCCCCCGACTCCCTGACCGCACTGCGATCGAGCGCCGAGACTCATGCATTTCACCGATATCTTCATCCGCCGCCCGGTGCTGGCCACCGTGGTGAGCCTCGTGATCCTGCTGCTGGGCATCCGCGCCGGCTTTGACCTGAGCGTGCGCGAGTATCCCGCGCTGCAGAACGCGCAGATCAACATCACGGTGCCTTATCCCGGCGCCGACGCTGAGCTGGTTGCCGGCTTCATTACGCGGCCGCTGGAGCGCGAAGTCGCTGCCGCCGACGGCATCGACTACCTGACCTCCTCGAGCAACGCCGGGCAGTCGGTCATCACGGCCAACCTCTTTCTGAACAAGGATCCGAACGAGGCGCTGACCGAGATCGCGGCCAAGGTCAACAAGCTGCGCAACCAGCTGCCGGACGCGGCCGAGGATCCGGTGGTGGAGATCGCCGAGGGCGGCGGCACGGCCTCGATGTATCTCTCCTTCTACTCCGATGTGCTCAACAACAGCCAGATCGCCGACTACCTGCTGCGCGAGGTCGAGCCCGAGCTGAACAGCATCGAGGGCATGGAATCGGCCGAGATCATCGGCGGCCAGAATTACGCCATGCGCGTCTGGTTGCAGCCCGACCGGCTGGGGGCGCACGGACTGACGGCGGGTGAGGTCATGGGTGTTCTGCGCGAGCAGAACGTGCTGGCCACCGTCGGCGAGACCAAGGGCAACTACGTTCGTGTCGGCCTGTCCGCCGATACCGATCTGCAGAGTGCCGAAGGCTTCCGCGACATGGTGGTGGCCTCCTCGAGCGGCGATATCGTTCGCCTGGGCGACGTGGCAAAGGTGGAGCTGGGCTCGGAGACCTACGATGCCTCCGCGCGCTGGGACGGTGACAACGCCATCTTCGTCGGCATCCAGGTGCGGCCCGACGCCAACGTGCTGGATGTCATCGACGAGGTCCGCGAGCGCTGGCCGGGCATCAAGGCGCGGCTGCCGGAAGGCCTCTTTGGTGAGATCGGCTACGACAGCACGGTCTACATCCGCGACGCTATCAAGGAAGTGCTGGCCACCATCCTGGAAGCGGTGGTGATCGTGCTGATCGTCATCTTCCTCTTCCTCGGTTCGGTGCGCAGCGCGCTGATTCCGGCGGTGACGGTGCCGCTGTCGCTGGTCGGTGTGATGCTCGTCATGCTGGTCATGGGCTACACCATCAACCTGCTGACCTTGCTGGCGATGGTGCTGGCCATCGGCATGGTGGTGGATGACGCCATCATCGTTCTGGAGAACATTCACCGCCACATCGAGGAGGGCATGACGCCCTTCGACGCCGCCATCAAGGGCGCGCGCGAGCTGCTCGGCCCGGTCATCGCCATGACGCTGACGCTGGTGGCGGTCTTCGCGCCCATCGGCTTCCTCTCCGGCATTACCGGCAAGCTCTTCTCGGAATTCGCCTTCACGCTGGCCGGCGCGGTGGTGATCTCCGGCGTCATCGCGCTGACGCTGACGCCGATGATGTGCGCCAAGGTGCTCAAGCGCACGCATGCCAGCGACGACGACAGCGACCCGGACAATGGCGGCGACAAGCTCGCCGCATGGCTCGATGATCGCTTCGAGGCCCTGCGTCACGGCTACAAGCGACGCCTGCACGGCGCGCTGGAGACCAAGAGCGTGGTCGCCGTCTTCGGCGCCATCGTGCTGGGCTCCTGCTACTTCCTCTTCATCACGACGGACTCCGAGCTGGCGCCGCAGGAGGACAGCGGCTTCGCCATTCTCGTCAACGAGGTTGATGGCTATGCGTCCATCGAGTATCTCGACAAGGTCACGCGCCAGGCCGAGGACATCGTGCTCGACCACGAGGGCGTGGACCACATCTTCACCCTTAACGCGGGCCAGGGTACCGGCAGCAGCTCCGGCTTCACGGGCCTGATCCCGGCGCCGTGGAGCGAGCGCGACATGGGCACGGGACAGATCGTCGAGGAGCTCACCGAACGGGTCACCGCCGGCGTGCCGGGCATCCGCACGGCGATCATCCAGCCGCCGCCGCTGCCCACGCCCGGGCAAGGCTACCCGGTGGAGTTCGTGCTGAAGTCCACGCTCGATCCGGAGACGGTGTCGCGCGTCTCCAACGAGGTCATCGAGCGCGCGCGCGATTCAAAGAAGTTCTTCTTCCTGGCGCCGCGCCAGCGCATCGACCGCCCGGAAACCGTCATCGAGATCGATCGCGAGAAGGCGGCGCTGATGGGCGTCGACATGGCGCAGCTCAACGCCGATCTCGCCGGCTTCATGGCCGGAGCCGAGGTCAATCGCTTCTCGCTGGATGGCCGCTCCTATCGCGTCATCCAGCAGGTCGAGCGCGACTCGCGGCTCAATCCCGGGCAGCTGGAGCAGTTCCGCGTACGCACCGAATCGGGCGTGCTGGTACCGCTGTCGACCTTTGCGACGCTGCGCGACCAGGTCGTGCCGCGCAGCATCGAGCGCGCCCAGCAGCTCAACGCCGACACCATCGTCGCCGTGCCGCGGCCGGACGTCTCGCAGGGCGAGGCGCTGCAAACCCTGGAGAACATCGCGCGCGAGGTCATGCCGGCCGAGTTCCAGATCGACTACTCGGGCGCTTCCCGTCAGTTCGTGCAGGAGGGCCAGGCGCTGCTCGCCACCTTCGGCTTCGCGCTCATCATCATTTACCTGGTGCTGGCCGCGCAGTTCGAATCCTTCCGCGATCCGCTGATCATGCTGGTGACGGTGCCGATGTCCATCTCCGGCGCGCTGCTGGTGCTGAATATCGTCGGCATCACCAACGGCATGCAGCTGACCAACCTCAACGGCGCGACGCTGAATATCTACACCCAGGTCGGCCTGGTGACCTTGATCGGCGTCATCGCCAAGCACGGCATCCTCATCGTGGAGTTCGCCAACAAGCTCCAGGAGCAGGGTATGTCCAAGCGCGAGGCCATCGAGGAAGCCTCCTCGATCCGTCTGCGTCCGGTGCTGATGACGACAGCCGCGCTGGTCTTTGCCATGGTGCCGCTGCTCATCGCCGGTGGGCCGGGTGCGTCGGCGCGCTTCGCCATCGGTCTGATCATCGCCTCCGGCATGACGCTGGGCACGCTGTTCACGCTCTACGTCGTGCCCGCCGCCTACATGTTCATCGGGCGGGATCACCAGGCGACGGCCGCGGCCTAGTCCCGGCGAGCCGGCGCTGCCGCGTGCAGCGCCGGCTCGCGCGCCGCAGTCAGCACGAAGCGCTGCGGGCCGCCGGGATCGACGGCGTCGAGGGGCCAGCAGGTCACCAGCAGCAGCTCCGGCACGTCGCGAATGCGCGCGCGGGTGTGCCGACTGTCGACAACGCGGGTCTCGGTGACGCGGTAGCGCAGGCTGCCGCGGGCGGTTTCGACAACGATGAGGTCGCCGGCCGTCAGTTCGCCGAGTCGGCGGAAGTGGGTGTCGCGGTGCGCGCTGATGATCGTGGTGCGCGCCTCCCCCGGCATGCCGGAGCGCGGATTGCGGCCCGGGGCGAAGGCCAGCGCGTGGCCGCCGTCGCCCTCAAGCACGATGTGGCTCTCATCCAGGCTCGGAAAGCGCAGGCGTGCCACCGGCCAGTGCTCGGCCCCGGGCCAGGAGCGGTGTCGCCCGCCCTCGGCCAGGGTCTGCGTCCAGGCGCGCTCCAGCATCATCTGGGCGAGAACGGCCTTGGCCGGGATGCTGAGGGACCAGGCGGCCAGCGCGACTCCGGCCAGGCCGGCGCCGGCTGCCAGCCAGCGCCGCAGGCCGCGAAGCCGGCTCACGCCGGCCTCCGGCTCGGCAGCCACAGCGCCAGCGCCAGCAGCAGCAGGGCGGCGGCGAGCATCAGCAGCAGCCGGGCAGGGGTGGCGGTCTGCGCCAGCCCGACCTCGGTCGCGCCCATGCCGTGCGGCAGCTCGCGCGCAATGTCGTGACGCTTGAGCAGGGCCTCGCGCACCCGCGCCGGCGTCTTGTCGACGGCGACCAGGCTGGTGAAGCGGCTGACCAGATCGTGCTCCAGCGCCAGCGCCAGGCTGGCCTCGCGCACCAGCTCGCCATCGGCGCCGCGCGCCTCGACGCGTTGCCAGTGGCGCAGCTTCTCGCGCGCCCAGGCCTTGCCGATACCGGCCTGCTCACTGGGCTCGGTCAGCGCCAGCGTCCGGCGCCAGGCCGCGCCGCCGCGTCGACCATCGATGGCGATGCTGTCGGGCAGCGCGTCGAGCTTCATGAAGACGATCAGCGGCTCGCCGGCGTAGAGGTCGGGCAGCTTGCGCGGCAGCATGTCGGTGCCTTCCGGCAGCGACAGCGCCAGATCGGTGAGCGCCGGTTGCTCCAGCTGGCGGAAGAGGGCGCCCATGCGGTCTTCGACTTCTTCCGGCGCGGCGATATAGGTGCTGGTGCCGCGCCCGAAGTGCGCCATCTCGCTCAGCAGATGCGTGTTTGGCGCGTGGCCGATGCCCACCGTGAACAGCCGGTCGCTGCCCAGCTCCGCATCCATGGCGCGGAACAGCGTCTCGTGCTCGCTGATGGCGCCGTCGGTGATGAAGACGATCTGGCGCAGCGTCTCGGTCTCCGCGCCGCGCGTGGTCAGTGCCCGGCGCAGGCCGCCGAGGAGCTCGGTGCCGCCGTCGGCGGCAAGCCCGTCGACCCAGCCCTTGGCGCGGGCGACGGTGTCCGGCGTTGCCGGCTGCGCGCGCTGAAACAGGCTGGTATTGCCGTGATTGAAGATGACGATATTGAAGCGATCGCGGTGCTGCAGTCGATCCAGCGCTCGCTGCAGCGCGGCCTTGGCGGCGCGCAGCGGCAGGCCGGCCATGGAGCCGGAGACGTCCAGCACGAAGATCAGCTCGCGCGCGGCATCGGGCAGGTGCGTACTGTCGGGTGGCGGCGGCGTCAGCATGAGGAGGCCGTAGCCCTGATCGTCGACCGTTTCACTGAAGAAGGCGGCTTGCGCCGCCGCCGTGTCCGCCGGCGCCCAGGACAGCAGGAAGTCGCGGTCGGCCGTGGCGCCGGGATCGAGGCGGATGCGCATGCCGCCCTCGGTCTGTTCGCGCGTCACGGAGTGATAGTGACTGCGCAGCTCGGCGAGTTCGAAGCCCGGCTGTAGCTGGACCTCGAGGTCTACCGCGCTGCGCGCGTCTTGCGCCGCGCCGAAGGTGGCGGTGTTGCGCAGCTCGCCGGGCAGCAGCGGCCAGCCGGCAGGCGCGGCCGCCTCTTCTGCGCCGGGCGACGCCTTGCCGCCGGCGTAGCGCGGCGTGATGGCCATCGGTACGCGCAAGCTGAAGCGGCCCTCGCGCCAGTCGAGCATGTGCTGGTAGGCGATCTCCACGGTGATCTCGGCGCCGGGCGGGATGTTGGCGACCGCCGTCGTGAACAGATTCGGTCGCTGCTGCTCGACCAGTGCCGTGCGCTGGCCGGCGTCACGGGCAACTTCGTAGGTGCGGCGCGCCTGCTCGCGTTCCTGGATCTCGCCCTCGACGATGCGTTCGCCGATGCGCAGACGCAGGGTATCGACGGCGGCATCCTCGGGCAGCGGGAAGGCGTAGATCGCTTCCACCCAATCATTGCTGGGATTGCGGAAACGCTGTCGCAGCACGCTGCGCGCCAGTGTTCCGGAGACGCGCACGCGCACATGGCTGTCGACGGCGGGTAGCGGGCGGTGGCCGCCGTCCTCGCTGCGCGTCAGCAGCATGCCGCGGCGGACTTCGTCGAGAGAGATGCTGCCGCTTGCCTTCGGCGCGGCTTCGGCCAAGCCCTGGCCGCCGGCCAGCAATGCGATCAGGAGAAGGGCGAGCCGCCAGGCGGGCAGGCGACAGTCGGTGGAACAGACTTGATAGGGCATCGCGAATCCCTTTCGGGTGGGCTTGCGACGCATCCTCGACTTCAAACTGGGGCTTAGAATGAAGTCCGTGTGAAGTCCACACGCGTCGAGGCTTCCGGGGAGTTCCCAATGTCGCGCAGCGTCGTTCTGCTGGTGGAGGATGAGCCCGCCATCGCCGATAACGTCGTCTACGCCCTGGAGGGTGATGGCCTGAGCGTGCAATGGGCGCGCACCGGGGGCGAGGCGCTGGCGCTTCTACCCGACATTTCCCCGGCGCTTGTGATTCTGGACGTGGGCCTGCCCGATGTGAACGGCTTCGACCTCTGCCGGCAGATGCGCGAGCAGGTGACCGCGCCCATCATCTTCCTGACCGCGCGCGACACCGAGGTGGACCGTGTCGTCGGACTGGAGATTGGCGGTGACGACTACGTCGTCAAGCCCTTCAGCCCGCGCGAGCTGGCCGCGCGGGTGCGCGCGCATCTGCGCGCCATGCAGCGGCTGCAGGGTGCCGTGGCGTCGCCGCCGGAGGAAGCCGGCGGCTTCGAGGTCGACGAGGCCGCGCAGACGGTGCGCTTCAACGGCAGCCCGCTGGGGCTGACGCGCTACGAGTTCCGGCTGCTGGCAACGATGTACCGGCGTCCCGAGCGTGTCTTCAGCCGCGAGCAGCTGCTGGAGGCGGCCTGGGATGACCCGGTGGGTGTCTTCGACCGCACCGTCGACACCCACATCAAGACGCTGCGCCGCAAGCTGCGCGAGGCCAGCGGTGGGATGGATCCGATCCGAACCTGTCGCGGCGTCGGCTACGCCTATAGCCCTGAGCGCCAGGGAAGCTCTGAGTGATGTCGCGAGCGAAGGCGGGTGGGCGGTCGCCGCTGCGCGGCAATCAATCCGGGCTGCCCTGAGTGTCGCTGCGCAGCCGCACTTATCTGCTCTTTGCGCTGGCTGTGACCGCCGGCATCTGTGCCGTCGTCTACTGGCTGCGTGCCGACATGCTGCCGCGCTACATGGAGGCGCAGGAGGACATCCTGGCCGACACCGCGCATGTGCTGGCCACGCAGATCGCGGCGACCGCGCTGGTGCGCCGGGGCGGCGAGATCACGCCCAGCGCTGCGCTGCTGGCGGACAGCCTGGCGCCCATGCATGACCGCGCCCTGCAGGCGCGTATCAGCAGTCTGCTGAAGACCGATATCGGCCTGCGCCTCTACGTCACCGATCGCCGGGGCATTGTTGTCTTCGACTCGGACAACGGGCGCGACTACGGCGAGGACTACAGCGAGTGGCGCGATGTTCACCGTGCCCTGCAGGACGAGTACGGCGCGCGCACGACGCAGGGTGACGCGCTGTACCCGAAGGGATCGGCGATTTACGTGGCCGCGCCGATCTACCATCAGGGCACGGTCGTGGGTGCGGTGGGTGTGGGCAAGTCCACGCGCAACGCCGAGCGCTTCATCGTCTCGGCCGTGGAGCGGCTGGTGCTCACTGCCGCCGCAGTGCTGGTGGTCGCGCTGCTGCTGGGCGCGGTGCTCTATCACTGGCTGAGTCAGCCGCTGGAGCGGCTGCACAGCTACGCCGTGGCGCTGCGCAGTGGTCGCCGTCAGGCGCCGCCGAAACTCGGCAAGGATGAGGTGGGACGCATCGGCACGGCCATGACGGAGCTGCGCGACGCCCTCGATGGCAAGCAGTACGTCGAGCACTACGTGCAGTCGCTGGCGCACGAGCTGAAAAGCTCGACGGCGGCCATCACTGGCGCCGCCGAGCTGCTAGAAGCCGATATGCCGCCGGCCGACCGCGAGCGCTTCATCGCCAACATCCACAGCGAGGCCGGTCGGCTCGAGGCCATCGTCCGTCGCGTGCTGGAGCTGGCCACGCTGGAGAATCAGCGCGGCTTGCAGCAGTCGGAGCCCATCGCATTGGACGCCCTGATCGCCGATTGCATCGCAGCCGAGCGCCCGCGCGCCGAGGCGCGCGGCGTAACCCTTCAACGCGCAGGCGCTGAGTCCCTGACCGTGGAAGGCGACCGCTTCCTGCTGCAGCAGGCCTTGAGCAATCTGTTGGCCAATGCCGTGGATTTTTCGCCGCAAGGCAGCGCCGTGACGGTTAGCGCACAGGCCGAGGCCGGCGCGGTGGTCGTAGCCGTTCGCGACGAGGGTCCGGGGATTCCAGATTACGCCCGCGAGCGCGTCTTCGAGCGCTTCTATTCGCTGCCACGCGCCGACGGCCGCAAGAGTACCGGGCTGGGGCTGGCTTTCGTCGCCGAGATCGCCGATCTGCACGGAGGCGGTGTCGTTCTGGAAAACGCCGCTGGGGGCGGAGCCAGGGCGGATCTCCGACTTCCGGCCGGCTGACAGCGGCCACTACCGGCGCAGCGTCCGTAATTTCAACGATGTTAAGGAGCGATGACAAAGGCCTAAGATGAGCGCGCTTGCTGCTGTCCGCCGCGCGTGCCTCTGAACTCTCCCTACGGGAAACGAATCTCGCGCAGGCGCTGGCGTGGCCCGAATCTGTGGATCGGTCCGCGTTGTCGCGACGCAGTCGCCTTTGTTCCACGGATGGATAGCGTAGTCGGGGGATTCATGAGAAAGCTGACTTTGGGCGTGGCCTTGTTGCTCGGCGCCTGTGGGGGAAGTTCCGATCCTGTGCCGGAAACGGCGGGGGAAGAGCCGGTTGCACGTATCTATCAGGTGGCGCGCCAGTGTGTGGCCATCCGCGACGCTGATGGCCGTTACGTTGCGCGTAACGAGCAGTTCTACGCGGCCAATGCGGATTCTGCCGATGATGCGGCGCGTTTCTTCATGCAGCCCACGGATCTGGGCAGCTACATGCTGCTCTCGGGTTACGAGCGCCAAGCGCAGCAGCTGATGGAAAGCGCTACCGCCGACGGAGACGCGGGCAGCAAGGTATTGCTGGGCATTACCGATCCTGGTGGCCAGCTGCTGGACGCCAGTGGCAGCCTCGTAGGTGAAGTCGGTGTGCTGGTCAGCGCGGTGGGGGACATCCTCGATCTGGTGCTGGATCCGGTGGGCCCGCTGGGCTCGGCGGTCAACGAGTTGGGGCATGTGCTCGGCTCGCTCGGTGAGCGTGTAGGTGAGGGCAACGTCTCGCCGACGCTGGCCGTGGTTGATCAGGCCAGCGATCTCGCCATCTGGGAGCTGGCCGAGCCGCAGGATGAGCGTTTCCAGCTCACCTCCAAGGCTACCGGATTGAAGCTGGCCAGCAACGAGGGTTTTCTGGGCTTGACCGAGGCGGGCGATCTCGCGCCGCAGACGCTGTTCACCTTCGAGCCGGCCGACGGCTGCGCCGAGTACCCCGAGGCCGGACTGAACGCGCGCCTCGTCGACTCGCGTGGGCCGCGCACGCACTGGGAGGGCGATCCCGACGCTGTCTACGGCTGGGTCGATGACCACGCCCACATCACTGCCTACGAATTCATCGGTGGCCGCGTCAACTATGGCAGCAACTTCCATCGCTTCGGCGTCGACCACGCCATAGGTAATTGCGCCGTCAATCACGGCCCGGAAGGCACGCTCGGCATCCTGGAGATGGTGACCTCTACGGATGCCTTCGGCCCGCACGAGACGGTGGGCTGGCCTACCTACAACGAGTGGCCGCGCAACGACTCCCTGATGCACCACCAGACCTACTACCGGTGGATCGAGCGCGCCTTCCTCTCGGGCCAGAAGATTCTCGTCAACCACATCACGCACAACGAGATCCTCTGTCAGGTCTATCCGCTCAAGCGCAACGACTGCGACGTCATGAAGAATGTCCGGCTGCAGGCCGAGCGCACCTACGAGCTGCAGGACTACATCGATGCGCAGCATGGGGGTCCGGGGCGCGGCTGGTTCCGCGTCGTGGAATCGCCGGCGGAGGCGCGCAAGGTCATCGCCGACGACAAGATGGCGGTGGTGCTGGGCATCGAGCTGTCGAAGGTGCTGAACTGCGGCGAATTCCTCGACCAGCCCGAATGCACGCGCGGGGACATCCGCAGCCGCCTGGACGAAGTCGAGGATCTGGGCGTGCGCGTGATCTTCCCTGTGCACAAGTTCGACAACGCCTTCGGCGGGCATCTGCCGCACTCCGGCTTCGGCCTGGGCACATTCCTCACCGCCGGCAATCTGCTCGAGACCGGTCATCCGCTGGAGGTCGGCAACTGCCCGCTGGACGACAACGGTGACGACGAATTCTCGACCGGCGCGCGCGAGGATCTGGGCGGCGTGGTGGACGCGCTGCTGGCGACGCTTGAGTACACCATCCAGCAGGTGAACCCCACCAGCCCCAGCACGGAGCACCTCTGCAACGTCCGCGGGCTCAGCGATCACGGCTACTACCTGCTCGATGAGCTCATGCGGCGCGGCATGCTGGTGGATGTCGACCACATGAGCCGCCGCGCGGCCGATGCCGCCATCACCTATATGCGCGGTCGCGGCTATCCCATGATCAGCTCGCACGACTGGCTGGGCTCGGAGACGCTGCTCAACGCGCTGACCGACGCCGGTGGCTTCCTCGGTCGCTTCGCCCGCGGCGGGCGCGATCAGTGGGTGGAGCGCCTGACGGGCATCGCCGCGCGCTATGACGACCGGCCCTACTTTGGCGGCGGCATCGCCTCGGATGTCAACGGCATCGCCAGTCTGCCGCGCGACCCGCGTGACGGTGCCGAGCTCAGCGAAGGCCGCATCGACTATCCCTTCCGCTCCCTCGATGGTCGTGTCGAGTTCGATCGTCAGGTCACCGGCGACCGCGTCTTCGATCTCTACGATGGCCGCGGCGTAGCGCACTACGGCCTGTATCCCGACTATATCGAGGATACGCGCCGCTTCGGTGGCCCGGACGCGCAGCGCGCGCTGGATATCTTCTACCGGTCGGCCGAAGCCTGGCTGCGCATGTGGGAGGAAGCCGAGCGCATCGCGCGCATCCGCTAGGCTTGCAGCCTGGGCGCCACCGGACTATCTCCAGGGCGCCATTCGAGGGGCGCACATGGCGGCAGGAAGATTGAAGATCGCGGCGGTACAGCTGCAGACGCGCATGGGCGATGTCGCGGCCAATATCGCCGCGGCGGAGCGGCTGGCCGAGCAGGCCTTCGCCGAAGGTGCGGAGCTGGTGGCGTTACCGGAGTTCTTCACCGGCATGATTGCCCCCGACGAGACCGCCTTCGACATCGTGCTGCCGGTGGAGAACGCGGCCATCGCCATGCTGCGCCGGCTGGCGGCGAAGCATGGCGGGCGTATCGGCGGGTCCATGCTGCTGGCCGAAGGCGGCGAGGTCTATAACCGCTATGTGCTCGCCGAGCCGGACGGCACGATCCACTACCACGACAAGGATCTGCCCACGATGTGGGAGAACGTCTTCTACACCGGCGGCCGCGACGACGGTGTCTGGGAGACCGGTGTCGGGACCCTGGGCGCGGCGGTGTGCTGGGAGCTGATTCGCCATCAGACGCTGGCCCGCATGCGCGGCCGCGTCGAGCTGGCCGTCACCGGCACGCACTGGTGGACCATGCCGGAGAACTGGCCGGCCGCCTTGCGCGCGCCGCTGCGCGCCATCGGCCAATACAACCGCTACATGAGCGAGCAGGCGCCGGTGGAGTTTGCCCGCAGGCTGGGCGCGCCGGTTGTGCAGGCCAGCCACTGCGGGCCGCTTGGCGGCAAGTTCCTGCTGGCGCCGGGGCTGGACGCCGGCTTCGACTACCGCACGCATTTCGTGGGTGCCACGCAGGTTGTCGACGCCGCGGGCCGGGTGCTGGCCAGCCGCAGTACGGCCGAGGGCCCAGGCATCGTGTACGCCGAGGTCACGCCTGGAACGGGCGAGCCTGTGATTGCGCCTGAAGCGGATCGTTTCTGGGTTCCCGAGCTGCCGCTCTTCCTGAAGGCCTATTGGCACCAGCAGAATGTGGCGGGGCGAAGCGCCTATCGCCGTTATGGGCGGGCCCGTGGCCTGGAAGCGGCCGAGCGCAACAGCGCACTCTGAGCGCTATTGCGCAGCGCCGAGACAGGCGTGAGAGCGGCGGTGACCACTTGTTAAGATTTGTCGATCATGAATCGGCAATACATTGGTCAGGTTGAGCTGCGCTGCGTGATCGACTGCTGGCGCTCGCAGCAGGAGTGCCTGTTGGCGCCCTCGTTGGTGGCCGCCGATTACTGGGTGCGCGCCAAACGCTGTGCGCACTGCGGCGAAGCTTTGCAAGTCGTTGACCCGGTAGCCTGTGAAGCGATTGATGGGTTGGAAGCCGCCGGACTGAGCGCCGCCTCGGTCGCCGATGGCGCGCCGCCGTCGAAGATCGGCACGCCCGGTTGACGATGAGGCAGCGCCCCCCGGCGCTTCCGGTGTCGGCTCAGAGCACGTTCAAGGGAATCTTCATGTAGCGCGTGTCGTTGTCCTCGGCTGGCGGCAAGGCGCCGGCCCGCATGTTCACCTGCAGCGAGGGCAGGATGAGCCGCGGCATGTCGAGGGTGGCATCGCGCTCGGTACGCATCTTCACGAATTCTTCCCGGCTCTTGCCGGCGCCGACGTGGATGTTGCGCGTCTTTTCCTCGCTCACGCTGGTCTCGAAGGCGACTTCGCGGCCATCCGGGCCGTAGTCGTGGCACATGAAGATGCGCACTTCGTCCGGAAGCGCCAGGATCTTCTGCACCGAGTCGTAAAGCGTGCCGGCGTCGCCGCCCGGGAAGTCCGCGCGCGCGGAGCCGGCATCGGGCATGAAGATCGTGTCGCCGACGAAGGCGGCATCGCCGATGACGTGCGTCATGCAGGCCGGAGTGTGACCGGGCGTGTGCATGGCAACGGCCGGCATGCTGCCAATGGTGTAGGTGTCGCCGTCCCGGAAGAGCCGGTCGAACTGGCTGCCGTCGCGCTGGAACTCGGTGCCGGCGTTGAAGATCTTGCCGAAGGTCTCCTGCACGGTGGTGATCTGCTCGCCGATGCCGAGCTTGCCGCCCACCGCCTGCTGGATGTAGGGCGCGGCGGAGAGATGATCGGCGTGGACGTGCGTCTCGAGCAGCCATTCCACCTCGAGCCCGTTTTCGCGCACGAAGGCGATGATGGCGTCGGCCTGCTCATAGCTGGTGCGACCGGCGGCGTAGTCGAAGTCCATCACCGAATCGACGACGGCGCATGCCTTGCTGCCCGGGTCCTTTACGACATAGCTGAAGGTGTTGCTGTCCGGGTCGAAGAAATGGGTGACTTCGGGCTCGATGCTTGTATCCACTGGATAGTGCGTCATGGCGACCTCCTGGGTTGCGATCTGTCGATGGCTGCGGTGAATGCCGCTGTAGCAGCAGTCTCCCGCATCGGTTGCGCGCTGTCGGTGACTTTGTCACCAATGCGCATCATTGGGTCTCGGCAAGGGCACGTATGGCTGCGGTGTCCAGCAGCGAGATCTCGCCGCGGCCGAGCCGAAGCCAATCGCGGCGCTGGAATTCCTGGAGCTGGCGCGAAACCACCTCGCGGGTCGAGCCGAGCTCTGTGGCCAGTTGCTGATGCGTGCTGTGCACGTGCTTGCTGTCGCCGGCTCGGCGTAGCAGCAGCTGGGCCAGCCGGATGTCGAGGCGCCGGAATGCCACCTCCTCGATCACCAGAAAGAGATCGGTCATCCGTCGCGAGTAGGTATCGAAGACGAAGCGCCGGAACACCGCCGAGCGCGCGAGCATGTCGTCAAAGAGTGTGCGCGGCACGGCGACCGCTTCCACTGCGGTCTCGGCGATGCCCTCGGCGTGATGTTCCAGCCCCGCGAGCAGAAAGGCGGTGGTCATGACGCAGCTCTCGCCGGCGCTGACACGGTATAGCACGATCTCGCGCCCGTTCTCCGCGATCTGTTGCACGCGCACGTTGCCGGAGAGCAGTAGCAGATGGTGATCGGGCGCAGTCCCGGCCCCGAAGATCGTGCGCTTCGCCGGCAGGCTCAGGCGGTGGCTTCCGGCAGCCAGCCTGTGCAGGTCCGCCTCATCCAAGGCCTGCAGAGCCGGAAAGGCCGCGATCCAATCCTTGTCTATGACGTTGGGCATGATGCTGGCGGTGCGGCTTAGGGGAACTCAATCGGGCTGATAAGAATATTCTATTTTGTATATAACAATATTAATAGAAGTTATGTAAAAACACCAGCCCGGCCCCTAAGCAAGAGAGGACAACATGAATCTGAAACTCGGCGACATCGCACTCAACTTCCAGATCGCAACCACCACCGGCGACATCGATTTCCACGACTGGGCAGGTGCTTCCTGGGTCTTCTTCTTCAGCCACCCGGCGGATTTCACACCGGTGTGCACCACGGAGATGGGGCGCACCGCCCAGCTCAGCGGCGAGTTCGAAGCGCGCAACGTCAAGCCGCTGGGCCTGTCCACGGATTCGGTGGAAGAGCATCTGAAGTGGATCGAGGACGTCAATGCCACGCAGAACACGACGCTGCGCTTCCCCATCGTGGCGGACAAGGATCACGAGATCGCGCAGCTCTACGGCATGATCCACCCCGGCGAGAGCGAGACTGCGGCGGTGCGCTCGGTCTTCATCATTGATCCGAACAAGCGCATCCGGCTGACAATGACCTATCCGATGAGCGTTGGCCGCAACTTTACCGAGATCCTGCGCGTCATCGATGCGCTGCAGATGGGCGACAAGCACAAGGTGGCGTGTCCGGCTGACTGGAAGCCGGGCGACAAGGTGATTATCCCGCCGAGCGTCGCCAATGAGCAGGCCAAGGATCTGTTTCCGCAGGGATGGGACGAGATTCGCCCCTATCTGCGCATGACCAAGGTCTGAGCCGAGCGGAACGATAACGGGACGGAGGCCGGCGCGGCGGCCGGCCTTCTTCCGTGCCTGCGCTTGCGGGCACGGTGGGGTGTAGCCTTGGGCCTGCACACAATGCGAGGTCCGTAACGAGGCTCCCGTGACCACCCGCAATCTCGACGCAGTCTTCCGGCCCGAGCGTGTCGCCCTCATCGGGGCGAGCACGCGCAAGGGGTCGGTGGGGTCGGTGCTGGCGGCCAACCTGTTGGGCGGAGGCTTCTCTGGAGCGGTCGACTTCGTCAATCCGGCGCATCGGCGTCTGCGCGGTCAGAAGGTGCACGCGCGGATCGCAGATCTGCCGGCGGCGCCGGATCTGGCGGTGATTGCGACACCACCGGAAGCCGTTCCGGACATCGTCGCGGAGCTGGCCGAGCGCGGCACGCGCGCGGCGATTGTCATCACGGCTGGCTTCGGCGAGCTAGGCACCGAAGCCAGCGAGCAGTTGCAGCAAGGCATGCTCGCCGCCGCCCGACCGTCGATGATGCGCATCGTCGGGCCGAATTGTCTGGGTGTTCTGGCCACCGCCAACGGGCTGAACGCCAGCTTCGCGCATCTGCAGCCGGCGTCCGGGCGTCTGGCCTTCGTCGCCCAGTCGGGTGCGGTGATCTCGGCGGTTCTCGACTGGGCGGCGCCACGCGGCCTCGGCTTCTCGCATCTCGTGTCACTGGGCGACATGGCCGATGTCGACTTCGGCGACATGCTGGATTATCTCGCCGCCGACGGTGCCACCGGTGCCATCCTGCTCTATATGGAATCGCTGACTGCGCCGCGCAAATTCATGTCCGCGGCGCGTGCGGCCTCGCGCCAGAAGCCGGTGATCGTCGTCAAGGCGGGCCGCTTTGCCGATAGCGCGCGCGCCGCCGCCACGCATGTCGGCGCCCTGGCTGGCACGGATGCGGTCTATGACGCGGCCCTGCGGCGCGCCGGCATCGTGCGCGTTCAGGACATCGAGGGTCTCTTCGACGCGGCAGCCCTGCTCGCCGAGCGACCGATGCCGCACCGGGAGCAGCTGACCATCCTCACCAACGGCGGTGGCCTCGGAGTGCTGGCCACGGATGCGCTGCTGGGGCAGGGCGGGGCGCTTGCAGTCCTACCGGAGGCGGTGCGCGCACGCCTGGACGCGGTGCTTCCCGCCAACTGGTCGGGCGCCAATCCGATCGACATCCTCGGCGATGCCGACGCCGAGCGCTACCAGCGCGCCATCGACATTCTGCTGTCCGAGCCGGAGACCACGACGCTGCTTGTGTTGAATTCACCCACAGGCGTGGCCGACAGCATCGCCTCGGCGAAGGGCGTGTCGGAAACCGTGGCCGCACATCCGCGCAGCACCGTGCTGGCGAGCTGGGTGGGGGCGCACACCGCCGCGCATGCCCGCCGTTGGCTGGCCACGCATGGCCTGCCGAGCTACTCCGGGCCGGCGCAGGCGGCGACGGCCTATATGCATCTCGTGCACTACCGCGAGGTACAGGATGAGTTGCTGCAGACACCGCCTTCGATGCCGGAGAGCTTTGTTCCGGACGTCGCGGCCGCGCGTGCGGCCGTGGCCGAGGCCATCGCCGATGGCTGCGAGTGGCTGAGCGAGGCGCAGTGCGCGCAGGTGCTGCGAGCTTATGCCATTCCGCTGGTTGCCGGCCGTATGGCGCTGGATCCTGAAGGCGCGGCCGCCATTGCCTCCGAGATTGGGCGCCCCGTCGCGGTCAAGCTGGTCTCGCCTCAGGTGAAGCACAAGTCCGCGGCGGGTGGTGTGCTGCTGAATCTGGACGGTGCCGAGGCCGTGCGCGCGGCCACGGCGGCGTTGCGTGATCGTATGGCGGTCGAGCATCCGGAGCTGGATGTGCAGGGCTTTCTCGTGCAGCCAATGATTCCTGGCCAGTATGGTCTGGAACTGATCGTCGGCATCGGCGACGACCCACTCTTCGGTCCGCTCCTCCTCTTCGGCCACGGCGGCACGGCAGTACGGCTGCTCGCCGATACGGCACTGGCCTTGCCGCCGCTGAATATGCAGCTGGCCTATGGCCTTATCGATCGCACGCGGGTGGCGCGTCTGTTGACGGCGCATTCCGGCCGTGGCGCGCTGGATCGCGAGGCGCTGGCACTGATTCTGGTCAAGCTTTCCCAGCTGGCGGTGGATGTACCGCAGATTCGCGAGCTGGACATCAACCCGTTGCTGCTCACCGCCGATGGCGCCATGGGCCTGGATGCGCGCTGCCGCGTGCGTGCCACCGACCGGGCCGACCGGCTTTGCATCCGCCCCTATCCGCGCGAGCTGGAAGAGGAAGTGCAGCTCGACGATGGTCGCCGGCTGATGCTGCGTCCCATTCGCCCGGAGGACGAAGTGATGCTGCGCGCCGGCTTCGATCAGCTCACGCCGGAAGAGATTCATCTGCGCTTCCATCATTTCCTGAGGCAGTTGCCGCATCGCTATGCCGCGCGGCTGTCGCAGATCGACTACGACCGCGAGATGGCACTGGTGCTGTCCGAGCTGGGCGAGCCCGGGGAGGCGCCACTGCACGGCGTCGTGCGTCTGATCGCCGAACCGGACAACGAGCGCGCGGAGTTCGCGATCATCCTTTCGCGCGATATGCGAGGCAAGGGCATCGGGCGTCGAATGATGCGTCGCATCCTCGACTACGCGCGCAGCCGCGGCATCCGGGAGGTGGTCGGCGACGTGCTGGAGTACAACGGCGCTATGCTCGGGCTCTGCCGCGAGCTCGGCTTTCGGGTGTGGCGCGCGCCGGAGGAGCGGGGCGTCATGCGTGCGAGCATGGTTCTCGACGAGGAGAGTTCCGCATGAGCGCAAGACGCACAGCCTATATCTCGCACCCTTCCAGCCTGGCGCACGAAATGGGGGTGGGCCACCCCGAGCAGCCGGCGCGGGTGTCGGCCATTGAGGATCGGCTCAAGGCCGCCTGGATCTTCGATTTCCTGGAGCAGAACAACGCACAGCCAGTGACGCCGGAGCAGTTGGTGCGCGCCCACACGCAGCCCTATCTGGATCGACTGGCCTCTGCGGCGCCGACCGAGGACGGGGCACTGGCGCGTGTCGACCCTGACACAGCGATGAACCGGCACACGCTGGAGGCGGCCTCGCGCGCCGCCGGCGCGGCCGTGCAGGCCGTCGATCTCGTGCTGGGCGGGAGCGTGGGCGCGGCCTTCTGCAATGTGCGGCCGCCGGGCCATCATGCCGAGCGCGAGCAGGCCATGGGCTTCTGCTTCTATAACAATGTAGCCGTCGGCGCGTTGCATGCGCTGGAGGCGCACGGCCTGCAGCGGGTGGCCGTCGTCGATTTCGATGTGCACTACGGCAACGGCACGGCGGACATCCTCGGCGACGATCCGCGCGTGCTGCTCTGCTCGTCGTATCAGTACCCGCTGTATCCGCTGGCGGGGCCGGCGCGCGAAACCGCCAGCATGAGCAACGTCACGCTGCGCGCGGGCGACGGCGGCGACGCTTTCCGCGAGGCCGTGACGGCGAGCTGGTTTCCGGCGCTGAAGCGCTTCGCGCCGGAGCTGATCCTGTTCTCGGCCGGCTTCGACGCGCACGCCGAGGATCCGCTGGCCGAGCTGCGGCTGGTCGAGGACGACTACGCCTGGGTCACCCGCGAGATCCTGCGCCGCACGCGCGCCAGCGCCGGGTTACGCGCCGTGTCGACGCTGGAAGGCGGTTACGACCTTTCCGCGCTGGGGCGCGCCGCTACCGTGCACATCCAGGCATTGATGGAGCCGGATGCCGGCTTCTGAAGCCTGACCGCAGCTGGCGCGCTCAGCGGGTGTCGCGCCAGTTGGCGTGCTCGCGCCAGAAGGCCACGGCCTTCATGTAGGCGTCGCGGTCCAGCGGCACACCGGAGCCGCCTTCGTCCACACCCAGCGCGTTGCGCAGCATGGTGATCGGTGCCAGCGGCGTCTCTTCGGGCTCGGCGGTGGCCAGACAGCCGACCACACCCCAATCCGCATCCACCGGCTCACCTTCCTTCGCCATCTGCTCGCGCGAGTAGAGAATGGCGATGAGGTAGCTCGCTACCGGCGGCTCGACGCCCTCGAACCAGCGATTGAGTACCGGCAGCTCGCGTTCGTTGCGGCCCTCAAAGTCGCTTTTCAGCAGGTGCTGGTTCTCCGGCGTGATGCGCACCGTGGCGCAGCGCGTTTGCGTCCAGTTGCGGTGCACGTGCAGCTTGCAGAAATCGGCGTAGCCGTCGAGCACTTTCAGCGGCGTCTCGCTGTTGAGCCGCTGCTCGAAATCCTCCGGCGTGGTCAGGATGGCGTTGCGCCGGCCGTCCCTGGGAAACAGGCGCGGCCGGGCGAAGTCGGTGAGCACGATGCGCACGGTCGGTCACTCGCTCGAATGGGGCTGCGAATGGTAACCGGCGCACTGGCTGCCGGCCCTCGGCTAAGCTGACGCAAGTCAATTACGGAGATGGCCATGACGCAGGATGCGGTGCTGACGCATTCCGAAGCCGGTGTGACCACCATCACCATGAATCGGCCGGAGCGATTGAATGCGCTTTCCGCCGAGATGATGGAGGCATTGCAGGCCGCGCTGCAGGGGGCGGCCGACGATCCGGCCTGCCGCTGTGTATTGCTGACCGGCAATGGCCGGGGTTTCTCCTCCGGCGCGGATCTGAGCGCAGTGGCGCCGGCCTTCGAGAAAGACTCACCCATTGATTTCGGCGCGCCGCTGGAACCCGTCTACCACCCGACGCTGCGCCTGATGCGCGGCATGGCCAAGCCGGTGGTGGCCGCGGTCAACGGCGTGGCGGCAGGCGCGGGCTGCAATATCGCGCTGGCGGCGGACATCGTATTGGCGGCGCGTTCGGCGCGCTTCATGCAGGCCTTCGTGCGTATCGGTCTGGTGCCTGATGCCAGCGGCAGCTGGGTTGTGCCGCGCCTGATCGGCCGCGCGCGGGCGATGCAATGGATGATGAGCGGCGAGCCGCTCGATGCGCAGACGGCGCTGGACTGGGGCTTGATCGCCGAACTGCACGACGACGAGGCATTGCCCGAGCAGGCTGCCGAGCGCGCGCGACAGCTGGCCGCACAGCCGACGCAGGCGCTGGCCGGCATCAAGCGCTTGCTCGATGCCAGTAGCGGTAACGACTTCGAGGCCCAACTCGCGCTGGAAGCGCGTACGCAGACCGAAGTCGGCTATTCCGCCGACACGCGCGAAGGCATCCAGGCCTTTCTGGAAAAACGGCCCGCCCAATTCCGCGGCGAATGAGCGCGACTGCGCCGAGGGCGGGCCGCCTCGGCAATTGTTGTATTTATAGAATAAGTATATTCTTGATATAGAATATATGGTGGCTTGCTCGACGAGATTCTGTCGGACGGTCGCCCGATCCCGACGGAGTAAGGAGCGAGCCATGGCCGACGAATCAACCATCCCCGCGCGTCATGCGCTTGCTGCTGTCCTGTTGGTGATGACCCTGATCGGCCCGGCGCACGCCGCGCCCGATTCGGCGGAGGCCGCCACGCAGGCCAGCGCGATCGTCGACCGCTTTGCAGAGACGCTGCAGGGCGAGCTGCGCGCGGCCATGCAGGAGGGCGGCCCCGAAATGGCCGTCAGCGTCTGTCGCGATGTCGCCCCCGCGATCGCGGCCGAGCTGTCGCGCGATAGCGGCTGGCAGGTGCGCCGCGTTAGCCGCGGCGTACGCAACCCGATGCTGGGCATGCCCGATGTCTGGGAGCAGCGGCAGCTGGCGGCCTTCGAGGCGCGCTTTGCCGATTCCGGGCCGGGCCCCTACGAGCATTTCGAGACGGTGGACGAGCCGCTCGGGCAGGTCGCGCGCTACATGCGTGCGATTCCCACCCAGCCCGTGTGCCTGGCCTGCCACGGCGATGCCGCGGCGCGGGCCGAGGGCATCGAGGACGTCCTGGAAGCAGCCTATCCGCACGATCGCGCCACCGGCTATGCGGCCGGCGAGCTGCGCGGGGCATTCTCGCTCAAGCGGCTTTCAGTGGATTGAGGCTCCCGCCCGATCCCGGCATGAAGCGCTAGACTTCCGCCCGGAATCCGGCCCGGGAACGCGCTGCGCAGCTTCGCTGCGCGGCAGCAGGGGCTGTCCCGCTTTCATCCCTCACGACCAAGGAGACCTCATGCAGATCAACGATCGCGTCTTCGTCATCACCGGCGGTGCTTCCGGCATCGGCCGCGCCAACGTCGAGTACTTCCACGAGCGCGGCGCGCGCGTGGCCATCTTCGACATGAATGCCGAGGCCGGCGAAGCGCTGGCCAAGGAGCTGGGTGACAAGGCCGTCTTCGCCGAGGTCAATGTCACCGACGAAGCCTCCGTGCAGGCCGGGATCGCCAAGGCCATGGAAGCCTTCGGTGCCATCCACGTTTGCCTCAACTTCGCCGGCATCGCGCACGCGTCGAAGACGCTCGGCAAGGACGGCCCCTTCCCGCTGGATCAGTTCAACAAGGTCATCCAGATCAATCTGGTTGGCACCTTCAATGTTCTGCGCTTGGCGGCCGAGCAGATGGCCAACAACGAGCCGGTTGAAGGCGAGCGCGGCGTCATTATCAACACGGCCTCGGTGGCGGCCTACGAAGGCCAGATCGGTCAGGCCGCCTATTCGGCTTCCAAGGGCGGCATCGTTGGCATGACGCTGCCCATCGCGCGCGATCTCGCCCAGCTGGGCATCCGCGTCAACACCATCGCGCCGGGCTTGATCTACACGCCGCTCTTCGAAGCACTGGGCGAGAAGGTCGTCGATGCCCTGTCGCAGCAGGTGCTGAACCCGCAGCGCCTGGGCCGTCCCGAGGAGATTGCGCAGATGGCGCAGTCCATCGTCGAGAACGCCTACGTCAACGGCGAGACCATCCGCGTTGACGGCGGCATCCGCATGCAGCCGCGCTAAGAACGAGCCGCCCGGCGGCGTAACCGTCGCCGGGCGTATCCGCGGCTGCTGCTGCGCACCCGACTGGTGGCAAACTCGCCGGTGAGACGAATGATCACCGGATGGGGGAGTCCGCATGCCTGCATGGAAACAGCGCTCGGAGGGCGCCGAGAGCCCTTTTATACCGGTCGGGCCCTTCAAGCTTCGGCTGCCTTTCCTGCACTACCGCTTCGAGCTGCCCGATTTCCTGCAGGGGCTGCTGATGTGCGCGGTGGATCTCGCCGCGATTCCGCTGATGACCGAGCTTCTGGGCATGCCCTTCGAGGCGGCGCTGGCCATCGTCATCCTCAACGGTTTGCTCTATCTCGTGCATCACCTGCTCGGTGATCCGGTGGTGCCGGGGTGGATCACGCCTGCGATTCCGCTGCTGATCGCTTACGTAGAGACCTTTCCGGAAGGAGAGGCGCGCGTGCAGGCGCTGATCGCCTTCCAGATGCTGCTAGGCGCGACTGCCATCGTGCTCGGGCGTTTCGGGCTGGCCGCACAGGTGGTGCGGCTGGTGCCCTCGGCCATCAAGGCCGGCATCATCATGGGGGCGGGGCTGGCCGCAGTAGTTGTGGTCTTCGAGGCGGGCGGCCGCTTCGATCAGTTCCCATTCACCATCAGCATCGCCATCGGCCTGGCCTTCTATCTGCTGTTCTCGCGCCACTTCGGCCAGCTGAAGGCGCGCGGAGGCTTGTGGGGCCAGATTGGCAAGCTCGGCATCTTCCCGATCATCGCGCTGGCGGTGGTGATTGCGCCGCTGTTCGGTGAGGCACCGTGGCCCGACATCCGCTGGGGCTTCAGCCAGCCCGACTTCGCGCTGATGTGGTCCGAGTACACCGTCTTCGGCGTCGGCCTGCCGTCGCCGATGATGTTCCTGATGGCCGTGCCGACAGTGGCGGCTGCCTACATCGTGCTCTTCGGCGATGTGTTGCAAAGCAAGGCGCTGCTTGAGGAGGCGGATGGCGTTCGGCCCGACGAGAAGATCGACTACAACGCGGATCGCGCGCACCTGCTCTTCGGTGGCCGCAATCTCGGCATGAGCATGTTCGGCCCGGATGTCGTCATGTGCGGGCCGCTATGGTCGGCCATGCACGTCGTCGTTATCGAGCGCTACAAGCAGGGCAGGGCCGCGATGGATTCCATCTTCGGCGGCTCCGGCTCCTTCCGCTGGGGCACGAATACGGGCCTGCTGCTGCTGCCCATCGTCAGCCTGGTCGAGCCGATCCTGGCCGTGGCGCTGGCCCTGACGCTGCTCATCCAGGGCTACGTCAGCGTGCGCATCGGCATCATGGAGGCGAAGAGCCAGCGCGACCTCGGAATTGCCGGCGTCACCGCCGCCGTGCTCGTCACCAAGGGTGCGGCCTGGGCCTTCCCGGTGGGTGTAGTGCTGTGCCTGCTGATCTTTGGGACGCGTTTTTTCCAGGGTGAGGACGACGGCACTATCGCCGGCAAGGCGGCCGTCGTGCGCAAGGAGCGCGGCGACAGCGACGACGGCGACCCGCCGTCTTCCGACTAGGAGCGGGAAGGGTGCGCGGGCCGGTCGCTAAAGCCTGATGCCGCGCGCCATCCCGGGGATTACTTGACGGCTACCGGATTCACCGGTGCGCCGCTGCCCTCTTCCACCTTCAGCGGAGCGGCCGTCAGCAGGAAGCTGTACTGCCCATCATCCGCGCTGTCTTCGGCCAGATCCTCCAGCCAGTTGATTTCGCTGAGGACGATGCCCATGTCGCGCATCAGCGCGCCGTGCAGCGGGATCACCAGCTGCTCGCCGTCGATCTCCTGCACCACCTTCTCGATGGCGATGTTGTCCATCAGGATGGCGGGCGTTTCCATGGCGTCCAGCCATTGCAGCAGCTCGCGGCTGTAGCAGAGACCGGGCTCGTTCATCGCGTTCCACTCGGCGTCCGGTTCGTCCTCGTAGTAGCGCACGAGCGAACCGGTGCGGATGACGAGAATGTCGCGCTTGGCGACTTCGATGTCCTGCGCCTTGGCCGTGGCTTCAAGGTCTTTCAGGTGAATGCAGGTGTTCGGCGGCAGGCGGCCGTTGTCGCCGCCGCGATGCCGGCCCACATCCAGCAGCGTGCCGCGGCCGACGATGCCGCGCTCGCCGAGCGCCGCCACATCTGCCACCGCATGGCCGTGCACGGTGCTGTCGGCTGACGTGCCGCCGTAGATCTGCTCGCCGTACCAGGCGTGCGCCAGCGCATCGACGTGGGTGGTGCCCTGCAGGTACATGAAGGCGACGTCGTCGGAATACTTGATGCCGCCGGCCACCGGGTCGGCCTTGCCAGAGCTGTACAGCGCCTCGTCCTGCGACATGTAGTGCTGCATGGCCACGCGCCCCGGAAAGACCGGGCCGTCGTCGTGCGTCATCGGAATCTGTAGCGTGAAGGTCTTGCCGCTGCGTACCGCCTGCGCGCCGCGCTTAACTTGCGCGGCGTCCAGGTAATTCAGCGCGCCGACCTCGTCAGCGTCGCCCCATTTACCCCAATTGCGAGGGGCGTCGGTCTGCAGGCGCTCGATGACGGATGCTTCTTTCTGCGCCTCGGCTGGAGCGGGCGCGGCGGCAGCCAACAGGGCACCGGTTGCAGCGATCACGGTGAGGAATCCGCCCGAAAGGCGGGTCATCCGGTTCAGTTCGGCTTGCAGCATCGTCTCTCCTCCTTGTGCGTTATGGCGTTATTGGAGCAGTTGTGGTCCGTGTTTGCCACTGGCCCGATCCCTGTCGGGCGTATCGTCAGGTCTCTGCGGTGGAAGTCTGCGATGGAGGCCTCTTCCGTGAGACTGCTGCCCATGGTGTTGAAGTCGTCTGGTGCGGAGTCTCGCTTCGAGGAGGGGCCAGAATCGGCTTCGCGCTCGTTCCGCCGCGGCCATCCATGGCCGCGGCGGTGAGTCGCGCTGCGACTTGCCCCCGGCAAGTCGGTCGCGACTCACCCCAACGGATGAAGCCTTGGGGGGCGGTGGTTTCGATAATGGCGGCGCACATTCAGGGGGCAGACAACGCCATGCCGCAGATTTCCCAGCTGGCCTATGTCGTGGCCGAGTCCACCGACATCCAGCGTTGGCGCGACTACGCCGAGCAGGTGCTCGGGATGCAGGCGCTGGATGACGGCACCGGGCTCGCGTTGAAGATGGACGAGCGCGACTTTCGCATCAGCGTGATATCCGGCGCCGAGGACCGGTATTTCGCCTCGGGCTGGGAGGTGGCCGATGCGGCGGCTTTCGACGAGACCATCGCCGCCATCGAGGCGGCCGGACAAAGCGTGGAGCGCGGCGATGAGGCATTCAAGAAGGCGCGTCGGGTGACCGATATCGCGACCTTCTTCGACCCCGCGGGCAACCGCCACGAGCTTACGCATGGCTATAGCGGCGGCAATGCGGCCTTCGTCTCGCCCATCGGTGTGACGGGCTTCAAGACCGGCAAGTACGGCATGGGGCACACGGTATTGCCTGCGCTTCCCTTCGACGAGACGCGCGCCTTTTTCGTGGACAAGCTCGGCTTCGGCGCCTCCGACGAATTCAATTTCGAGCCGCCGGACGGCTCGCCGGGCATGCGCATCCACTTCCTGCACTGCATCAACGGCCGGCATCACAGCCTGGCGCTGGCCGAGATGCCGAATCCGGCCGGCTGCGTGCACATCATGGTGGAGGTCGATTCAATGACCGAGGTCGGCAAGGCGCACGACCGCATGCAGGCCTTCGACGTCAAGCTGATGGCGACGCTGGGGCAGCACACCAACGACAAGATGACCTCCTTCTACATGATGACCCCTTCGAACTTCGCATTGGAGTTCGGCTGGGGCGGCGAGATCGTCGATCCCGACAAGCACGAGACCACCAAGACCGAGAGCGTGAGCATCTGGGGTCACGATTTCTCGGTCGGCTTCCAGTAAGGGGCGAACATGGCGCTGGACAAGAGCATGACGGCGGCCGAGGCCATCGGGCGTCTGGAAAGCGGCATGACGCTGGGCATCGGTGGCTGGGGGCCGCGGCGCAAGCCGATGGCGCTGGTACGCGAGCTGCTGCGCTCGGATGTCACCGACCTCACGGTGGTCGCCTACGGCGGCCCGGAGGTCGGCATGCTGTGCGCGGCCGGCAAGGTCAAGCGGCTGGTCTATCCCTTCGTCACCATGGACGCGATCCCTCTGGAGCCCTACTTTCGCAAGGCGCGCCAGAGCGGCGAGCTGTCGATCATGGAGCTGGACGAGGGCATGTTCGAGTGGGGCCTGCGTGCCGCCGGCATGCGCATGTCCTTCCTGCCGACGCGGGTGGGTCTGGCGACCGACGTCATGTCGCGCAATCCGGAACTGCGCACGGTGGCCTCGCCCTACGACGACGGCGAGGTCTATGTGGCGATGCCGGCGCTGAAGCTGGATGCGGCCCTGCTGCACGTCAATGTCGCCGATCGCCTGGGCAACACGCTGGAGCGCGGCCATGACCGCTTCTTCGATCACCTCTTTGCGCGCGCTGCTGATGCCGCCTACGTCAGCTGCGAGCAGATCAAGGATCAGCTGCAGCTCGACGCCGAGACGGTCCAGGACAACCGCTTCGAGCGCTATCTGGTCAAGGGTGTCGTGCACGCCCCCTGCGGCGCGCACCCCACCTACTTCGGGCCCGACTACGGCTGGGACATGGCGCACCTCAAGGCCTACAACGCCTCGGCCACTGAAGAAGATGGCTGGGCGGGCTACTTCAACCACTACATCGCCCCCGGCGAGGACGCCTACCTGAAGGCCGTCGGCGGCGCCGAGCACATCCGCAGCCTATCGCTGCCGGCGTTTTGAGCGCGCCGATGTTGCCCGCCAACCAACCACGCAGAGGACGCCATGTCTGAGCAGGCGACACTTGCAGAGCTGATGATCGTCGCGGCCAGCGAAGCCTGGCGCGACAACGGCGAAATCTTTGCCTCCGGCATCGGCCCGATCCCGCGTCTGGGCGCGAGCCTGGCCAAGCTGACGCACTCGCCCGAGCTGCTGATGACCGACAGCGAGGCGCACCTGGTGAGCGAGCCGGTGCCGCTGGGGCCGCGGGGCGACCACCAGCCGAAGTACGAGGGCTATCTGCCCTTCGAGCGCGTCTTCGAGTGCGTCTGGTTCGGGGCGCGCCACGCCATGATCGGACCGACGCAGATCGATCGCTGGGCGCAGACCAATCTTTCGGTGGTCGGCGGCAGCTACGAACAGCCCAAGGCGGCGATCCTGGGTGTGCGTGGTCTGCCCGGCAACAGCATCAATCACCGCAATTCCTTCTTCGTCCCGCAGCACAACAAGCGTGTCTTCGTGGAAGGCGAGGTCGATATGGTCTGCGGCGTTGGCACCAAGGCCGAGCGCTGGCTGGAAGGCGCCAGGCGTGACTTCGCGACCCTGGGCGTCGTCGTCACCAATCTCTGCGTCATGGCCTTCGACGGACCTAATCAGGCGGCGCGGGTGCGCTCCCTGCATCCGGGCGTGAGCTTCGAGCAGGTGCAGGACGCCACCGGCTTCCCGCTGCTGGCGGCTGATGACATGGGCACGACGCAGCTGCCGACTGCAGAGCAGCTCGAAATCATCCGGCGCATGGATCCGCATGACATCCGCGCGAAGCAAGTGAAGGACAACCCACCCGCAGTTCCGGAGGCGGCATGAGCGCGCAGCGCCCCGCCTTGGAAGGCTATCTCACCGAAGTCGACGGGGTGCCGCATTTGCTGGGCAGCCGCTGCACCGCTTGCGGCACGGTCTATTTTCCGAGGTTGGACAGCTTCTGCCGGCATCCGGACTGCGACAGCGACTCCTTCGAGGACGCGCCGCTGTCGCGTCGCGGCCGGCTGTGGAGCTACACCAATGCGGCCTATCAGCCGCCGCCACCCTACGTGCCGGTGAGTGATCCCTACGAACCCTTTGCCATCGCCGCCGTGGAGCTCGATGCCGAGCGCATGGTCGTGCTCGGCCAGTGCGCGACCGGCGTCGATGTGGCGGATCTGCAAGTCGGCATGGAAATGGAACTCGTCGTGGAGCCGCTGTTCTCGGACGAGGAAGGCGATGCGCTAACCTGGAAGTGGCGTCCGACTGCTTCCCCTCTCCCTCAGGGAGAGGGGGGAACCGTCGGCGCAGCCGACGGTGGGGAGAGGGTCGCATGAGCACGGCAGTCCATATCCTCGGCGCCGGCATGCACCCCTGGGGCAAGTGGGGGCATCACTTCACGCGCTACGGCGTGTTCGCCGCACGCGCCGCACTGGCCGAGTCCGGTGTGGACTGGCGTGACGTTGGCTTTGTCTCTGGCGCGGCCACGGTGCGCTGCGGTTACCCGGGCTATGTCGCCGGCGCGACCTTCGCGCAGGCGCTGGGCTGGCAGGGTGCGCAGGTGCACACCTCCTACGCCGCCTGTGCCTCCGGCGCGCAGGCGCTGAACGCCGCGCGCGCCAAGATCGCGGCCGGTGAGTGCGAGGTCGCGCTGGTGGTCGGCGCTGACACCACGCCCAAGGGCTTTCTCAAGCCCAACGCCGGCGAGCGGCCGGATGATCCGGACTGGGTGCGCTTCCGGCTCGGCATCACCAACCCGACCTATTTCGCGCTCTATGCGCGTCGGCGCATGGCCCTCTACGGCGACACCGTGGAGGACTTCGCACAGGTCAAGGTCAAGAACGCCGCGCATGGCGCGGACAACGAGCGCGCGCGTTATCGCAAGCGCTTCACGGCCGAGGATGTCGCCAACTCGCCGACGGTGGCGGATCCGCTGCGGCTGATGGATGTCTGCGCGACCTCCGACGGCGGCGCCGCGTTGGTGGTCTGCAGTGCCGATTACGCGCGTCGCATGGGTCGCGCCGACAGCCCGCGTGTCGCCGCCATTTCCACTGCCACGCCGACCTTCGCGTCGAGCACGGTGGAGATGCCGGATCTGGCCACCGACTCGGCCGCATCGGCCGAGCCGCACGCCTTCCGCGCCACCATGCCGCGCGCGGCCTTCGAGCAGGCCGGCATCGGCCCTGAGGATGTCGACGTGGCCGAGGTCTACGATCTCTCCACCGCGCTGGAACTGGACTGGATGGAGGATCTCGGCCTGTGCCCGCGCGGCGAGGCGGCCCAGTGGCTGCGCCGCGGCGATACAGCCATCGGCGGCAAGCTGCCGGTAAACCCGAGCGGCGGCCTGGCCTGCTTCGGCGAGGCCGTGCCGGCCCAGGCCATCGCCCAGGTCTGCGAGCTGCACTGGCAGCTCACTGGGACCAGCGGCTCGCGTCAGATCGAGGGCGCGCGCGTGGGCGTGACTGCCAATCAGGGCCTCTTCGGCCACGGCTCCTGCGTCATCGTGCAGCGCTGATGCCGGAGATCCGCACGCCACTGACCGAGATGCTGGGCTGCCGCCACCCGGTGGTGCAGACGGCCATGGGCTGGGTGGCCGATGCCAAGCTGGTGGCAGCCACCACCAATGCCGGCGGCTTCGGTTTCCTGGCAGCCGCGACCATGTCGACGTCCGAGTTGGACGCCGCCCTGTCCGAGCTGCGCGAAAGCTGTGATGGGCCCTTCGGCGTGAACTTCCACATGTTCCAGCCCAATGCGCAGGAAGTCATCGAGCGCGTGCTCGCCAACGCCGATCGCGTGCGCGCGGTCAGTTACGGGCGCGGGCCGAATGCCGAGACCATCGGGCGGTTCAAGCAAGCCGGCGTGCTCTGCATGCCGACGGTGGGTGCGCTCAAGCACGCCGTGAAGGCCGTCGAACTGGGTGCGGACATCATCACAGTGCAGGGCGGCGAGGGTGGTGGTCACACCGGCTCGA
The DNA here is from genome assembly GCF_000733765.1 of Algiphilus aromaticivorans DG1253. Lineage (NCBI taxonomy): Bacteria > Pseudomonadati > Pseudomonadota > Gammaproteobacteria > Nevskiales > Algiphilaceae > Algiphilus > Algiphilus aromaticivorans. The sequence continues at coordinate 2,140,665 of NZ_JPOG01000001.1, read as the reverse complement.
CGCCGACGACGCTGCTGCTGCCACAGGTGCTCAAGGCCGTGAACGTGCCGGTGGTCGCCGCCGGCGGTTTTCACGATGGCCGCGGGCTCGCCGCTGCGCTGGCCTGGGGTGCGGCGGGCATCGCCATGGGGACGCGCTTTCTGATGACGGCCGAATCGCCGGTGCCGCGCAGCACGCTGGCCAAGTACCAGGAGGTTCAGGACGCGGCGCGCATCCGCGCCTCGACCGCCGTCGACGGCATGCCGCAGCGCATGATCGACAACCCCTATCTAGAGAAGCTTGAGGGCGGCAGTGGTCTGCGGCGACTCTTCGTCGCGCTGGCTTCCGCCTGGCGCTGGAAGCAGCGCACCGGCATGAGCGTCCTGCACATGCTGCGCACCTTCATCGCAGCCATGCGCTCGGGCGACTCCATCACGCAGACACTGTCGGCGGCCAACGCGCCGGTGCTGATCCAGCGCGCCATGGTCGAAGGCCATCCGGACGAGGGTGTGCTGCCCAGCGGGCAGGTGGCTTCGGTGCTCGACGACCTGCCGCCGGTGGTTGAGCTGATCGATCACATCATGGCCGAGGCCACCGCACGCATCGACGCGATGCCGCGCCCGCAGGGCGCCACGGCCGCCACGAACAAGCAGGGAGACGCGGCATGAGCACCCCTTTCCGCATTGAATGTCATGAGGGCATCGGCGAGCTGGTCATCGACAAGCCGCCGGTCAACGCGCTGGACAGCCACGGCTGGCACGCGCTTGCCGACGCCATACATGAGCTGGGTACGCGTTCGGATCTGCGGGTCATCGTCATCCGCGCCGAGGGCAAGGGTTTCTGTGCCGGTGTCGATATCAAGGAGCTGAATGCGCATCCCGAGCGCATCGTCGACGTCAACGCCGGCAACTACCGGACCTTCGAGGCGATTCATCGCAATCCGCTGCCGGTCATCGTGGCACTGCACGGTTTCGTGCTCGGTGGGGGCATCGGTATCGCCGGTGCGGCGGACATTCTCGTCGCCGCCGACAACGCCAGCTTCGGCGTGCCCGAGGTCGATCGTGGCGCCATGGGCGGCGGCGCGCATCTGCAGCGGCTGTTCCCGGTGCAGAAGGTGCGCGCGATGTACTTCACCGGTGAGCCCATCGATGCGGCCGAGGCCTACCGCCTGGGCGCCATCGAGGCTGTGGTCGGCCCCGAGCAGCTGCGCGACAAGGCCATGGCCATCGCCGGCGGCATTGCCGGCAAGAGCGCGGCCATGCTGCGATTGGCCAAGGAATCCCTCAACGGCATCGAGGACGGCAACCTCGAGGACAAGTACCGCTGGGAGCAGGGCTTCACGCTGCAGGCCTACATGGAACCGGACTCGGCCGAGACGCGCCGGGCCTTTGTGGAAAAGCGCGACGCGGACGTCAATGCGCGTGCCGACAACAACTAGACCGAACCCCCGACACGCACCATGAGACTGGAATACACACAGAGTCAGCGCGTCTTCCGCAAGGAAGTGCGCGCCTGGCTGGCGGACAATCTGCCGGCCAAGCCCCTGCAGAGCCTCGATACGGCCGAGGGCTTCGAACAGCACCGCGAATGGGAGAAGACGCTTTTCGATGGCGGCTGGAGCGCGGTCACCTGGCCGAAGGAATACGGCGGGCGCGGCCTCGGGCTGATCGATTGGCTGATCTTCGAAGAGGAATACTGGGGCGCCGGTGCGCCGATGCGCGTCAACCAGAACGGGATCTTCCTGCTCGCGCCCACCTTGATGGAATACGGTACGGACGAGCAGAAGGCGCGCTTTCTGCCGCGCATGGCTTCGGGCGAGGACATCTGGGCGCAGGGCTGGTCCGAACCCGGTGCCGGCTCGGACATGGCGGCGCTGCGCTGCAAGGCCGAGCGCGACGGTGACGACTACATCATCAACGGCCAGAAGACCTGGTCAACGCGCGCGGTCTATGCCGACTGGCTCTTCGGCCTCTTCCGCACCGACCCTTCCGCGCCGCGCCACCAGGGCATGAGCTTCGTGCTGCTGCCGCTGGACCTGCCGGGCATCAGCATCCGGCCGATTCGCCAGCTCAACGGCCAGCCGGGCTTTGCCGAGATCTTCTTCGATAACGTGCGTGTCCCGGCGGGCAATCGCCTCGGCGACGAGGGTGCCGGCTGGCGCATCGCCATGGCCACGGCCGGTTTCGAGCGCGGTCTGATGCTGCGTTCGCCGGGCCGCTTCCAGCAGACCGCCAAGGCGCTGGTGAATCTCTACAAGGCAAACCAGGAACGCGCCGACCGCGATCCGGGCATCCGTGATGCGGTGATCCGGGGCTATGTCGCGGCCGAGGCCTACGCGCTGTCGACCTATCGCACCGCCTCGAAGCTGGTGAAGGGCGGGCGCATCGGCGCCGAAGCCAGCACCAACAAGATCTTCTGGTCGGAGCTGGATCTGAAGCTGCACGAGACGGCCATGCAGATTCTCGGCGCGCGCGGCGAGCTGCTGCCGCATGCCCCCGAAGCTGCGGGCATCGGCCAGTGGCTGGACGGCTTCCTCTTCGCGCAGGCCGGGCCGATCTACGCCGGCACCAACGAGATCCAGCGCAACATCATCGCCGAGCGCGTGCTCGACCTGCCGCGGAGCTGATCATGGATTTCACTTTCGAGAGCCATCAACTCGCCTTCCGCGACGCCATCCGCAAGTTCCTCGTCGTCGAGGCCGCGCCGGAGATGCTGCGCGACATCTGGGAAACGCAGAGCGGTCGCTCGGCCGAGCTGCGTGCCAAGCTCGCCGACCAGGGCCTGACGGCGCTGTCAGTGCCGGAGGATTTCGGCGGTATCGAGATGGGCGATCTGGATTGGGTGCTGGTGCAGCAGGAGCTGGGCTACTACGCGATTCCCGATTCGCTGATCGATACGGCCTATCTCGGCGCCGGCATCATTCGCGATCTGTCCTCGGATATCGAGCGCAAGCGCGAATGGCTGCCGCGCATCGCCGACGGTAGCGCGCGTGTTGCTGTAGGGCATCCCATCAACCCCTTCGTCGCCGACGCCGGCACCGCCGACCTGCTGCTGATGTGGCACGAGGATGCGGTGCACGCGCTTCGCCCCGACGAGGTTGAGCTGACGGCTCAGCCGAGCATCGATATGTCGCGACGACTGTTCTCGGTGGCCTGGGAGCCGAGCGAGGCCAATCGAATCGCCAATGCGCGCCTCGGCGCGCAACTCTGGGCTGATACCTGTGACCGCGCCGCACTGGCGGTTTCCGCACAGCTGGTTGGTCTGGCGCAACGCATGCTGGATCTGGGTGTCGACTACGCCGCCCAGCGCAAGCAGTTCGGCAAGCCCATCGGCAGCTTCCAGGCCGTCAAGCATCATCTGGCCGACGTGCAGGTCGCCATCGACTTTGCCGCACCCGTGGTGCACCGCGCGGCCTATGCGCTGGCCCACGACCAGTCGCTACGCGGTCGCGCCATTGCCCAGGCGCGTCTGCAGGCCAGCGAAGCGGCGCGCAAGGCCGCACGCGCCAGCATCCAGGTGCACGGCGCCATGGGCTACACCTGGGAAGCCGACCTGCAGATGTTCATGAAGCGCGCCTGGGTGCTGGATGCCGCCTGGGGGGACGTCCCGCATTTCAAGGCGCGGTTGGCCGAGGACATCTTCGCCGACGGTGCCGCGCTTGGACCATCCGCCACATTCGAAACCACCTGAAGCGCAGCTTTCGCTGATTCACATCGAAGCTATCGCAACGAATTCAAGCGCGAGAACCGCGCTTCCAAGACCGGAGAATTTCAATGCCTGAAGCCTATATCGTCGACGCCTTGCGCAGCCCTACCGGCAAGCGCCGCGGCAGTCTTTCCGAGGTTCACGCCGCCGATCTCGGTGCGCATGTCCTGAAGGCCATTGTCGAGCGCAACAGTGTGCCGGCCGAAGAGATCGACGACGTCGTCTTTGGCTGCGTCGATGCGGTCGGTCCGATGGCCGGCAACATCGCCCGCACCTGCTGGCTTACGGCCGACATGCCGCTATCCGTGCCCGGCGTAACCATCGACCGCCAGTGCGGCTCCTCGCAGCAAGCCGTGCATTTCGCCGCGCAGGCGGTGATGAGTGGCGTCCAGGACGTGGTCATCGCCGGCGGCGTGCAGACCATGAGCAGCGTGCCGATCGGTTCTTCGATGATGGCGGGCAAGCCCTTGGGTTTCGACGATCCCTTCTCGGGAAGTGAAGGCTGGCGCAAGCGCTTCGGCGATCAGCCGGTGACGCAGTTCCACGGTGCGCAGATGATCGCCGATCGCTGGGGCCTGGACCGCCAGGCCATGGAGCGCTTTGCGCTGGCTAGCCACGAACGGGCATTGGCCGCGCTGGCCGACGGTCGTTTCGAACGTGAGATCGTGCCGTTGAATGGCCTCGATCGCGACGAGACCATGCGCCAGACCTCGCTGGAGAAGATGGCCGAGCTGGAAGTGCTCGCCGAAGGCGGCTCGCTGACCGCGGCCGTCGCTAGCCAGACCTGCGACGGTGCCTCGGCCGTGATGGTGGTGTCCGAGGCCGCGCTCAAGCGCTACGGTCTGAAACCGCGCGCGCGCATCCACTACATGGGCCTGATGGGCGATGACCCCATCGCTATGCTCACCGCGCCGATTCCTGCGACGCAGAAGGCGCTGAAGCAGACCGGCCTGAGGCCGGCTGACATCGATATTGCCGAATGCAACGAGGCCTTTGCGTCGGTGCCCCTGGCCTGGATGCAGGAAACTGGATTTGCCCACGAGCAGCTCAACGTCAACGGCGGCGCCATCGCCCTGGGCCACCCGCTGGGCGCGACCGGCACCAAGCTCATGACCACACTGCTGCACGAGCTGGAGCGTCGCAATGGTCGCTACGGCCTGCAGACCATGTGTGAAGGCGGTGGCGTGGCCAACGTCACCATCATCGAGCGCTTGGTTTAGTCGCCGACGTCGCAGATTCAAGACCGCCCCCCAGGTCGGCTGCAGCCCGAGCTACAGGAGGTCGGAGCAGCGGACAAGCAGAAACCCGATCTGCGCCCGTCTGAAAAATCTTTGGCTCGAGAGCTTTTTATTCATCTATTGGGAGACGTCAGTCATGGCGATTTGTGAAGGACGCAACGTGATCATTACCGGGGCCGGCGCCGGCCTGGGGCGGGCGCACGCGCTCGCGTTGGCGGCCGAGGGTGCCGCGGTGCTGATCAACGACATCAACCACGAAGCCGCCGAGGCCGTGGTTGCCGAGATCACCGGAGCTGGCGGTCGCGCCGTGGCCAATGGTGACGACATCACGTCGGTGGCGGGTGCCGAGGCGATCGTCGCGGCAGCCGAGTCGGCTTTCGGCGACGTGCACGCGGTGGTCAACAATGCCGGCGTGCTGCGCGACAAGATGTTCGCCAGCATGTCGGAAGATGACTGGGACATCGTCATCAAGGTCCACCTCAAGGGCCACTTCTGCATCAGCAATGTGCTGGTCAAGCGCTGGCGCGCCCAGGTCAAGGAGCGCGGCGAGAAGGTCAACGCGCGCATCATCAACACCACCTCCGGTGCCGGGTTGCAGGGTTCCATCGGGCAGAGTAACTACGGTGCCGCCAAGGGCGGCATAGCCACGCTGACGCTGATCCAGGCGGCTGAGCTCGGCCGTTATGGCATCACGGCCAATGCGCTTGCCCCGGCGGCGCGCACGGGCATGACCGAGGATGTCTTCGCCGATGTCATGAAGAAGCCCGACGACGGTTTCGATCATTTCGCGCCGGAGAATGTCTCGCCCATCGTCGTCTGGCTGTGCAGCGCGCAATCGGCGCAGGTCTCGGGGCGCGTCTTCGAGGCCGACGGCGGTCGCATCTCGGTGGCCGACGGTTGGCGCACCGGTGAGGTCCAGGACAAGAGCGCGCGCTGGGAGCCGGCCGAGATCGGCGAGGCCGTGCAGCAGCTCATCGGCAAGGCGCCGGCGCCGCAGAAGGTCTACGGCACCTGAAGCGGCGCGCCGTGCGGTGCGCGGCAGAGGGCAGATGCCTTTCCGAGGACAGTCCGCCGCGCCAGCGGCGGGCTGTCTCGCTCTGTGCAATCGGGCCTGGCGGTGTGCATCCAGGGCGCGCGCGCGATCCCCGTCAAAAACCCTAATCCCAACGGGTGATGAGGCGAGCCGGACTCACCTCCAATAATCCGCACAGCTATATGACGACGCGGAAATGACTTTTTCCCTGAGCGACGAAGAGCGGATGATTGCGGAAGCGGCTGCCGAGGTTCTGGCCTCGGCCTCCGATTCCGCGGCTGTGCGCGCGTGCTGTGAGGCGGGCGAGGGCATCGACCGTGCGCTCTGGCGGCAGGTCGCCGGTGAACTTGGCTGGTGCGCGGTGGGCATCGACGAGGCCCACGGCGGCATGGGCATGGGGACGCTCACCGAGGCCCTGCTTTTCGAGCAGTCCGGTGCGCATCTGCTCTGCGCGCCGCTGTTCTCGACCGTGGCGCTGGGTGCGAATCTGCTGCGTAACGTGTCGTCCGATAGCGCTGCGGCCACTTGGCTGCCGGCGGTGGCTGAAGGACGCTGCAGCTTGAGCGCGCCGCTGCCGGATAGTCCGAACTGGGCCGACGCAGCCGCCACGCTACGCGCCGAGGCCGCCGACGGCGCTTGGCGCCTGCGGGGCCAGGCGGCGCGCGTGCCTGACGCGGCACAGGTCGATGCGCTGATCTGTCTGGCTGAAGTTGGCGATGGCTCCTTTGGCCTCTTCGCCGTCGACCGCGATGCCAAGGGCGTCAGCGTGTTGGCACAGCCCGGCTGGGACGCCACACGCGTTTTCGGTAGCTGGACGCTGGATAGCGCGCCGGCCGAGCGCCTGGACGCTGATGGTGCTCCTGAGGCGGGCCTGCGGCGCGCCGCTGCCATCGCACAGCTGCATATCGCCGCCGAGTCGCTGGGCGGCGCGCAGCGCTGCCTGGATCTCACGACGGCCTATGTCGCCGAGCGCAAGCAGTTCGGGCGCCCGGTTGGTTCCTTTCAGGCCGTCAAGCATCGCTGTGCCCAGATGATGGTGGAGATCGAGGCGCTACGCTCGGGCGTGCTCGGCGCGGCGCGTTTGGCCGAGCAGAGTGGTGACGATGCCCAGCTCGCAGCGGAATGCGCTGCGCTGCGTGCGCGCGCCGACCGCGCCTTCTTCTTCTGCGCGCAGGAAGCGATTCAGCTGCACGGGGGGGTCGGCTTCACCTGGGAATACGACCCGCAGCTCTACTTCAAGCGCGCGCAGGCCGCTCGCGTCTGGCTGGGCCGCCCAGAGCGCCTCGCCGAAAACGTGGCTGCCTATCTTCTCGACGACGAGGCTGCGTGATGGCCGATGCCACACAGCCGGCGCGCGAGGCCGCGCCTTCGGATCTGCGTGCCGAGATCGCCGCCTGGATGGACGAGCATCTGTGCGGCGACTTCGCGTCGCTCAAGCATCGTGGTGGCCCCGGCGACGAAGAGGCCGACCCGGATCTGCGCAAGCGCTGGGAGCGCGAGATGGCCGCCGGTGGCTGGACCGGCATCGGCTGGCCGGTCGAATTCGGCGGACGCGGCTTCTCCATCGAAGAGCAGGTCATCTTTCACGAGGAATATGCGCGCGTCGGTGGGCCGGGGCGCATGGGGCATATCGGCGAGGGCCTGCTCGGGCCGACGCTGATCCGCTTCGGCACCCCGGAGCAGCAGCAGCGCTTCCTGCCGGGCATCCTCGAAGGCCGCGAGTTCTGGGCGCAGGGCTATTCGGAGCCGAACGCCGGCTCGGATCTGGCCAATGTGCAGACGCGTTGCTGGCAGCACGACGACGGCAGCTGGCGCGTCTCGGGTCAGAAGATCTGGACCTCGCTGGCGCAGGAGTCCGACTGGATTTTCGTCATCGCGCGCAGCGAGCCCGGCAGCAAGGGACGGCACGGGCTGAGTTTTCTGCTGCTGCCACTCGATCAGCCCGGCATCAGTATTCGCCCGATCCGCCAGATGAGCGGTGGCAGCGAGTTCAACGAGGTCTTCTTCGACGAAGCCGTGGCCGAGGCCGATTGCCTGGTGGGTGCGCCTGGTGACGGCTGGAAGGTCGCCATGGGGCTGCTGGAGGTTGAGCGCGGTGTCTCCACGCTGGGCCAGCAGATGCATTTCGCGCACGAGTTGCAGCTGGTCATCGACGCGGCCAAGCGCACCGGCCAGGCTGTGGAGCCGGCGATTCGCGGGCGCATCGCCGAGGCATGGGGCGGGCTGCGCGTGATGCGCTACAACGCGCTGCGCATGCTCGCCGGTGGCGACGATCTGGCGCTGCCGCGGGAGGCGCTGATCTACAAGTATTACTGGTCGAATTGGCACCGCGAGCTGGGGAAGCTCGCCATGGACATTCTCGGGCCGGAAGGCGAAGTGCCTTCCGAGGACCCCGCCATTCGACGCCTGCAGCAGATCTTCTTCTTCTCGCGCGCCGACACGATCTACGCCGGCAGCAACGAGATCCAGCTCAACCTGATCGCCGAACGCGGCCTTGGCCTGCCGCGAGAGCCGAGGCCGAAGGACTGATGGCCACCAATCATGGAGATGCGATGACCCCGCCCCCCGACTACGTGCCGGCCCATGGCCTGCTCGCAGGCAAATCCGTGCTGATCACGGCCGCCGCCGGTGGCGGCATCGGCAATGCCACGGCGCGGCGTGTGCTGGAGGAAGGTGCGCGGGCGCTGATGATCGCGGACATCCACGAGCGACGCCTGAATGAAGCGGTCGAGGCCCTGCGCGCGGACTTCCCCGACGCAGCGATTGCCGGCCAGCTCGCTAACGTTACGGTCGAGGAAGAGGTACAGGCGCTGATCGAAGCCGCCGAGTCGCATTGCGGTGGTGTCGATCTGCTGGTGAACAACGCCGGGCTCGGCGGCAGCAAGCGCGTCGTCGATATGTCCGACGAGGAATGGCACAAGGTGCTGGATGTGACGTTGACCGGCACCTTCCGCATGACGCGCGCCATGCTCAAGCGCATGCAACCGCGCGGTGCGGGCGCCATCGTCAATAACGCCTCGGTCCTGGGCTGGCGCGCGCAGGTCGAGCAGGCGCATTACGCTGCCGCCAAGGCCGGTGTCATGGCACTGACGCGCTGCAGCGCGCTGGAGGCCGCCGAATTCGGCATTCGCATTAATGCCGTGGCGCCTTCCATCGCCTTCCACGACCATCTGCGCAAGACCGCGCCGGCGGAGTTGCTGGAGCAACTCGCCAGTCGCGAGGCCTTCGGCCGAGCCGCCGAGGTCTGGGAGATCGCCAACTGCATCGTCATGCTGGCCTCCGACTACAGTTCCTATCTGGTGGGCGAGGTGCTGTCGGCCTCCAGCCAGCATCCCTGATCGCAACAGGACGAAGAGAAGATATGGCAACGACCTTCGACTCCGCAGACGCCGTGCTCGCCGCCGCAGGCCAGCAGCTCGGCAGCAGCGAATGGATGACGATGACGCAGGAGCGCATCGACACCTTTGCCGATGCCACCGACGACCATCAGTGGATTCACGTCGATCCGAAGCGAGCGGCCGAAGGCCCCTTCGGCGCGACCATCGCACATGGTTATCTGACGCTGTCGCTGGTCAGCCGCTTCCTGCCCGAGATCGTGGCACTGGAGAAGCTGCGCATGGGGGTGAACTACGGCTGCGAGAAGGTGCGCTTCCCGAATGCCGTGAAGGCCGGCGCGCGCATCCGCGGGCACGGCGAGATGCTATCCGCCGAGGCCACCAAGGACGGCGGCGTGCAGGCCGTGATCCGCGTCACCGTCGAGGTCGAGGGAGAAGAGCGCCCGGCCTGCGTCGCCGACACCATCAGTCGCTACTACTTTTGAGTTTGGAACCACAGGTTGTACGGATTGCGAGAACGCCGTTGGCGCCCCGATCGATTCCAATTCCAAGAAACCGTGGCTAACAACAACAGGATTCAGTAATGCCAGAAGCAGCCATCGTCTCCGTCGCGCGCACTCCCATCGGCAAGGCCTACCGGGGTGCCTTCAACGACACCGAAGCACCGGTACTGGGCGGGCACGTCGTGCGCGCCTGCCTGGAGCGCGCCGGCATCACGGGTGAGCGCATCGAGGACGTCATCATGGGCGCGGCCGCGCAGCAGGGCACGCAGGGCTACAACCTGGGCCGCCTTTGCGTCTACACGGCCGGCTTGCCGCAGACCGTGCCGGGCATGACGCTGGACCGGCAGTGCTCGTCAGGCCTGATGAGCATTGCCATCGGTGCCAAGAACATCATCGCCGGTGAGCAGGAGGCCCTTATCGCGGGCGGGCTGGAGTCGATCTCGCTGACGCAGACCAAGCACAAGAACACGCATCGCGCGGTCTCCGAGGCGGCCATCGCTCAAGAGCCCGGTGCCTACATCCCGATGATCGAGACCGCCGAGCTGGTGGCCAGCCGCTACGGCATCTCGCGCGCCGCTCAGGACGAGTACGCCCTGCAGAGCCAGCAGCGCACGGCCGAGGCGCAGGCAGCCGGGCGCTTCGACGAGGAGATCGTACCGTTGCCCAGCCGCAAGCTGGTCTTCGACGAGAACAAGCAGCCGGCCGGGCACGAAGACGCGCTGCTGAGCAAGGACGAGGGCAACCGCGCCGATACCACGCTGGAGAGCCTGTCGGCGCTGAAGCCGGTCTGGAAGGACGGCAAATGGGTGGCCGAGGGGCAGTTCATCACCGCCGGCAATGCCTCGCAGCTGTCCGACGGCGCCGCCGCCACGCTGCTCATGCGCCGTGATGTAGCGGAAGCCGAAGGCTTGTCGGTGCTCGGCATTTATCGCGGTTGTGCTGTCGCAGGCTGTGCGCCGGAGGAGATGGGGATCGGCCCGGTCTTCGCGGTGCCGAAGCTGTTGGCGCGGCACGGCTTGTCGGTTGACGACATCGGGCTGTGGGAGCTCAACGAGGCCTTCGCTAGCCAGGTGCTCTACTGCCGCGACAAGCTGGGCATTCCCAACGACCGGCTGAATGTCGACGGTGGGGCCATCGCCATCGGGCACCCCTTCGGCATGTCCGGCGCGCGCATGGTCGGGCACGCCCTGCTGGAGGGGCGCCGCCGCGGCGTACGCTACGTCGTCGTCACGATGTGCATCGGTGGCGGCATGGGGGCAGCGGGGCTTTTCGAGGTCGGCAAATAGGTCGATGACGCGGAGCGCAGTCGCGCTCCTTCACGCAATGCAGATGAACCCGACGCAGATCGGGCAGCGAGAGGAGGCCAGAGCATGCAACAGAATTCGCCAGGCGGCGGGCAGCCAACGCGCGGTAGCTTTCGCAAGGGGTGGCCGGCCATCGGCTTCGCCTTGCTGGTTGCCGCCGGTGCGGTCTATTCCTTCACGCCGCGCCCCTTGCCGGATTTCCCCGAGACGCAGCTCCAGGCCGGCCAGCTCCTCATCAACGGGCTGGCGCGCAGCGGCGATCACTTCGTCGCGGGTGGCGCCAAGGGACGCATCCTGATCGCCGACAGCGCCGATGGTCCCTGGCGCAACGCCGATGCGTCCTCCGATACCGGCTCGGCCATCACGCGCCTGCTCACGGTGGACGACCGCACACTCTTTGCCGTCGGCCACAATTTGCTCATCCAGCGCAGCGAGGATGGTGGCCTGACATGGCAGCGCGTGCATGAGGACCTGGATATCCCCGAGCCGCTGCTTGATATTGCCGTCACGGCCGACGGTGAACGCCTGATTGCCGTCGGCGGCTTCGGCCAGTATCTGGTTTCGGATGACGGCGGCGAGAACTGGCAGTCGCACCGTCACGAAGTCTTCAACGGAAGCCATCTCAACGACCTGGCTGTTGCCGACGACGGCACGCTGCTGCTCGCCGCCGAGCGTGGGCTGGTGCTGCGCTCGCGCGATCGCGGTGAAAGCTGGGAGGCCCTGGATGTCGATTACCCGGGCTCCATGTTCGGTGCGCTGCCGCTGGGCGGAGAGCGTTGGATCGTCTTCGGCATGGAAGGCAAGGTCTTCGAGACGCGCGATCACGGTGACAGTTGGGCTGAGGTCGACAGCGGCGTCGAGGACACCCTCTTCGGCGGCACGCAGCTCGCCGACGGTCGCGTGGTGCTCGTCGGTGGCATGCAACGCGTGCTGGTTGCCGAGCCCGATACTTTCGATTTCCGGGTGGTACAGCCCAGCAAGCAGGGCAACTACGCCACCGTGCTTGGCGCCGGCGACAGCCGCGTCATCGTCGGGGGCGAGCCCGGCGCCAGGCTGATCGACCTGTCGCCGCAGACCTCCAACAACACGGGAGAAGGCTGATGAGCGCCGCAAGCAATTGGATCGACCGCATCGGCAACTTCATCATCGATTGCCGTCGTCCGCTGTCGGCCGTCTTCCTGTTGGTGACCGTCGCCTTCGGCTTCAGCGCCTCCCGCATCGAGCTGGATCCCGGCTTTCTCAAGCTGATCCCGGTGAACCATGAATACATGGACACCATGTTCGAGTACATGGACGACTTCTCCGGCGCTAACCGGATCCTCGTCAATCTGCGCTGGAAGGGCGAGGGCGACATCTACAACGAGGAGTTCCTGACCGCGCTGGAGGAAGCGACCGACGAGGTCTTCTTCATCCCCGGCGTAAACCGCACAACCGTCTCCTCGCTGTTCACGCCGGACACCATCTATATTGAGGTCACGCCTTACGGTTTTCGCGGCGAGCCGGTTATCCCGGCGCGCTTTAGCGGCACCGAGGAGCAGCTCGAGGATATTCGACACAACGTCGAGCATTCCGGGCAGATCGGCCAGCTGGTCGCCAATAACCAGAAGGGGGCGATGATCCAGGCCGACCTGCTCGAACGGGGCGAGGACGGCCAGAACGTCGACTACTGGGAAGTTCAGCAGAAGCTCACGGATCTGCGCGAGAAGTTCGAGAACGAGAACATCGAAGTCAACATCATCGGCTTCGCGCGCCTGCTGGGTGATGTCATCAACGGTCTGCTCGGGGTCATCGCCTTCTTCGCGCTGGCCTTCGTGCTGACGATGCTGCTGCTCTATCTCTATACGCGCTCCATGCGCATCACCTGGATCGCTACCTTCGTCGCGGCGCTTCCGGTGCTCTGGCTGCTGGGCGTGCTGCCGATGATTGGCTACGGCATCGATCCGATGTCGATCCTGGTGCCCTTCCTGATCTTCGCCATCGGTGTCTCCCACGCCGTGCAGATGACCAGCGCCTGGCGTCTGGAGGTCATCGGCGGTGCCGACTCAGTGACCGCCTCTAAGAACGCCTTCAGCAAGCTCTTCGTGCCGGGCTCGGTGGCGCTTCTGACCGAAGCCCTGGGTTTCGGCGTCATCATGCTGATCGACATTCCCATCGTGCACGAGCTGGGCATCACGGCCAGTATCGGTGTGCTGCTGATGATCATCACCAACAAGATGATCCTGCCGATCCTGTTGGCACGTCTGCAGCTGGAAGAAAAGAGCATGGCGCGTTCCCGCCAGGGTGAGCCGCCCTGGGCGACACGTCTGCTTTCCAGCTTGTCGGGCTGCGCCACGCCGCAGGGCGCGCGCTGGGTGCTGGTGGTCGCTCTGGTGCTTCTGGTCGGTTCCACCTGGCTGTCGCGGGATCTGGTGATCGGCGACAGCGGCACCGGCGCGCCGGAGCTGCACGAGGACTCGCGTTACAACTACGACGGACGCGTGATATCGGAGAGCTACACCGTCGGTACGGACATCCTCTCGGTGATCATCGAGGCGCCGGGCTTCGAGGGCGATTCCTGCCTGCACTACGAAGTCATGGATGCCGTCGACCGTTTCGAGCTGCATATGCGCGGCGTCGCTGGCGTGCGCTCGGTGGTCAGCGTGGCGGGCGTGACCAAGCGGATCATGGGGGCCTTCAACGAAGGCAATCCGCAATGGCAGGCGCTGCCGCGCAGCCAGGCCGGCATGGCCGTGGGTTCGCGCGGTTTTGACCCACAGCTTGGCATCAATACCGAGAGCTGTCGGGCGATCCAGGCCATGGTCTTCCTTGAGGATCACGAGGGTGAGCGGGTTGCACACGTCGTCGAGGAGGCTAAGCGCTTCATCGAGCAGGAGGACACGGAGAACGTGACCTTCCGGTTGGCCAGCGGCAATGTCGGTGTCATGGCGGCCACCAACGAAGCCGTGGCCGCCGCCGAGGCGCGCATGCTGCTGTCGATCTTCGGCGCGCTGCTGCTCTTCTGCCTGATTTCCTTCCGCTCATGGATCGGCGCGCTCTGCGTTCTGGTGCCGCTGGCCATGGTCTGCGTCTTCGCCAACGCGCTGATGGCGGTGCTCGGCATCGGCCTGAAGACATCGACGCTGCCGGTGATCGCGCTGGGCGTGGGTGTCGGTGTCGACTACGGCCTCTATCTCTTCGAGCGCATCCAACACCACATGGGCGAGGGCAGCGAGTTCCGGGCGGCCTTCGAGCAAGGCATGCGCGAACGCGGTGCGGCAGTGGTCTTCACGGCCCTGACCATGTCCATCGGTGTGGCGACCTGGACGATGTCGGCGCTGAAGTTCCAGGCGGACATGGGCCTGCTTCTGGCCTTCATGTTCCTGGTCAACATGTTTGGCGCCATCTGCCTGTTGCCCGCATTGGGTACCTGGTTCTACCGCCGCTCGCAGTAGCGTCCTGTCGTCGGTCGGGCTGTGCCGGGTCTCATCCGAATATGGGAGGCCGGCCCGGCCGGGGGCTCATAGCGTCGTTTCCATATAACGATCCGCGTGCGATCGCGGGAGGAGACGAGGCATGACCGAGATGGCGCAGCAAAAGCTGGTGTCGGCGGATTCCCATGTGCTGCTTACGGGCGACTGGGTCAAGCAGCGCCTTCGGCGCGATCTGCAGGCGGTCTGGGACGAGGCCGGTCGCAAGTCCGAGGCCTACGCCGCCGAGCATTTGCGCGGCGGGCAGCCCAATCTCGAACTGCGCGACTTCGTCGATCCCGAGGCCTCCGAGGACCCCGGCTACAGCGAGCCCGGTGCGCGGCTGGCGGCCATGGACCGTGACGGCGTGCAGGCCGAGGTGCTCTTCCCGGAGCTGGGCGGCGCCAAGGTCTGCCATCCGGCGCTGATGGGGGATGCCTGGAAGGAGGTCTTCCAGGGCTATAACCAGGCGCTGGCCGACTTCGCCTCCTACAACCCGGATCGGCTGCTCTGCGCCTACCAGCTACCGCTGATGGATGTGGACTTCGCCTGCCGCGAGGTCGAGCGCCTGGCGCGCGACCACAAGGCGCGCTGCGTGCAGATCACGCCCTTCCCGGCGGATATGGGGCTGCCCGATTTTCATGACCCGGTCTACGAGCCGCTGTGGCGGACCATCGAGGAGACCGGGCTCACCATCATGAATCACCTTGAGCCCAAGACCGAGCTGTGGAGCATCTTCCGGCGCGACCCCACGCCGCAGAAGGGCATTTTCACGGCGTTGCCCTGGGCGCCACTGGCTGAGGCGATCTGTTTCTGGATCCTGACCGGCACGCTGGAGAAGCATCCGAATCTGCGCGTGGTATTCGTCGAGCCGGGCCTGGGCTGGATTCCATGGTTCTTCGAGTTCCTGCTCGATCCGCGCATGCACGAGCACTACGAGTTCCCCGGCGTGAATCGGCCGCCTTCGGAGACCTTCCGCGCGCAGTGCGGCGCTACCTTCATGTACGAGCCGAAGGGGCTGAAGGCCTTCTACGACTACTTCGGCGCCGATTGTCTGTACTGGTCTACCGACTTCCCGCACCCGGCGACCTGTTGGCCTCACTCGCAGCAGCAGGTTGTCAGTCAGCTCACCGAGGCCGGCATTCCGGAGCACGACCGCAAGAAGATCGTCTGCGACAACGCGCTGCGCACCTTCGCGCTCTAAGGCGGGCCGATATGGCGACGCAGGGGGCGCAGGCGCCGAGCGGCATCTTCCGCGGTTGGTGGGTCATGGCGGCGGGTTTCGGCTGCACGATGCTGGCCATCGGCAGCACCACCTACTGCTTCGGGCTCTTTGTGCGGCCGATGGCCGAGAGCTTCGATTTGTCGCGCGCCGACACGAACCTGGGCTTCATCCTGCTGCTGTTGGGCATGGCGGCCTGGTCACCCATCGTCGGTCGCCTGATGGATCGGTTGCCGGCGCGCGCCGTTATGGGGGCCGGCGCCGGCGCCTTCGGGGCTGGCTTCCTGATGATGTCGTTGGCACCGACTCCGTGGCTGCTGGGGCTGGCGATCTTCGCGCCGGTGGGTTTCGGCACGGTGGCTTGCGGTGCGCTTGCCGCAAACACGCTGACCTCGCGCTGGTTCCAGCGCCGGCGCGGGCGGGCAATGGGCATCCTGGCGGTGGCGACCTCGGCAGGGGGCTTCGCCATGCCGCCGTTGCTGGCCACGCTGCTGGAAAGCTTCGGCTGGCGGCAGGCGCTGGCCGTGCACGGCGTGTTCGCAGCGCTCGCCATGCTGGGGTTGGTGCTCTGGCTGGTCCGCGATCGGCCCGAGAGCGTGGGCCTGCAGCCGGATGGCGACGCGGGGCCCGCGCCGGGGGCCGGTGGGGCGGCTGGCGAAACGCCGCGACGGTGGTCGCTTGGAGAGTTGCTGCGCCATCGCAACTTCTGGCTGATCGGTCTTGGTTGTGGCCTGCTCTTCGGTGCCGATCAGGCGCTGCTGTCCTCCATCGTTCCCTTCGGCGAGGACGCCGGCTATTCCACACAGCAGGCGGCGCTGCTGGTGTCCTGCCTGACTGTGTCGGCGATCGCCGGCAAGCTGCTCATCGGCGCGCTGGCTGACCGCGTTGACAAGCGCTGGCTATTTGCACTGGTGGCTTTCTGTCACCTGGTTTTCCTGGCCGTGCTGTTGATCGAGCCCGGCTACGCAGGCCTGGTAGTGGCCTGCGCAACGGTGGGGCTGGCGGTGGGCGGCGCCTACCCGCTGTGGATGACGCTGCTTGCCGACGCCTTCGGCTCGGCTTCCTTCGGCTCGGTAATGGGCACGATGAGCCTGATCGTCATGCCGCTTTCGATCTTCTCGGTGCGTTACATCGGGGAAGTTTTCGACCGCTTCGGCAGCTATGACGTCGCGTTCTGGACCTTCATCGGCTTCGCGCTGGTGGCGGCGCTGCTGATAGCGGCAGTCAGACCGGCCGGCGCGCGTGCGGCCGTTGCGGGCGCCGCCGAGGCACGGGCATGAGATCCGGGGGCGTCCGAAGCCGCGGCCTCCGGCGGGGCCCGCGATGACCGAACCGAGCATGACCGCGCTGACAGGGCGGGTGGCGTTGATTACGGGGGCAAGCCGCGGTATCGGTCGCGCTATCGCGCAGCGTTTGGCAGCCCACGGTGTGGCAGTGGTGCTCAGCGCCTCTGCGCGCTCGGCCGAGGGTCTGGAGGAGAGCTGCCGGCGCATTCGTGCTGTCGGTGGTAAGGCCAAGGCGGTGATCGCCGATCTCGCCGATTCCGACGAATGCGCGGCGCTCGGCGACCGCGCTGGGAAGGTCTTCGGGCCGATCGACATCCTGGTCAACAACGCGGCCGCCATACCTGCCTTTGCGCCGCCGAGTCGCATCGACCGCGCCGCCCGCGAAGCGACCTTCGCCGTCAATTTCCACGCGGCAGTGGACCTGACGCAGGCGCTGCTGCCGGGTATGCGCGAGCAGGGCTGGGGGCGCGTGCTGAACATCAGCAGCGAGACGGCGCGCCAGCCGCCGATTCCCTATCCGGGCTCGCCGGCGCTCGTGCACAAGCTGGCGCTCTACGGTGCCGCGAAGGCGGCGCTGGAGCGTTACACCCAGGCGCTCGCCGCCGAGCTGCACGGCAGCGGCGTGCACGTCAACGCCATTCTGCCCAGCAAGATTGCGCATACCGAGGGCGCCGACGAAGTGGTCAGGGCCCTGGGCGACAGCCGGCCGGAGTGGGTGGAACCGGTGGAGATGATGGCCGAGGCCGCCTATTGCGCCATCGCGGGCCCCGTTGCGGGGGTCGTTTCCACGAGCCGGGATCTGCTGCAGATGCTGCAGCAGCCCTTGCATGCCTTGGATGGAACAACGCCGCTCGGTGATGCGTTGATGCAGGGAGCCGGTAGCACCGACAGCGCGCACACGCGCGGAGCAGCAGACCAACAGGAGACAGCATGACGAGGCAATGGGGGATACGCGCCGCCGGCGCATTGGCAGGACTGACGGCCGCCGCCGCGCTTCCGGTGGCGAGCGCGAACACCTTGTACTTCGGTGAGCACTGGCAAATGGAGTATCTGGCCAATCTCACCTACAGCGCCGCCATGCGCGGCGAGAGCGCATCGGACCGCTTGCTAGCCAATATCAATGGCGATGACGGCAATCGCAATTTCGAAAGGGAGTCGCTGGTCAACAATCGCGCGGCGGTGCTGGGCGAGCTGCAGCTCGAGCGCGGGCGCAGTGGCGTCTTCCTGCGCGGTAGCGCCTTCTACGACGAGGCCATCATGGGCGGCACGCCCGATCACGATGCGCCGGAGCGCCGCAATCGCGACGGCGCGACGGATCGCTTCAGCGATGCCATGAAGAGCCGGCTGGGGCGCCGGGCGCGGGTGCTGGACGCCTACGCCTACACCTCCTTTTTCCTCGGCGATACCAGCTTCAATATCCGTGCCGGTGAGCAGGTAGTCTCCTGGGGCGAGAGCCTCTTCTTCCCGAACACCAGCGGCGCGCAGAGTCCCGCCGACGCCACCAGCTCGAACGTGCCGGGCACCGAGGTCAAGGAGATCCTGCTGCCGGTCGGCCAGGTGCACGCGCAGATCGGACTCGGTACGCGTCTTGGTGTGTCGGCCTACTACCAGTACGAGCGCAGCTTCACCGAGCTCAATCCGGTGGGCGCTTATTTCAGTAGCACCGACGTGGTGGGGCCGGGCGCCGAGTTCCTGATCGTCGAGGGACTGCCAGTCGTGGGCGATGTACAGGTGCCGCGCGAGGCGGACATCAAGCCGGGCGAAACCGGCGACTGGGGTGTGGCGATGAAGTATCTCTTCGGTCTGGGTACCGAAGTCGCCATCCACTACATGGAGTACGACGACAAGAACCCGATCGGGGTCGTCTTCAACAATCCGGGACCGGCACAGCTGATCGGCGGTCAGAGCAGCTATCAGGTGGCTTATACCGATGACATTCGTCTAGCCTCGATCAGCCTGAGCACGGATGTCTTCGGCACGGCAGTGACCAGCGAGCTCAGCCATCGCTGGGACGCTGCCACGACCGTGGACGCACCGGCGCTGGCCGGATCGCCAGCGCCGACGCCGACGCGTGGTGATATTTGGCAGGCCAATCTGGGTGCCACCTACATCTTCCTGCCCACTGCGTTCTGGGATCAGCTCATCGCGGTCGGTGAGGTCAGCGGGGTGCATGTCGCCGACGTCGATCCGGTCGAGGACGGTGGTGAGGAGTACGACGAGCTCAGTAACAGCCGAAACGCGGCGGCCTTCCAGGGCCAGCTTATTGCGACCTGGCAGCAGGTACTGCCCGGTTGGGACGCGACGGTGACCTTCGCTCACGCCAACGCCTTCGAGGGCAAGACTTCGCTGACGGCGTCGCTGGGCAGCCTGACCGGGCAGGGCGATCGCCGCTATCGCATCGGTATCGCCGGCACCTATCTGGCCAATTTCCAGATTGAGCTGGCCTACAACCTCTTCGACGGCAGTCCCGATGTCGATCGCCGCGCGCTCGCCGATCGCAGCTTCGCCTCCTTCTCCGCGCGCTACAGCTTCTGAGATGCCTGCAATGACGACCATCCCATCGCGATTCCTTTTCCTTCTGTGCGCCGGCCTCATCGGTCTAGGCCTCGCCCTTCCCGCACACGCAGATCCCGCATCGGCCGAGTATGGTCCCGAGGATCTCGGTGGTGCGCTTACTCCCAGCGGTGCTGTCGCGGCCGCCAACGAGGACGACTCCATTCCGGAATGGAGCGGCAAGTGGCAGGGGGTGCCGCCGCATATCAGCCACGATGGCAAGGTTCACGCCGATCCTTATGCCGACGACGAGCCGCTGTATACGATCACCGCCGACAACGTAGATGAATATGCGGAGCTGCTCAGCCCCGGCCAGAAGGCGCTCTTCGAGGCCTATCCGGAATCCTTCGAGATGCAGGTGTATCCGACGCGGCGCGACTTTCGGCCGTCGGATCGTCGCATCGAGAACATGCGGCGCAATGCCGAGCAGGCGGAGCTCACCCACGACGGCGAATTCCTGCGCGGCGCTTACGGCGGGCCCGCGTTCCCGATTCCGGAAAGCGGGCTGCACATCATCTACAACGTGATCTCGGCGACCGCACCGTGGCTGATCGAGGCGCCGCAGGTTTCGAGGTATGTGCACGCCAACGGCAGCGTTACCGAATCGGAGGTCTTGCTGAAGACCTATTCGCCCTATGCGCGCGGCAACGATCGCGAAGGCTGGGAGGACGGCGACATCTTTGCCTATAGCCTCAGCGAGGAGTTGGCGCCGCCCCGCAACAAGGGGCGCACGACGCTGTCGGCGAATACCTACGATTTCCGGGACGGTAGCGGGCGCGAGGCCTGGCAGTACGATCCGGGCACGCGGCGCGTGCGCAAGACGCCGGATGTACAGCACGACTACCCGGTGCCGCAGGGCCCGCGGGTGGTCGACGAGCAGAACGGCTTCAACGGTTCGCCGCATCGCTTCGAGTGGAAACTGGTCGGCCGCCAGGAACTCATCGTGCCCTTCCACAACTACCGCATGGAGTCGCGCGAACTGGACTACGAGGATTTCATCGGCCCCATCGGCCACCCCAATCCCGAGCACATCCGCTACGAGCGGCGACGCGTCTGGGTGATCGAAGGCACGCTCAAGGAGGGCACGCGGCACATCTACTCGAAGCGCCGCTTCTACGTCGAGGAGGACAGCTGGCACAAGGTGGTCGCCGACATGTACGACAAGCGCGGTGAGCTGTGGCGCGTCTCCACCGACGCCATGATCTATGCCTACGATGCCGGCGGCTACTACAACAACGTCTCCATGTATCACGACCTCGACGCGGGCTCCTACAGCATCGAGAAGCTGAGCAACGAGAAGCCCACCGGCGCGCGCTTCAACTTCCGCGAGCCGCGGCCGGGCGAATTCTCGCCGGAGGGCCTGCGCCGGCAGGGGCGGTGAGGTGCGCCGGAGGTCACTGCTCGGCAGGCGACTGCTGAAACCAGGAAGGCAACCGCAGATTTCGCAGATGACCGCAGATGGCTGATTGTCTGACTGCAGGACTCGCGGCCAGACGCCGTCGGATCGCTATCCGATCAAAAAGCAATCTGCGCCAATCTGCGTAATCTGTGGTTCCCCCTCCTGCGGTTGTCCCTTCAGCCGCTGTCTGGCGCCGGCTTCAGACGCCGAAGCCGCCGGAGACGTTGAGCTGCTCGCCGGTGATGTAGCCGGCGCGTCGGGACGCGAGAAAGACCGCGGCATTGGCGATGTCCTCGGGCTTGCCCCAGCGCTTGAGCGCCAGCAGCTTCTGCGTCTCGCGGATCCAGTCGTCGTCGAAGACGCCGCGCTGTAGCAGTTCCAGGAACATGCCGGCTTCGATGACGCCCACCAGCACTGAGTTGGCGCGCACGCCGTTAACGCCCTCCTCCTTGGCAATGCCGCGGACCAGCGCCTCGTTGGCGGCCTTCGGCACCACCGACAGGCCGTCCTTGGGTGGCCACCAGCGATCGCCGGCCGAGCCCACGTGCACGAAGCTGCCCTGGCTGCTGCGCAACGCGGGCAGGAAGTTGCGCGTGACGTTCAGAAAGCCCTGCATCTCGGTCTGCATCGAGGCCTGCCACAGCTCGGGCTCGGTATCGGCGAGCAGCTTCTGCTCGACCACCGGTCCCGCAGCGAAGACGACCGTATGCACACTGCCGAAGGTCTTTAGGGCGGTGTCGCACGCCTGCTCGACCTGGGCGGCGTCGCGCACGTCGACCTGCAGCGCTGCTGCCTTGCGGCCGGCGCCCTCAATGCGGGCGGCGACTTCCTGCGCGCGCTCGGCCTTGCTGTGATAGGTGACAGCGACATCGCTGCCCGCCTGCGCGAAGCCTTCGGCAATGATGGCGCCGATGCCGCCGCTGCCGCCGAAGACAATGGTGGCGCCTTCCGGAAAATCCCCGCTGCTCGTCTGGGTCATCTTGGTCTCCCCTTGGTGGAGGCGGCACGATTGCGGGCTCGCCCGCTGCCTGTCCTCGTCCGACAGGATGAGCCCGGGGGCTATCGAGCTCTCAAGCGCCCAGTTTCTGATCGATGGCCCCGAGCCGCTCCTGCGCGGCTGGGCTCAGCGCTGCCCCGTCTGCCGAGAGCATCCCGGCGGCGACATCCGGGCGGCAGAACTGCCGGACGAAATCGGCCAGTACGCGGCCGATCACGGTTTCGTGGGATTCCCGCATCTCGTCCATCATCCAGTTCGCCAGCCGCGTCTGCTGCATGACCATGAGCAGGCGCGCATCGTCACGCGCAGTCCCCGGGACGAAGAGTTCCTGGCGGCGCCCCCAGTCGAAGACCTGTTCGATGACGTCGAGGCCGCGAATCCACAGCTGCTGCTCCTCGGAACTCGGCCAGGCTGCGTCGTGATACCAGACGTAGCCTTCGTGCAGCTGCATCCGCAGATAGTCGGGATGCTCCAGCATGAATTCCAGATGCGTGCGCTGCAGCCATAGCAGCCGCTCGATGGACTCGGGCTGCTGGAGCACGGCCTGCCCCTTCTGCATCACGGCCTCGAACATCTCCGTATCGCGAGCAATCAGCACGCTCCGGTGCAGCTCGCGCTTGCTGGCATAGGACTGGTAGAGCGTGCCGAGCGAGATGCCGGCCGAGCGCGCGATGTCCTGCATCTTGGTGCTGGCGAAGCCCTGCTCGGCGAAGACGCTCTCGGCCACCGCCAGGATGTGGCGGCGATAGAGCTCGTCCTTGGCCGCACGCAGATCGCTGGCCTGGGGGCGCCGGCCCTTCCTCGGCTTGGAAGTGCCCGATTCGCCGCCTTTCGGGGTCTTGGTGGGCTGGCTCATGACGTCATTGTATCCATCGGTTGGCGGGGGGGATTCGAAGCCGTCCGAGCCTGTGGCCCGGGCGTGTTGACACGGGTACGCCGGCATTCTAATGTAGTAATTGTCGTTACATGAAATGAAAGATAAATTATGCGCCCGATGCGCGTTGTGGCTCAGCCGCGAGGAGACAGCAGTGCGACAGCCGGTGAGCAGCGGGATCTGCCACCGCAGGCTGCTGCGGGCGATACGGTCTACGACTACGTCATCGTCGGCGGCGGCTCGGCGGGCTGTGTGCTCGCCGGTCAGCTGGCCGAAGCCGGAGCCGGGCGCGTGCTGCTGATCGAGGCCGGCGACGCCGCCGAGCAGCATCCGGAAACACTGTCGGCCGACGGCTTCAAGCACAGCTTCACCAACGACGCTCTGATGTGGCATCGCATGAGCGTGCCGCAGGAGGGCTGCGGCGGGCGCTCGCTCTACATGGGCAGCGGCCGTGTGCTGGGCGGCAGCGGTGGCGTCAACGGTATGGTCTATACGCGAGGCGATCGGCGCGACTTCGCGGCCTGGCCCCAGGGCTGGCAGTGGGAGGACGTCGTGCCGGCTTTCGAGGCCATCGAGGCGCGGCTGCGCATCCGGCCGCGTGCGCCCACGCCCTTCGCCGAGCGCTTCATCGCCGCCTCCCGCGGCGCCGGCTTCGCGCGCAAGGATGGGATGAACGACGGCGACCTCGGCGAGGTCGTCGGCTGCAACGCGATGAACTACGAGGGCGACGAGCGACGCAGTTCCTATCGGGTCTGGCTGCACGGTCAGCAGCATGCGCAGTTGGAGATTCTAAGCGGCGCCGTGGTGCAGCGGCTGATCTTCGATGCACAGCGTCGC
The DNA here is from genome assembly GCF_000733765.1 of Algiphilus aromaticivorans DG1253. Lineage (NCBI taxonomy): Bacteria > Pseudomonadati > Pseudomonadota > Gammaproteobacteria > Nevskiales > Algiphilaceae > Algiphilus > Algiphilus aromaticivorans. The sequence goes on along the minus strand of NZ_JPOG01000001.1, from coordinate 2,116,954 downwards.
GCCGTGGCTGTCGAGTTCCGGCGCAACGGGGAACTGCAGCGCGTGGACGTCGCGGAGGAAGTCGTCCTCTGCGCCGGCGCGCTGGAGAGTCCGAAGCTGCTCATGCTCTCCGGCGTCGGCCCAGCGGTGCATCTGCAGCAGCACGACATCGCGCCGGTACTGGATGCGCCGGGTGTTGGCGAGAACCTGCAGGATCACCCCAACGTCTGCGTCTTCTACCGCGGGCGCGTGCCCGTCGATTTCCGCTATCCGCAAATCTACGCCTTCGGCGCCGCGCGCGAGCGGGGGGCAGAGCCGGCGCCGCCCGATACCTGCTTTGTCTGCTACGCGGCACCGGCTTCGCTGAAGGAATCGATGCTGCGCATGCTGCCGATCCTGGCGCTGCCCGGCCGGCTCTACCGGCTGCGGCCGCTGCGCAGCCTGCTGCGTGCGCTGGTGCGCGGTGCCTTCCTGCTGCCGCCGCTGAAGCGCTTCGTATCGAGGATCTTCGGCATCGTCGTCATTCTGGGCAAGCCGAGTTCGCGCGGCCGCGTGCGGCTGGCGTCGGCGCAGCCGGAGGACAGCCCGCTGGTCGACCAGGCCTATTACGCGACCGCTGCCGACCGCGAAGCCATGGACGCGGCCATCGCCAGGGCACAGGGCATCGCCGAGCAGCCGCCGCTGGCTTCTGCCGGCGCCCGGCCGCTGTCGAAGGCGGCCGTGGCGGAGGACGCGCGCAAGCGCTGGCGCTGGGTCCACCAGGCCACGATGACGACCTTTCACTACTGCGGCAGCTGCCGCATGGGCACGGACGACGCCAGCCCGGTCGACGCACAGCTACGCGTGAAGGGCCTGGCCAATGTGCGCGTGGCCGACGCTTCCGTCTTTCCGGAAATTCCGGTCTCGGCGCTGAACGCGCCGAGCATGATGGTCGGTTATCGCGCTGCGGAATTCATTCTTGAGGGAGCACGCACGTGAGTGTCGAAGCACAGGCAAGAGCGCCCGAGACGCCGCTCCGCCAGGTCACGGAGATCGACTGTCGCAATCCGGCCACCGGCGAGACGCTGGGCACGCTGCCCGCCGCCACCCCGGCGGAGGTGCAGGAGGCGGTCGAGCGCGCACGCGCGGCGCAGAAGCAGTGGGCGCAGAGCAGCTTCCGCCAGCGCCGGGCGGTGCTGCGCCGCATGCTGCAGAGCATCCTCGACGACGTCGACGAGCTCTGCGCCGCTGTCGTCGCGGATTCCGGCAAGACCTGGGAGAACGCGTTGCTGGGCGAGGTAATGCCGGTCTGCAACAAGATTCGCTGGATCATCCGCTACGGCGAGAAGCATCTGCGCAGCGAGTCGGTGCCGTCCGGGCTGCTCAAGCACAAGAAGGGGCGCATCGAATATCGTCCGCTGGGCGTGGTGGCCTGCATCGTGCCCTGGAACTATCCTTTCCAGAACATCTTCGGCTCGCTGGTTGCGCCCTTGATGGCGGGCAACGCGGTGGTCCTCAAGGCCTCCGAGGCAGTGGCCTGGTCGACGCAGCGCTTCCGGCGGGTCTTCGAGGAGGCGCTGGTCGCCGAGGGTTTCCCGGCCGAGACCGTGCAGATCATCAACGGTTATGGCGAGACCGGTGCGGCGCTGGTGCGCAGCCGGGTGCAGAAGATTCTCTTCATCGGCTCGGTGGGCAACGGCCGCAAGATCATCGAGGGCAGTGCCGAGCATCTGACGCCGGTGGTCATGGAGCTGGGCGGCAAGGATCCGATGATCATCTGCGATGATGCGCATCTGGAGCAGGCCGTGCACTCGGCGTTGAGCGGCTGCTTCATCAATCTCGGCCAGAACTGCATCGCCTCCGAGCGCCTCATCGTGCAGGCGGGCATTTTTGACCGCTTCGTCGAAGAGGTGACCCGCATCGCCGGCGACATGCGCCAGGGTGTGCCGGAGCAACCCGGCACGCTGGATGTCGGCGCCATGACGACGCCGCAGCAGGTGCGCATCGTCGACGAGCTGGTGCGCGATGCGCTGGCGTCCGGTGCCCGCGCGCTGGTCGGCGGTCGGCTTCCCGAAGGCGCCTCCGGAAGCTTCTATCCGCCGACGGTGCTGGTCGATGTCACCCCCGAGATGCGCATCGCCCGCGAGGAGGTCTTCGGGCCGGTGATGCTGATCATGCGCGCCGCCGACGACGCCGAGGCCGTGCGCATCGCCAATGCCATTGACTTCGGTCTGCAGTCCTCGGTCTTTTCGCGCGACCGTAAGCGCGCCGAGCGCATCGCCGCCGAACTCGAGGCGGGCGCGACCTGCATCAACGACTTCGGGCTGTGCTACCTGAATCAGGATCTGCCCTTCGGCGGCGTCAAGTATTCCGGCTTCGGGCGCATGAACGGGCGCGACGGCTTGCGCGCCTACACCAATCCCAAGGCCGTGCTCAGCGATCGTTTTCCCGTCGCCGTTCCGCAGCGGCTGTATCCGGTCGGGGCGGGCGACTACGCCAAGGCGCGCAACGGCATCCGGCTGCTCTTCGCGACCGGTTGGCGCCAGCGTTTCAAGAGTCTTCTCAGCCTGATGCGCGGAAACCGCGCTTCCGGCGCCACACAATCCACGAGGTAGGAGTCATGGATACCGCTTTCTTCATCGCATTCGCGGCCATCCTGGCCTTCGACGGCGTGCTCATGCAGACGCTGTCCTGGGCGGCCAAGTCGGAGCGCTTCTCGAAGTACCGCATCCGCACGCCCAGCACCTATCAGATTCCGAAGACGCGTCTGATGGTGAACACGCAGCTCAACAATGTGCTGTCGCTGTCGGTTCTCGCCGCCTTCTTCTTCTACCTGGGCGATTGGGCGATGTATGCGGGCTGGCCGGGCACGGCGCATTTCATCGGCGAGGTGCTCGCAGTGCTGTTGCTCTACGACTTCATGTACTACTTCCTGCACCGCTTCATGCATCAACCGCGGGTGCTCAAGCATGTGCACCGCATCCACCACTACGTGAAGTTTCCGACGGCGCCGGAGAGCATCTTCCTGCATCCGGCCGAGAACATCGCTGGCCTGGGGCTGCTGGTTCTGGCGATCGTGATCCTGGGGCCGATCAGCACGGTCTCGTTCCTGACGACCTGGTTCGTCTATTCGACCGTGAACATCATCGTGCACGGCAATCTCGTGCTGCCGCATCCGGCCTTCCGGCTCTTCAACTTCTGGGCCGAGAAGCACGACATCCATCACGCCAAGCTGAAATACAACTACGCCTCGATCTTTCCGTTCTGGGATCAGGCCTTCGGCACCTTCAAGTAGATCCGGGAGCGCAGCATGAGCAGAACGATTCTTATAACGGGGGGGCAGGGCTTCGTCGGGCGCGCGCTGGTCGATCGCTTTGCCGACGAAGGCTTCAGGGTGATCTGCGCGGACATGCTCGATCGCCCCTTTCGCGGCGATGTCCGCTTCGTCAAGCTCGATATCCGCGACGCCGATGCCGTCAAGGCGGCTTTCGCGGGGGTCGACAGCGTCATTCACAACGCCTCGCTGGTACACACCAAGCACAGCCGCGAGGAGGATGTGTGGGCGGTGAACCTGACCGGCACCGAGAATGTGCTGGCGGCCTGTCGCGCGCACGGCATACCGCGCCTTGTCTACATGAGCTCCGCCAGCGCGGTCTACGAGGGCCAGGACATCGAATACGGCGACGAAAGCCTGCCCTATTCGCGCATTTCGCAGGCGCCCTACGCCGACAGCAAGATCGCCGCCGAGAAGGTCGTGCTGGCGCAAAGCGGGCAGGGCGGTGCACATACCTGCGCGATCCGCCCGCACGTGGTCTTCGGTGCCGGTGACAATCGATTCGTGCCGGCCATTCTCGACAAGGCCGCCGCCGGCAAGCTGACGAAGGCGGTGGGCAATCGCGACAAGCTTTCCGACTTCACCTACATCAGCAATCTCGTCGATGCCGTCGTTGCCGCTGAGGCGCGGCTGGAGGACGGCTCACCGGTGTGCGGTCAGGCCTACTTCGTAACCAACGGCGAGCCCATGGCCTTCTTCGACTTCATCGAGAAGCTGGTGGTCGCCATGGGCTACCCGCCGATCAAGGGAAAGGTGCCGTACTGGATCGCCTACTCGGCGGCCGCCGTGGCGGAGGGCATCGACACGCTGCGCGGCGGCACGCTGAACGCGGAGAACGGCATGACGCGCTTCTCTGTCCGCTACATGGTCACGCATCACTACTTCAGCATCGCCAAGGCTCGGCGCGATCTGGAATGGCAGCCGGCGGTTTCCCTTGAAGAGGGGATTCGCCTGACGGTCGAGCAGTTGCGGGCAGCAGCCTGAGCCGATCCACCCGCGCGGTAATAAAGAGAGTGGACGTGCACATCGGAGGGGACTATGCAGAAGGATTCTGGGGGGAGGTGGCGCGACGTGGTGCGCCACCGACATGCATCGCGTGTTACCGGCTGTTTGCTCGGCTTGTTGGCGTGCTGGCTTCCGGCGGCTGAGGCCGGGCGCGCCGACTTCTACGGTATCGACCTCGCGTACTCGCTCAAGGCCAGCTACGCGGCCGCATGGCGGCTCGAGAATCCGGACCCGCGCATCATCGATACGCCGGGTAGCCCGGAGGTGCCCGTTGCCGAGTTTCTGAAGTATCCCGAGTCGCACAACTACGACGACGGTAATCGCAATTTCGACCAGTGGGCGATGGTCAACAACCGAGCGTCGCTGCTCGGGGATCTCGATTTCTCCTGGCGAGACTACGGCTTTCTGATCCGCGGCGACGCCTTTTACGACCACGCCTATGCCGGTCGCAACGATCACGATTCGCCGGATAGCATCAATACCTCGCAGGAGCCCTTCAATACCTTCACGGACGCTGCCGAAAGTCGCAGCCACCGTCGCGCGCGCCTGCTCGATGCCTATGTCTACGGCAATTTCTACTTCGGCGACACGATGGCGCTCAACGTTCGGGTGGGTCGGCACATCGCCGCCTGGGGCGAGAGTCTCTTCTTCAGCGGTATCGCACAGGCGCAGGCGCCGGCCGATGCGACGCGCGCGACGGTTCCGGGTATCGACGTCAAGAGCATCCTGCTGCCGGTCAACCAGGCCTCCTTCCGCTTCACGCTCTCTCGGCGCCTCACGCTGCTCGGTCAATACATCGTCGACTTCAAGCCCTTCGAGATCGACCCCATCGGCAGCTTCTATTCGCCCAGCGATGTCGTCGGTCCCGGGGCCGAGATGATCTACGGCCTCAAGAACCCATTGAACACGGAGAACCTAGCCGAGCTCGACATCACCGATCCCGACCAGATCGCCGGCCTCGTCATGACCATCGACGAGGCGTTCTTCGACAACCAGCTGCCGGTGGAGGCACTGGAGAACCTGTTGTTGTCGCTGCCGCTCGACGGCCTGCCGCCGATCCGTCTGCCGCTGGGCGGGGCGAACTCCATCCTTGACGCGCCGGAGGGGCTGAACCCGACCTTCGCCGGTTACATCGAGTCGGATGACCCGGAATACGGTGCGGGACTGAAGTATCAGCTGACACCGGTGACCGAGTTCGGAGCCTACTACCTGCGCTATCACCAGAAGACGCCGGCGGTGGTCACCAACTTCGGCGAGCTGGCCATCATCCCCGAGCAGGAAATCGCCGGCGCCACGCTGATACCGGCGATAACGACGGCCGATCTGGGCATCAACGTGCCGGCGAGCTACAACATTCGCTATTTCGACAACGTCGATCTCTACGCGATGAGCCTGTCGACCCTCTTCGCCGGCGTGAACGTTGCGGCGGAGGTCATCCATCGCCGTGGGGTCGACGTCAACGTGGATGTGCCCAACGGCGTCAACGGCCCGATTCCGACGCCGACGCGGGCCAACACGAATCAAGTGCTGGTCAACGCCATCTACAGCGGCCGTCCGCCGTGGCTCTTCGACAGCCTATCGCTGGTCGGTGAGCTTGGCTGGGTCGAGGCGACCGATGTGCAGGCGCAGCCCAGTCAGGAAGGGGATACGGAAGGTGAGTACTTCAAGGAGCTGCAGTTCGATCGGCAGGCCTGGGCGGTATCGGTGCTCGCCATTCTCCAGCACTACTCGCTGTTCCCGGGCTGGGACCTGACCGTGCCGATCTCCTATCAACAGGCCCTCGAAGGCCGTTCGCCGCTCAACGGTGGTTTTGGCTCGCTCTTCGATGAGAACGACACCCGTGTCGGTATCGGCTTCGAGTTCACGCGCCAGCAGCGCCTGACGATCGGCATCCAGTACAGCGGCTTCCTCGGTGGTGCGCCGCACTTCCTGGATCGGCCGCTGGCCGACCGCGACACCATCGGGTTGAGCATGGAGTACGACTTCTTCTGATGCCCGAGCGGCAGCCCGGCACTAGTCCGGAATGAGTAATACGAATTATCAGTAATAGAGTAGAAATTACTACCACGCACCATGCAGGACGGTGCAAGGCGAACAACCTGAGGAGGCGACCATGACAATGCAACGCGCCGCGTGCATCGGCTTGATGATCGGAATCTGCGCGCCCGTGGCACAGCTATGGGCGGATGCGACCAAGGAGCAGATCGCCAAGCTGGGCGGTGACGAGCTCAACTGCATGGGGGCGCCCCGGAAGGGCACCGAAAGCGGCGTCGCCGAATACACCGGCAAATGGTTCAAGACCTGGCCCGGCCAGAGCAAGCCGCACGGCTATGAACCCGGACCCTACGCCGACGAAGAGCCGATCGTCACGATTACCGCGGACAACTACAAGGAGCACGCGGAGCGCCTGAGCGAAAGTCTTAAGCAGATGTTCCAGAAGTATCCGGAACAGTTCCGCATGAATGTCTACTCCAGCCACCGCGATTTCCGTTATCACGACTGGGTCTGCGACGCGGTTCGCTACAACGCCGAGAACGCCAAGATCGTCGACGACGGCCTGGGCCTGGAAGGCATGGCCGGGGCGCACCCCTTTCCCTTTCCTGAGAATGGGCTGGAAGCGATCTGGAATGTCACCCAGCCGCACCGTGCCTGGACCGAACACGCGATCTACGACATCGCGGTCGTGCAGGGCGACGGCACTGTTTCGTGGGGGAAATGGGACTTCACGACCATGAACGCGGGCGCCAATCCCGATCCGGACGAGCGCGGTTATTTCAGCGACAAGGTTGGCGGCTATCTCTTCATCGAACTGCTGGCGCCACCGAGCAACCGCGGCGAGATCAACGTCGGCTACCAGCCGAACAACTTCGCCAACGACTCGACGCAGGCCTGGCAGTACAACCCTGGCACCCGCCGCGTGCGCAAGGCCCCCGAGATCGGTCACGACTATCCCGTGCCGCCGGCCGGCATGCGGACCTCCGACGATGACTACATCTTCAACGGCTCGCCGGAGCGCTATAGCTGGAAGCTGGTGGGCAAGAAGGAGATGTACATCCCGCGCCACAACTTCCGGGTCAACGACCCCGATATCAGCTACGACGAGCTCATTCAGTCCAAGACCATCAACCCCGAGCATGTGCGCTGGGAGCTGCATCGCGTCTGGGTCATCGACGGCTACCTGAAGGAGGAGTACCGCCACGTCTACGGCAAGCGGCGTATCTATGCGCACGAGGACACCTGGCTGGCGCACATGTCGGATAACTACGACACGCGCGGCAATATTTGGCGCAGCAACTGGGTGCTGTACTTCTACTCGCAGGAATCGGGGACCTACCAGCGCGGCGTTTCGCTTTTCCACGACCTGACCTCGGGCGCCTACGAGGCGGACTACCTGGTCAACGAGGCCGGCGACGGCTGGTGGCGTCTCAATCAGCCGATGCGGCCCCAGCAGTTCGCGCCGGAGGCGGCCGCCCGGGCGGGCCGCTAGTCCGGCAATCCCCACAGCGAGCAGACAGGAGTGCAGCCATGGCAACCCACACGATGACACAACCGCGCGGCGGCGGGCCCAATCCGCCCTCGCATCCGGGTGGCCTGCCCTGGGCGGGTCATCTGATCTCCTTCGTCCGGAATCCCTTCCACTTCGTCTCGGACGTTGCGCGCAGAGGCGGCGAGATCGCCTCTTTCCGTCTGCTCGGCCAGCGCGTGGTGCTGCTCACCGGCGATGAAGCCAGCGAGGTCTTCTACCGCGGCTCGGATGAGCAGCTGGATCAGTCCGCTGCCTATAAACTGATGACGCCCGTCTTCGGCGAGGGCGTCATCTTCGACGCACCCATCGAGCGCAAGAATGAGCAGCTGCGCATGCTGATGCCGACGCTGCGTGCGGAGGCCATGCGCAACCATTCGACCAAGGTCGTGCAGGAGGTCGAGGAGCTCATCGCGAACTGGGAGAAGGCGGGCGAGATCGAGCTGGTCGCCTTCATGAAGCAGCTGACGATCAACACTGCGAGTCACTGCCTGCTCGGCCGCGAGTTTCGCTATGAACTCAACGAGGAGTTCGCGGAGATCTATCACGACCTTGAGCAAGGCGTGCACCCGGTCGCCTATCACTTCCCCAATCTGCCGATTCCGCGCTTCCGCCGCCGCGACCGGGCGCGCAAGCGCTTGAAGCAGCTTGTCGGCGACATCGTACGGCGGCGTGCGGAGCAGTCGGACAAGCCCGACGACATGTTCCAGAGCCTGATCGACATGCGCTACGCCGATGGCACGGCGCTGTCCGAGGACGAGATCACCGGCATGCTCATCGGTGCCATCTTCGCCGGGCACCACACCAGCTCCGGTACGGCCGCCTGGATGCTGCTCGAGCTGTTGAAGCATCCACACATCCTCAAGCAGGCACGCGAGGAGGTCGACGAACTGCTCGGCGCCGAAGGCGAGATCACCTACCAGAACATGCGCGAGATGCATGTGCTGGACTGCGTGCTCAAGGAAGTGCTGCGCCTGCATCCACCGCTGATCATCCTGATGCGCCAGGTCAACGAGGACCTCAATTTCAAGGGCTACACGATTCGCTCGGGGGACATGGTCTGGGCCTCGCCACCGGTGACGCATCGCATGTCGAGCCTGTTTCCGAACCCGGAGGTCTTCGACCCGGATCGCTTCGGGGAAGGGCGCCGCGAGGACAAGAACATCATGGCCTATCAGCCGTTCGGCGGCGGCAAGCACAAGTGCTCCGGGAACGCCTTCGCGATGTTCCAGATCAAGGCGATCTTCGCTGTGCTGCTGCGCCGATACGACTTTGAGCTGGTTGATCGGCCCGAGAGCTACGTCGACGACTACTCCGAGATGATCGTGCAGCCGGAGGAGCCCTGCCGGGTGCGCTACCGGCGCCGTGATCCGGGCAGCTTCGCTACACGCTACGGCACGGCCGGTGCGCCGGAGGCCATCCCGGACGCGGCCGCAGCCGGTTGTCCTGTCCACACTGCACACACTGCGCAGGAGGCCCCCGCGAGCGCTGCACGCAGCCTGCGCGTGACGGTCGACCGCGATCTATGCCAGGGCCACGCCGTCTGCATGGGCGAGTCCCCGGCGCATTTCCAGGTGGGGGCGGACGGTGTGCTGCACATCGTCAAGGAGGCAGTCGATCCCGGGGACAAGGCGAAGGTCGATCAGGCAGTGGAGCTCTGCCCGACTCAGGCGCTGAAGCTGGTCGAGGAATAAGGGCGACGCCGCCATGAAAATCTTCCTGACTGGCGCGACCGGCTTCGTAGGTGCGCACAGTGCGCGCGAGTTGCTGCGGGCGGGGCATGAGCTGCGCCTGCTGGTGCGTGACCCAAAGCCGGCGCGCGATTATCTGGCGCGGCACGGCTTCGTTGTCGATGACTTTGTGGTGGCGGATATGCGCGACCGCGACACCGTCAGGCGCGGGATGGCCGGATGCGATGCCGTGCTGCACGCGGCGGCTGCAGTGTCACTGGACCCGCGCAAGGCGCAGCAGACCTACGAAAACAATGTCGGCGGCATGGAGGCGGTGATCGGCACGGCCTGCGAGCTGGGTATCGAGCGCATCGTTTACGTCTCCAGCCTCAGCGTGCTGTTCCGGCCGGGAGCGAGTGCGCTCACGGAGGCGTCGCCGCTGGGCACGCCGCGCGATGCTTACGCGCGCTCCAAGCGTGATGCGGATCTGCGGGTGCGCGAGTTGCAGGCCGAGGGTCACCCCATTGCCATCACCTATCCCAGCGCCATCATCGGGCCGGAGGATCCTCGGCTGAGCGAGGCCAACTTCGCGATCCAGTCCTTTCTGACGCAGATGCTGCCGCGCACCAGCACCGGTATCCAGTTCGTCGATGTCCGCGACGTGGCGCTGGCGCACCATCTGCTGCTCGAGCGCGAGGCTGTGCCGCAGCCCGAAGACGTGCGCTACATTCTCAGCGGGCCCTATTTCGCCTGGGCCGCCTTGCATGAAGCGCTCGAGCGCGTCACCGGCCGGCGCGTCTTCGCGCCCCGGGTCCCCGGCGCGCTGCTGCGTGCGACGGGCGTGGCCGCCGATCTCGCGCGCCGCGTCGTGCCCTTCGGGGGCTCGCTGAACACCGAGTCGATGAGCATCGTCACGCGCTGGCCTGCGGCCAGTGCCGACAAGGCGTGCCGCGATCTGGGCATTGCCTTTCGCGACAGCGACAACACCTTCAGCGACACGATCCGTTGGCTCGCCGAGGCCGGGCATTTGCCCGCCAGGCGGGCCGGCGATCTGCTCGCGACCACAAGCCATGCCAGGGAGACGCAATAAATGTCCGAGAAGCGAGTGTCATCGATCACGCCACCGAATCAGGCCTATCCCCGCGAGGAGATGGAAACCATGGTGGAAAAGTGGCTGCAGGCCAATGTCGATGCCGAGAAGGATCGCGACTGGACCACGCATCTCGGCCCGATGTACACCGAGGATGCGGTCTACACCTGGAACATGGGGCCCCACGAGGAGTTCGTTGCCAACGGTCGAAAGGAGATCTGCGACATCGCCCTCGGCTATCAGATGGAGGGCTTCGAGGGCTGGGAGTACCCCTACCACGACATCATCATTGACGACCGGCGCGGCACGGTGCTCGGCTTCTGGAAGCAGATGTCGCCCTATACCCGCGCGGACGGCTCGCGCATTTGTGTCGAGGGTATCGGCGGTTCCTGGTTCGAATACGCCGGCAATTACCAATGGGGATGGCAGCGCGACTTCTTCGATCTGGGCAACGTCAAGGCGCTGTTCTTCGAGCTGGCCGGCATGAATGCGCTGTCCGAGCCGGTCAAGGACAAGATTCGCCGCCAGGCGAAGGGTGAGCTGCTCGCTGGACATCGCAAGCTGGGCGATGCGCCGTCGGCAGGGCGCAAGCTGCGCAACTTCATGGCGATGGCGCGTATCGCCACCTTCGGTCGCTAGGCGCCGTCATGAGTCGCGTCTTTTCCAGCAACCCGGACAAGGCCTGGGTCGAGAAGGTCTTTCTGCTTTATTCGCCGGTCTGGATGCTGTCCATGGCCGTCATGGTGCTTACCGGATGGGGCGAGCAGTGGGGCGATACGGCGATGCTCGCGCACGCTGTACTCACCGCTGTGCCGATTCTCGTGCTGCCGATGCTGCTGGCCGGTCGCTTCTCGGAGCGACCGTGGCGCGACAGCTACTGGCTGAAGGTGAACCTCTACCTCGGGCTCTTTTCCTTCTTCGGCAACTACTTCGGCTCCGAGTACTTCTTCGATGTACTCGGCATGGTCTATGTCTACCCGAATGTCACGACCAACCTGGATGCGGCGTTGCTGGGCAGCGGCGAGCAACAGGTGCCGCTGATCATGTACTTCTACACGCATGCCTTCTTCATGACCTATCACGCCACGGCCAATATCGCGCTGCGCGTGCTGGGGAATCTGCGCCTGCCGGCCATGGGGCTGCTGTTTCCGGTCTTTGTCTTCGTCATCGGCTACCTGTGGGCCTGGATCGAGACCAAGGCCATGGCCAATCCGTTGATGGCCTCCAGCTTCTACTACCGGGACATGGAGGCGATGCTGGCCTACGGATCGGCGATCTACGCCACCTATTTCATTGCCAGCTTCCCAATCTACTACTTCGTCGACGAAACGCCGGCGCGGCGCTGGAGCCTCACCCAGACGGCGGCCGGCGCGCTGGCCGCGAGCATGCTGACCTTCTATCTGCTCGACTTCGCGACCCACTGGGTGGGCGCGCTGTAGCCGCGGCGATGGCACGCGCCTTGCCGGGTCCTGAGGCTGCTCGGAGCTGATGCCGGTGGTGCGGAGCGCGCCTACGGCGCTGGTACTCGGCGGCTCCGGTTTTCTCGGCGCGCATATCGTGCGACAGCTGAGCGGCGAGGGCGACGCGTTGCGCGTGTTCGCGCGCCCGACGAGCGACATGCGAGTGATCGCCGGCCTGCCCGTGGACCTTGTGCACGGCGATGTGCTGCAGCCCGACAGTCTCGTGCGCGCGATGGAGGGCATCGACACCGTCTATCACTGCGTTGTCGACGCTCGTGCCTGGCTGCGCGATCCGACACCGCTGTACCGGGTCAATGTCGACGGCTTGCGCAACAGCCTGCGCGCTGCGGAAGCGGCCGGTGTACGGCGCTTCGTCTTCACGAGCAGCGTCGGCACGATTGCCCCGCGTGACGACGGCGGCCCGTCGAATGAGGACGACTACTACGACACACTCGACGCCTTGCCGCCTTACCTGCGTTGCCGCGTCGAGGCCGAGCGGCTGTTTCTGGAATTTGTCGCTGATAGCCGCATGGAGGGCGTCGCTGCTTGCGTGGCGACCACCTTCGGCGCCAAGGATCTGCTGCCGACGCCGCAGGGCCAGCTGATCCTGAATGCCAGCCGTGGCCGCATGCCCTTCTACTGGGAGGGCGGTTCCTGCAGTGTCGGTATCGAGGACGCCGCACGCGGCATGATTCTGGCCGCCCGGCACGGTGATTCCGGCGCGCGCTATATCTTCTCCGAGCGCTGGCTGAGCTATCGCGAGATGTTCGAACATGCGGCGGGCTGGGCCGGGCGCCCGGGCCCGCGGCTGCGCTTCCCGATGGCGCCGATGCTTGCGATGGCGGATGTCTCGGGATGGCTGGCTGCGCGGCTTGGCCGCGAGACACGTTTCTGTCGCGATGCCATCCGCTGCTCCACGCAGCTCAGCAACTGCCGCAATGACCGCGCGCAGCAGGAGCTGGGATGGGAGCCAGCGCCGGTAGAGGAGGCCATCGACGCGGCGCTGCAAGACTTTCACGTGCGCCTGAAGGGCTAGCCGGTCACAATCCACCGGTGCCGGCTGGCACCGCCGGTGAGTCAGTCTCACCCTTTTGAGGCATGTCTCGGCACCGGCCAGCTAATAGCGTCCACTCTAACTTGCCGCCGGCGCGCGTCCGTGCCGTCGGTGGTCATTTGCCCGACTAGGTGGAGACATGGCTGGAGTACTCGCAGATATCAAGGTGCTGGACCTTTCCTGGGGCGTCGCCGGGCCGATGACGGCCATGCTGATGGCCGATCACGGCGCCGACGTGACGAAGATCGAGCCGCCGGGCGGTGATCCTTACCGGGATCAGATGGGCTATCGCGTCTGGCAGCGCGGCAAGAAGCGCGCCGAGCTGGACCTCAAGAAGTCCGAAGATCTGGAGACCTTCCTGGCGCTGGTCGACCAGGCCGATGTGCTGGTCGAGAGCTTTGCGCCCGGTGTCACCAAGCGTCTCGGCATCGACTACGACTCCCTCACGGCGCGCAACCCACGCCTGATCTATTGCTCCATCACCGGCTATGGTCGCGACACCGAGCACAGCGATCGCCCCGCCTACGACGCGCTGGTCATGGCGCGCACCGGCATGCTCTGGGAGCAGCGCGGCTGGCCGGAAGGGGCACTCAATCATCTGGCCGGTCGACCGGATACGTTCGAAGACGCCGAGATTCCGGACGAGTGGACGCAGGGCGCCGACCGCGAAGGCCCACTGATGCCGTCCTCGCACTGGCCGAGTCTGGGCGCCTTCTTCGCTGCCTCGATGGGCATCAATGCCGCGCTGCGCGCGCGTGAGCACACCGGCCGCGGGCAGCGCGTCGAGACCTCGCTCTTCCAGGGGGTGCTCGCCGGCTGCGCCGGCGTCTGGCAGCGCGCCGAGAACATTGACTATCCCGGCTTCGATTCCTGGATCCTGTCGAGCCGTTCGCCCAAGGGGCACTTCAAGTGCGCCGACGAGCGCTGGATCCACAACTGGGTGCCGAACCCGCGCTTCATCCTCGAAGCCTCCAAGGGTGACAAGCTCGAAGCCAACCCCGACCTCTCGGCGCAGAACGACCCGGACCGCTTCGGCACCGGGCCCGAGGAACTGCTGGTGATGGCGCACTATCACCCGATCCTGCAGGAGGCTGTCGCCAAGTTCTCTTCGCACGAGTGGGTGGAGGCCGCCGCACAGGGCGGCATGACCATGCAGGACGTGCGTTCGGTGGAGGAGTCGCTGGCCGATCCGCTCTTCCTGAAAGATGGCTGCGTCGCCGAATTCGACGATCCTGAGCTGGGAACAGTCCGCAGCGTCGGCCAGACCTACAAGATGAGCGCCAACCGGAACACGATCGATCATCGTGTCGCCTCGGTCGGCGAGCACAACGAGGAAGTGCGCGCGCAGGCCAAGCAGGGCAAGCCCGCACCGGCCGGCAGCAAGCAGGGCGGCAAGCTGGGGGCGCCGCTGGAAGGCGTCAAGGTGCTCGACCTGGGCATGGCCATCGCCGGGCCCTTCGGCTGCCAGCTGCTGGCCGATCTCGGCGCGGAGGTCATCAAGGTCAACGGCCTCTACGACATGTTCTGGCACCGCGTGCATATCGCCTTCATGTCGAATCGCGGCAAGAAGAGCATCACGCTCAACGTCAAGGACCCGCGCTCGCTGGAGGTCCTGCACAAGCTGGTGGCCGACGCCGACGTCGTGCACCACAACATGCGCTACGACGCGGCTGAGCGCCTGAAGATCGACTACGAATCGCTGAAGAAGGTGAACCCTAAGATCGTTTACTGCCACACGCGCGGCTTCGAGACCGGCCCGCGTCAGCCGCTTCCCGGTAACGACCAGACGGGTGCCTGCCTGACCGGCATTCAGTACGAGGATGGCGGCATGCACAACGGCGGCAAGCCGTTGTGGAGCTTCACCTCCTTCGGCGATACCGGCAACGGCTTCCTGTCGGCCGTGGCGGTGATCCAGGCGCTGTACCATCGCGACCGCACCGGCGAGGGGCAGTTCGTCGACACCTCCATCGTCAACGCCGGCCTGCTCAACACCTCCTATGCCGTGGCCAAGCCCGACGGCACCGGTTTCGACCGGCCCAAGCTCGACGGTCAGCAGTTCGGCTTTTCGGCGGGCCACCGCGTCTACAACACCGCCGAAGGCTGGCTCTGCTTCGTGCTGGCCAGCGAGGCGCACTGGGACGGCCTGTTCACGACGCTAGGCCTGGCCGAGCTGGCGGCCGACAGCCGCTTTGCGGATGCCGAGGCGCGCAAGGCCAACGACGCGGCGCTGGCTGCAGCTATCGCCGAGCGTCTGGCCACCGATACGTCCGAGAACTGGTTTGCCAAGCTCGATGCGGCCGGGGTGCCGGTGGAGATCGTTTCCAAGACATTCTCGAAGCAGCTGCACGACACGCCCGAATTCCAGAAGCGGCACTGGGTGACCTCTTTCGATCATCCGCACGTTGGTCGCCTCGATCAGATCGGGCTGCTCGTGGATCTGTCCGAGACGCCCGGCGTCATCCAGCAGCGGCCGCTGATCGTCGGCGAGCACACCAAGGAGATGCTCGCCGAGATGGGCTACACCGAGGAGCAGATGACCGAGATGGAAGAGCAGTTCGCCATCGGCTTCGAGGGCATGCCCCGCATGCCGACCCGGGCGGCATCCTGATTCATGAGCCACAGATGACACGGATGGTCGCGGATTGTTTCCCTGACAACCCCGACGATCCGTGCAATCTGCGGCCTTTTTCGAGCGAGTAAAAATGACCAACGAAGAAAAGCCGACGCGGCTGGCGCCGATCGTCACGCCCGATGCCCAGTTCTTCTGGGAGGCGGCCGATCGCGAGGAGTTCGTCTGCCAGCGCAGCCGCGCCACCGGCAAGTTCCTGTTTCCGCCGCGGCCGATGTGCCCGGAGACGCACAGCCTCGATATCGAGGTCGCGCCGCTGTCCGGCCGCGGCAAGGTCGTGAGCTGGGTCAAGCCGGTGCATCCGCCGGCCTTCGGCTTCAAGGAGCCGCCCACCGTGGCAGTGATCGAACTGGAGGAGGGCGTGCGCTTCGTCACGAATGTCATCGACATCGCCTTCGAGGACATCACGCGCGACATGCCGGTCGAGGTCTGCTTCGTGCCGACCATGAACAACCACAAGGTGCCGGTGTTCCGTCCCGCATCAGCCTGATTTTTAGTCGCGGGTTGCACAGATTGCGCGCGATCTTTCTGTTTCCAGATCGCTTGAATCTCTGAAATCCGTGGCTTCCTGAAAAGAATCCCATGACTGCAAAGAACGTACAAAGACAGGCCGCTATCGCCGGTATCGGCGCCACGGAATTCTCCAAGGAGTCCGGTCGCAGCGAGCTGCAACTGGCCGCCGAGGCTTCGCTGGCAGCCTGCCAGGATGCCGGCGTGTCGCCGCACGACATCGACGGCATGATCACCTTCACCATCGACAACAGCGACGAGGTCAGCCTCGCGCGCTCGCTGGGGGTGAAGGATCTGGCCTATTCCGGCCGCATCCCTGGCGGCGGTGCGGCGGCGGCCGCCACCCTCTATCACGCCATGGCGCTGGTGGATGCCGGGCTCTGCGAGAACGTGCTGATCTGGCGCGCGATGAATGAACGCAGCCAGTACCGCTTCGGGCAGAACCAGCAGCAGCAGGTCTCCTCCGGCAACAGCACCGGCTCGCTGCTGTGGTGCGTGCCCTTCGGGGCGATGACGCCGGGCTCCTGGGCCGCACTTGCCGCACGTCCCTACATGGAGGAATACGGGCTGACGAATGCGGATTTCGCGCCGCTGTCGGTGCAGCAGCGTGCCTACGCCGCGACCAACCCGAACGCCTGGTTCTATCAGCGGCCGATCACGCTGGAGGATCACCAGAACTCCAAGTGGATCGTCGACCCGGTGCTGCGCATGCTGGACTGCTGTCAGGAGTCCGACGGTGGTGTGGCGATCCTGGTGACCTCCATGGAGCGCGCGCGGGACCTCAAGCAGCCGCCGGTGCGCATTCTCGGGGCGACGCAGTCGATCCCTTACAACGTCGAGGTCATCTCGAACTATTACCACGACGATCTGCTGGTCATGCCGGAGGCCGAAGGAACGGCCCGGCGCCTGTGGGCGCAGACCGGTCTGAAGCCGGCCGACATGCAGGCGGCAATGATTTACGACGCCTTCACGCCCCAGGTCTTCATGCAGCTGGAAGCCTTCGGTTTCTGCGGCCGGGGTGAGGCCAGGGACTTCGTGAAGTCCGAGATCGGCATCGACGGCAGCCTGCCGGTGAACACCCACGGCGGCCTGCTGGGTGAGGCCTACATCCACGGCATGAACAGCATGGCGGAAGGCGTGCGTCAGATCCGCGGCAGCGCGGTCAATCAGGTCGCCGGTGCCGAGCGCGTGCTGGTCACCTCCGGCATGGCCGGTGCGGTGCTGGGAGCCGCCTGAGGCGATGGGCGAGGGGCAGCGTCAGGCCGTGAACAGCACGGTTCATCAGCTTGATTTGCGGCCCGAGGTCGACGGCCAGGCTCTCGGGCTGAGCCTCTGGCTGCCGCCGGCGAGCGCACAGGTGGACACGCTGTTCTTCTGTCTGCCCGGTGGGCACATGACGCGCGGCTATTTCGACCTGCGCGCGCCCGATAACGACAGCCACAGCTTCGCGCGCGCAATGGCCGCGCAGGGCTTCGCCGTGGCGGCCATGGATCACCCCGGCATCGGCGACAGCGATGACGGTCGCGATGTCTACGCGCACACGCCGGAGTCGCTCGCCGATGCGGCGGCAGCCGCCTGTCAGTGGCTCTGCGAGGGGCTGCGCGCCGGCACCCTGGAACAAGGGGTGCCGGCGATGCCGGCGCTGCAGAGCATCGGCCTGGGTCATTCCATGGGCGCGATGATCACCGTGCTCGCCCAGCAGCGGCATGGCCCGCACGCAGCTGTCGCCGTGCTCGGCTTCAGCACGCGCGGCTTGCCCGAATACGTGCCGGATGCCGTTCAGCCTTTGCTGGCCGATCGCGAGGCCCTGAAGGCTCAGCGGGTCGAGCTGGCGCGCGCGATGGTCGCGGCGATGGGCGAGGGCAACGGTCGCGGTGGCGACAACGATATCTACGGCCGCGACGGCGCCGAGGCCGATGGCATCCGCGCGCTCGCCGGCTGCCGGGCGCGCCTGCTGCCGGTGCCGGCCTTCTGCTCGATGCTGCCGGACAATATCGGCCCGGAAGCCGCCCGGATCGACGTGCCGATCTTCATCGGGCTGGGCAGCCGCGACATGGCCGGCCCGCCGCACCAGGTGCCGGCGGCCTTCAGCGGCAGCGGCGACCTGACGTTGCAGGTGCTGCCCGCCACTGGCCACAGCCACTTTCTCTTCCCGTCGCGCGCCGGGCTGTTCCGGCGCCTCGCGCACTGGGCCGCGTATGCGGCGGCGAGGGAGACGTCCCTACAACACGGAGTCGAGCCAACATCATGAGCATCACCCTCAAAGCCGGTACCCGCGTCAAGAGCGCGGTCTGCGACACCCAGGTCATGGTCATCAAGGCCCCCGCGGCCGAGTACGACCTGCAATGCGGCGGCCAGCCGATGCTGCCCCCGGACGGCGAGGGCGGCGGTAGCGTCGACCCGGAGCGCTCCGGCGGCACGCTGATGGGCAAGCGCTATGTCAACGCCGACGAGTCCATCGAGCTGCTCTGCACCAAGGGCGGCGAAGGCAGCCTGGTGCTCGACGGCACGCCGATGGAAGTCAAGCAGGCGAAGCAGCTGCCGTCGTCTGACTGATAGACCGTGATCCTGTGACTTCTAGAATCTCTGATTGCTCAGATTCGTACAGATGGTTCTGGGCGATGAGCCGAGTCAATGCTTCGGCGATGTCGCGCAGCGACGAGCCAGAGCGATCCGTGCCCTTTGAGGGTGGCCGGCTCGGATGGCGCGCACAGGGGTCGCGAGACAGGAAGTCGAGCGAGGGCGACCAGGCCATGGATGGCCTGTTCGCCCGTGCCCCGAGCACGGCATCCGAGACGGGAACCTGCCGCGGCGCAGCCGCGGCAGGCCACCCGGCGGGCACCATGGCTTTGGTTCCTTTGGCCGAAACCAAAGGAACCCGCGCCGGTCGCGTGGCGACATTCGATAGCGCCATTGCTATGAGGCGCGGAACTCGCGGGCACGACGGCGCCAATACCGCGTCTCTCAATGCAGCTTCGCACCTGAAAGCTTCGCAAGAACTCCGTACTGACTGACAGAGACAACGATGAACATCACCATGCTGCTCGACATGAGCGCCGAGGCCTTCGGCGACCGTGTCGCGATTTCCTACGAGGGCGAGCAGCTCTCCTTCGCCGACCTCAAGAGCCGCGCCCTGGGCGCTGCGCAGTTCGTGCGCGAGCGCGGCGCGGCGCATCTGGCGTTGCTGGATGTCAACTCGCCGGCGACTGCCATCGCCGCCTTCGGGGCCGCGCACGCGGCGATTCCGTATGTGCCGCTGAACTATCGTCTGACCGACGCCGAGCTGGCCGAGCTGGTGGACCGGATCAGCCCGGCGCTCGTAGTGGTCGGGCCGGAGGCCGAGGGTCGTCTGCCGGCGCGCGATGGCATCGAGACGATCTCGCGCGCCGAGTTTCTCGCTGCTGCAGCCGAGCGTGTCGACGCCGAGTCCACGGCCGCGGAGGATCCGGCGGAGATCGCCGTGCAGCTCTTCACCAGCGGCACGACCGGCAAGCCCAAGGCCGCCGTGCTGCGCCACGAGAACCTTTCCTCTTACATCATCGGCACGGTGGAATTCGGTGCGGCCGAGGAGGTCGACGCCAATCTGGTCAGCGTGCCGCCATACCATATCGCCGGGATATCGGCGATCCTGTCGTCGACCTACGCCTGTCGCCGCATGGCGATGATCGGGGCCTTCGACGCCCAGCGCTGGGTCGAGGCCTGCCGCCGCGAGAACGCGAGCAACGCCTTCGTCGTGCCCACCATGCTGGCGCGCATCATCGAGGTGCTCGACGCCGAGGGCGGCGAAGGGCTGCCCAGCCTGCGCGCCATCGCCTACGGCGGCGGCCGCATGCCGCAGCAGACCATCGAGCGCGCCATGGGGCTGCTGCCACAGGTCGATTTCACCAATGCCTACGGCCTGACCGAGACCAGCTCCACCGTGGCCGTTCTGGGCCCGGATGACCATCGCCTGGCGATGTCCAGCGAGGATCCGAAGGTCCGGCGGCGGCTCGCTTCGGCGGGTCAGCCCACCGGCGCGGTGGAGATCCAGATCCGCGACGAGGACGAGCGCGTGCTCGATGCCGAGGAGGCCGGCTTCGTCTTCGTGCGCGGGCCGCAGGTCTCCGGCGAGTACCTGTCATTGGGCAGCCAGCTTGACGCCGAGGGCTGGTTCCCGACCCGCGACCGCGGCTATCTCGACGCCGAGGGCTATCTCTTCCTCGACGGTCGCGCCGACGACGTCATCGTGCGCGGCGGCGAGAACATCTCGCCCGGCGAGATCGAGGATGTGCTGCTGGCGCACCCGGCCGTGGCCGACGTCGCTGTTGTCGCGGTGCCCGACCCGCAGTGGGGTGAGGGCGTGGGCGCGGCCGTGGTGCTGGCGCCCGACGCGTCGGTGAGCGAATCCGAGCTGCAGCAATGCGTGCGCGATCAGCTGCGCTCCTCGCGTGTGCCGCAGCGTATCCTCTTCCGGGATGCGCTTCCCTACAACGAGATGGGCAAGCTGCTTCGTCGCGTCATCCGCGACGAGATGGCCGACGCCGTCGCTGCCTGAGGAAAGGCCATGGCTTTCGTGATCGAAGAAACCCGCGAGATTGCCGCCCCCGCCGAGGTCGTCTGGGAGGTGATCTCGGATCTCTCGCGCTACGGCGAGTGGAATCCCTTCGTCTCCAAGTGCGAATCCACGCTGCAGCCCGGCGACGCCATCGACATGACCGTGCACTTGATGAAGAAGCCGCAGCAGCAGCGCGAGTGGATCACCGAGTACCGCGAAGGGCGGGGTTTCAGTTACCGCATGAAGCCGGTTCCGGCGGGCGCGCTGTCGAGCGCGCGCTGGCATGACATTGCGCCCCTCGACGAGCAGCGCTGTCGCTACGTCTCGCATTTCGAGCTCCGGGGTTGGCTCATGCCGCTGGTGCGTTCTCTGCTCGGGCGTCGTCTGCGCGCCGGCTTCGACGGCATGACGGCAGGCGTGGCCAAGCGCGCCGAAGCCCTGTGGCAGCAGCGACAGGAGTCGCGCTGAGCGCGGCGGAAGCTGGCTTTGCCGGGCGTTATGCCCGGTCGCTGCTGCGCGCGCTGGATATTGCGGCCGAGCCGAAAGCGTCTATCGACAGCCCGGCGCTCGCCAACGCGCGCTGCGGGCTTCAGGCGCTGACCGGCCCTGGCGACGCGTCCCCGCGCATGCCGCCGGCACCGCTCTCGAGCTGCGCACAGGGGGCGCTGGCGGCGCTGGCCGCGCTGCCTGGCGGCGCGGCGCTGGCCGGTCTGGACGCGGCGGCGCTGCTCGGTGAGCGCGCCGCCTGCAATGGACTGTCGCGCGCCGGTGATATCTCGCCGGGGGGCGGCTGCCGCCTGCTCGCCTGCGCCGACGGCTGGCTGGCCGTGCAACTCTCGCGCGAAGACGACTGGGCGCTTCTGCCGGCCTGGCTGGAAGACGAAAGTGTTAGCGATTGGGAAGGGCTGAGTCGCGTATTGCGGCAGTGTGCGGCTGCACCCCTGGCCGAGCGCGCGGCCCTGCTCGGTCTGGCGGCGGCCGATTGTGTGCCGCCGCGTGCGCCCACGGCTTGGTATCGTCGGTTGGTGCGCGCGCCACGGCGTGTGGATACGTCGGTGCGTCCGCCGCTAGTACTGGATATGTCCAGCCTCTGGGCCGGCCCGCTGTGCAGCCATCTGTTGCAGGCGATGGGCGCGCGTGTCATCAAGCTGGAGTCCCGGCAGCGGCCGGACGGTGCGCGCACCGGCAACGCCGAGTTCTTCGATCTGCTCAACGCCGGCAAGGAGTGTGTGGCGCTCGACTTCGGCAGCGCCGAGGGCATCGATCAGCTGCGGGCGCTGATTGCGCGCGCCGACATCGTCATCGAGGCGGCGCGTCCGCGCGCATTGAAGCAGCTCGGCATCGATGCCGAGCGTTGCGTGGCCGAGCAGCCCGGACTGAGCTGGATCAGCCTTACCGGCTACGGGCGCGAGGGCGAGGCCGGTATGCGCGCAGCCTACGGCGACGACGCCGGTGCGGCGGCCGGTCTGGCCTGGATGATGGCCTGCGCGCATGGTGCGCCGGGCTTCGTGGGTGACGCCATCGCTGATCCATTGACCGGGCTGCACGCTGCGCTCTGTGCCTGGTCGGCCTGGCTGGACGGTGAGGGCGGCTTGTGGTCGCTGCCCCTGCGCGACGTCGTTGCCCACTGCATCGCCTCGGCGGGTGACAATTCGCCTGCCGCCGTGCGGGCGCGGGCCGGCGCCTGGCAGGCCGAGATCGAGGCGGCCGGCGTCACGGCACAGCCGCCGCGTGCCCGGCGGCCGGCTGGCAGGGCCGGTGCGCTGGGGGCCGACACGCAGCGCGTGCTGGAGAACTTGGTCGCGTCGTGCTGATCCGCGACGCGGAGCTGGATTTCGGGGCCCGGCGGGCCGACGTCCGTCTGGCGGGCGGGGTAGTGGCAGAGATCGCACCGCGGCTCCAGCGGCATGCGGGAGAAGAGGGTCTTGATGCGCAGGGGCGAGCGCTGATGCCCAGCCTCTGCGATCACCATATCCATCTGCAGGCCACCGCCGCCGCCGCGGCGTCCGTGGATTGCAGACCTGCCGCCTGTGCCGACGAGGCGGCGCTGGTGCAGGCGCTGCGCGCCGCCGAAGCCGGTCTGCCGGCGGGCAAATGGCTACGCGGCGTCGGCTTCGACGAGGCCTCGCTGGCGGGCAGCGGGCAGGCGGCCGACCGATCCTGGCTGGATGGTGTGCTGCCGGATCGGCCGGTGCGGCTTCAGCACCGCAGCGGTCGCATGTGGCTGCTCAACAGCGCGGCACTGCGGGCGCTGGGGGTCGACCCGGAGCACGCAGAGGCACCGCTGGAGACAGAGAATGCTCGGGCGACGGGTCGGCTCTACGACGCCGACGCTTGGCTGCGCGCGCGCAGGGGCTCGCAACGTCCAGATCTTTCCGGCCTTAGCCGTAGTTTGTGGTCGATGGGAGTAACCGCGCTCACCGACTGCAGCCATGCCAACGACGCCGATGATTGGCAGGCCTTCGCCGCCGCCCAGGCCGAAGGTGCACTGTTGCAGGATCTGCGCGTGATGGGCAGCGCCGCCTTGGATGCGGTGCCCGCCGAGGCGAATACGGACGCCTCGCGGCCACGGCTGACGCGTGGGGAGCGCAAGTTCCATCTGCACGACAATGCGCTGCCCGATATCGACGCGCTGAGCGCTGCCATGCGCGCGGCGCACGCCGCGGGGCGGGGTGTGGCCGTGCACTGCGTCAGCCGTGTCGATCTACCCTTCGCGCTGGCGGCCTTGCGCGCGGCCGGGCCGCGTCCCGGCGATCGCATCGAGCACGCCTCGGTCGCCCCGCCCGAGGCGGTGGCGGAGCTGGCGGCGCTGGGCGTGATCGTGGTGACCCAACCCGCGCTGGTCGCCGAGCGCGGTGATCGCTATCTCACCGAAGTCGACGCCGAAGATCAGTCTTATCTCTATCGGCTGGCTGGGCTGCGCGCGGCCGGCATCGGCTTGGCGCTGAGCAGTGACGCCCCTTACGGCAACGTTGATCCCTGGGCGGCGATGGCCGCCGCCGTGTCGCGCCGCACGTCGGCTGGGGCTATTCTCGGCGCTGGTGAGGCCCTGACGCCGGAGGCGGCCTATGCCGGCTTTGCCGGCCCGCCGGATGATCCGGCGCGCGCCTGGCGGCCGCTGGCAACGGGTGCGCCGGCGGATCTGATTCTGCTCGACCGGAGCTGGGCGGCGGCGCGTGCTGCGCTCGCCAGCGTGCGACCCGAAGGAGTGTGGCGACGCGGTGTCGCGCCCATCACCTGAATGGAGTAGGACACGGGCGCGCATCAAACGCACTATCGGTTCATGTCATGCCGCGTGGACCACGTATCCGCGCACTATTAGCCATTCGCAGCAGGAGGCGATTTTCAATGGGTGCCATCAATCTTCAGCAGTTGCTCGAATCACAGCAGCTTGAGCGCTGCCCTTTCCCGATCCCGGCCGGATGGTTCTTCGTGGACTGGTCGAGCAGTCTGGCGACCGAGGAAGTTCGCAACGTCTACATCTTCGGTCAGGAGTGGGTGCTCTTCCGCAGCGAGTCCGGCAAGGTCGGCATGACCGATCCCTACTGCCCGCACCTGGGCGCGCACATTGGTCACGGCGGCAAGGTGGTCGGCGAGAACATCCGTTGCCCCTTCCACCACTGGGAGTACGACCCGGAAGGCTGGTGCAAGAATATTCCCTACGGCAAGGTCGCGCCGCCCATTACCAAGAAGCAGGCGATCCTGCGCACGCTTCCAGTGGTCGAAAAGTATGGCCAGATCTGGGCCTGGTACCACCCGAAGTGCGAAGCGCCGAGCTGGGAGCTGCCCTATATTCCGGAGATGGAAGACGCCGAGGGTTGGTCCGGCGACCGCCACGGCAGCTGGACCGCCAGTACGGCCATCCAGGAAATCGCCGAGAACGGCGTCGACTTCGCGCACCTCAAGTTCCTGCACGGTGCCGAGCAGATCCCTCCGGCCGAGGTGAAATTCGACGGCCACATCATCGATATCGACATGGCCCAAGGCTACATCGTCGGCCGGGGCTACGGTCCAGGGCTGAACGTCTTCTACTTCACGCAGAACGGCGTGTCGGCGACGATGATCAGCTATACCCAGCCGATCGATCTCGACAAGAGCCAGATGAACATGAGCTTCCGCTACAAGGATTATCCGGAAGGATCGCAGGAGCTCACGATTGCGAAGAAAATCGTCGATCACATGATCGGTGAGGCGGAGGGCGAGGAAAGCGCCGGCTTCGAGAGCGTCGACTTCATCGTCTGGAACCACAAGAAGTATCGTCCGAACCCGCTGCTCTGCGACGGTGACGGCCCGGTGCTGCAGTTCCGCAAGTGGTTCAAGCAGTTCTACGTAACCGACGAAGAAACGCTGGCCAAGATCTAGCGGTTATTCTCGGGCCGGGGCCGGTGCATTCCGGTCCCGGCCTTCCTGTTTCCGCCCCCCAGAACAACGAATCCCATGCCCACAGTGGAAGTATTGATGCGCGACGGCAGCAGCCGCACGCTGGAAGCCGCGGGTGGCAGCCCGCTGATGGAAGTACTGCGCGATGCCGATACGGGCGTCGAGGGCACATGCGGGGGGATGTGCTCCTGCGGTACCTGCCACGTCTACGTCGCTGCCGAATGGGTGGAAAAGCTGCCCGAGCGCAGCGAGGACGAGGCCATGATGCTGGAGGCGTTGCAGGATTTCGTCGAGTTGCGGCCGGGATCGCGGCTCGCATGCCAGATCGATTTCGATGATCAGCTTTCCGGCATCTCGGTGGAGATCGCGCCGGAGGCGTGAATCCTCTTCGCGTACTCGTCCGCGTGCAGTAGGCGCGGGCGCAAGCGATTTGCGAACGTCTGTTCCGAAATTAACCGGAGACGGCGCCTCGCATGGAATCCAGCGAGATCAACATCGGCACGGACAGCGCGGCCGAGGCGGATAAGCCGCGTCGCTCAGGCCGCCCGGCACGCGTGCAGATCGAGCAGATTCTCGATACCGCCATTGCCATCGGTCTCGGCCAGGTGACCCTGCGCCGCGTCGCGCAGAAGCTCGGTGTCGGCGTCGCCACGCTGTATCGCCACGTCAGCGGGCGCGATGAGCTGGTGCGCATGGCCAGCTTCCGGCTGGCGCTGTCGCGCCAGAGCGCGATCGGCGAGACTGACGTTCCGGCGCATTGGGCAGATGTTGTCTGCGCCTATGCGGATAGTCTGGTCGAGGTTTTCAGCGGCCAGCCGCAGCTCATCGGAGAGCTGGCCGCGGGCCGCTTGCCACCCGAGACCGAAATCATCTTCCTCGAGCCTTTTCTGGCCCGTTTGTCCGAGGCCGGCGTCGAGGCCGCGGAAGGTATGCGCCTGCACAACGCGGTGGCCATGCTTGCCATCGGCGCCGCGGCGGGCGCCGCCGGCGCACAGGCCGTCGGCGGAGGCGTCCGCATGGTGGCCGGCATGCAGCGCGCCCTGGACGAGGCCGGGGCGGGCGCCTATCCCCATGTCGCGCGTGGCCTGGCCTGCTACGGCGCCGGTAATCGCGCCCACTGGCGCGCGGCGCTGCTTCCCATGCTGCACGGCTTCGCGCAGGCGCGCGGCGAAACGCTTCCCGTGGGGTTGTGCGACAACCCCGCATTTGACATCCAGACCGCCGAGCAGGCGGCACAGCAGGAGACCGCATCATGAGCGATAACGCGTCCAATCAGCTGATCGAGATCGACAGCACCGTCTTCAATCCTTTCTCGCCCGATTTCGTGCAGCAGCCGCACGAGACCTGGCAGCGCTTGCTGCAGGACTATCCCATCGCTTGGCACAAGGAATTGCAGATGTGGGTGGTCAACAGCCACGAGCTCTGCGGCGCCATGCTCAAGGACAACCGCTTCACGCCGAACTTCCGCATGTGGGAGCACGCGCCTCCGGAGAAGCCGGAAGCCGAGAAGAACGATTTCGACAAGGCCTTCGACCATTCGCTGTTCACGGTCTCCCAGAAGCAGCACCTGAAGCTGCGCAAGCTGACCATGCCGGCATTCTCCAAGCCGGTGATGGGCAAGATCTACGGCAAGATCGAGGATCTGGTTACCGAGTGTTTCGACGATATCGGTGACGCCGAGGAGTTCGACGTCTACGACGCCATTGCGAACAAGCTGCCGGTGCGCGCCATCGCGCGCATGGTGGGGGTGCCCACCGATCGTGAGGCCTTTTTCCACGACTTCGCGGTCAACCTCATTCAGGCCACGCGCCCCAACCTCAGCCCGGCCAAGCGTGAAGAGGCGATACAGGGCACGCTGCCCGGTTTCGCGTTGTTCAAGGAGTTGATCAACGAGCGGCTTGCGCGCGAGCATCCCGGCGACGACTTCCTGGGCAGCCTGGTGGGTGCCAGTGAGGATGGCGATAGCCTAGACGACTACGACATCCTGGCCGTCATCTTCGCGCTGATCGCCGCCGGCTCGGACACGGCCACCGACCTGCACACCTTCGCCATCAAGGGCCTTCTGGAAAACCCGGATCAGATGGCGAAGCTGCGCGAGAAGCCCGAGCTGATGGAGAACGCCATCATCGAGCTGTTGCGCCACGGCTCCATGGGCAAGCTGCCCTTCTTTCGCTTTGCGTCCGAGGATATCGACTTCGGTGGTCAGCGCATCGGCAAGGGCAAGTGCATTCTGGTGAATCTGACTGCGGCCTGGAACGATCCCGACAAGTACCCCGAACCGCACAAGCTCGATATCGAGCGCAATCTCGACGGCAGTCTCGTCTTCGGCGCCGGCGCGCACTTCTGCATTGGCACCTACCTGGTGCGCGTGCAGGGCGGCTTGATGATCAGCGAGTTCCTGAAGCGCTTCCCCGACGCCGAGCTGGCGAATGGTGACGGCGATATTGACTATGACTACAGCCATCACAACGCGCGTCGCATCAATCGCCTGCGCGTGAAGACGAATCGCGGTGCCGGCCGCAAGGCCGCCTGAGATGCAGCAGTGGATCTGCGTCATCTGCGGGTTCATCTACGACGAGGCCGAGGGCATGCCGGATCACGGCATTGCCCCTGGCACACGTTTCGAGGACTTGCCTGATGACTGGGCCTGCCCGGAGTGCGGCTCCCCTAAATCGGCCTTCGAGCCCTTCGTCGGCTGAGCCGGCCACTGCCAGAAGAGAGAGACGACAATGAAGCACAGCATGCAGTCGCGGTACCCGGCTTCCAAGGCCGTGGTACTGCGTATGTTCGCGGACCGTGCTTTCCATGAGCGGAAACTGACGCACATGGGCATCGAAAGTTTCGAGGTGCTGGAGCACAGCGCTGAGGATGGTCGCTTCCGCATCAAGGTGGCACGCGACGTCCCGGTGAACCTGCCCGGGCTGAAGAAGGCCTCCGGCAGCAGCCGCGTGGTGCATACAGAGGACTGGGACCTGGAAGCCGGTACGGCAGCGATTAGCGCCGAGCCGAAGGGGATGCCCCTGGAGATGTGGTGTGACGCGCGCATCGTCGACGACGGCGACGACGCCTGCGTGGTGCATTACGACTGGGAGATCAAGGCAAGCGTGCCGGTTGTCGGCCGCAAGCTGGAGAAATTCGTCGCTTCCGACATGGAGAGTCGCGCCGCCGACGAAGTCAAGGCAGGCTGTCGTTTCCTGGACGACTATCGCTGATCATCAGTTCGGACGATGACGGCGCGCGGCGGTCGCCACACCATCGGGCGCAACGGTGTTCAGGCACCGGCCGCTCACATTCCATGCAAGTCGCCCTGAAGAGGCGGATTTCGGAGGCAACGCAGATGTATACAGGACGTTCATACGGCCGCCTGCTGGCGGGGCTCTGTCTGGCAGGCGCCGTCGGCAGCGGGACGCTGCAGGCGGCCGTTTCTCCCGAGAAGGCCGAGGAGCTGGGGGGCGAAAAGTACACTTGCCTGGGAGCCGAGCGCGCCGGCAACGAAAGCGGCACGATCCCGGAGTATTCCGGCAAGTTCCAGGGCAGCTGGCCCGGCATGAAGGGTGACGGTCCAGCCGGCTACAAGCCCGGGCCGTACGCGGATGAAGAGCCGCGCTTCACCATCAACGCCTCCAACATGGACGAATACGCCGACAAGCTGACCCCGGGGCAGAAGGCGCTGATGAAGGAATACCCCGACGAGTTCTACATGAAGGTCTATCCGACCCATCGCGATTTCAAGAATCGCGACTGGGTCTGCGATGTCGCCAAGAAGAACGCCGTGGAATCGGAGATTACCGACGATGGCTTGGGTGTGACCGGTACCACCGGCGCGCCCCCCTTCCCCATGCCGCAGAGCGGCCTGGAGGCGATCTGGAACGTCATCAATCCTCACCGCGCCTGGACCGAGCAGACGGTTTACGACATCGCCAATGTCTACGACAACGGAAGCGTTGCCTGGGGCAGGGCGGAATTCAAGACGCTCAACCCGAGCAACCATCCCGATCCGGACGAGCGCGGTTCCTATACCGACAAGATCAACGCCTACTTCTATCAGAAGTTCCTGCTGCCGGCGCGTGATGCCGGTTTCACGGCGGTGGGGTACCAGCCCAACAACTTCTCCGACGACGCTACCAACTCCTGGCAGTACCAGCCGGGGCTGCGCCGCGTGCGTCAGGCGCCGGAGGTTGGCTTCGACTACCCCGTGCCGCCGGCCGGCATGCGTAACGTGGACGATGACTATCTCTTCAACGGTTCACCCGAGCGCTTTACCTGGAAGCTGGTCGGCAAGCGCGAGTACTACGTGCCGTATCACAACTTCAAGATCAACGATCCGGCGCTGAGCTACGAGGAGGACCTCATCGGCGAGCGTACGGTTAATCCGGAGCATGTGCGCTATGAGCTGCATCGCGTCTGGGTCATCGAGGGCACCCTCAAGGATGGCGTGCGCCACAACTACGGCAAGCGCGTGGTCTACGTCGACGAGGACAGCTGGCTCGCGCTCTGGGCCGATAACTATGACAAGCGCGGCAATCTTTGGCGTCCGAATTACGTCGCCTATTTCTACTCGCCGGAATCCTGGGCCTTCCATCGCGGGGTCTCGGTCTACCACGACCTGACCGCCGGTACCTTCGAGGCCGGTTATCTGGTCAACGAGGCGGGCGAGGACAACTGGTGGAAGATCAACCGCGAACTCGAACCCTCGCAGTTCTCGCCCGAGGCGCTTTCGCGGCGGGGCCGCTGAGCCGCCGTTGCGGCACAGCCCATATCAACGACAGGGACAAGGCATGAAGACCGCATTCATTACGGGAGCCGCCATCGGCCAGGGCAACATGCTGGCCAAGAAGCTGGTGGACCGGGGCTGGCGCGTCTTCGGCGGCGTATTGCCGGGCGCCGAGACCGATCTCCGCGAGGTAGCCGGTGTCACGGTCATCGAGCAGGACGTCTCCGACGACGCTTCGGTTCTCGCCAGTGCGAAGGCCGTCGATGAAGCCCTCGGGAGCGCCGGCCTCGATCTGCTGATGAACGTCGCGGGTGTGGCGAATGTCGGCTCGGCGGTGATCGAGGGCGCGAAGATGGAGGATGTGCGCCGCCTCTTCGAGATCAATACCTTCGGTCAGCTTCGCGTTTGCCAGAGCTTTCTGCCGATGCTCCGTCGGGCCGAGAAGCCGGCCAAGATCCTCAACTTCGGATCGGGTGCCGTGCTCGTCGCGCCGCCCATGGCCGGGCCCTATACCATGTCCAAGCACGCCGTGCACGGGCTGACGCTGACTCTGCGCAATGAGCTCGCGCCCTTCGGTGTGCAGGTGACATCGATCTGGCCCGGGGCGGTCAAGACGGCGATGACGGCCAATGCCAAGGAGACCACGCTTGGCTCTTGGAACGCCCAACCCGAGGGCGTTCAGAAGACCTATGCAGAGTATCTCAAGAAGGGCATCACCGAAATCCTTCCGGAGATGATCGAGAAGAAGGGCAATACCGCGGATGAGGTGACTGACGAGATCCTCAAGATTGCCGAGCGCCGCAAGCTGGCTGCCTGGTACTGCGTCGGCAAGGACGCCCGGCCTCTCGGTGTTATGTATCGTCTGATGCCAGCCGGCCCCTTCGAGTCGATGATCCGCAACGTCTACAAGATTCCCTCGGCCAAGGTCTGACCGCTATGCCCGATAACGCCATCAGCGATGTCCAGAGCGCCTTCGGTGCGCTCGCTGCCCGCGCACCATCTCTGATCGAAGAGACGGCGCAACAGCGGATCGACCGCCTGCAACGGCTGCTCAAGGAAACTCTTGCGGCGCGCGAGGAGATCCGCGAAGCCGCGCGTGGTGAGCTGGGTCTTTGCGATACAGATGTCGACCAGCAGTTGCTCATGGTGAAGGCCGAGGTGGAGTTCGCCTGCAAGCACCTTGCGGAATGGATGAAGGCGAAGCCGGTCAAGGGCTCCTTGATGACCCTGGCCAAGAAGTCTTACATCCGCTATGAGCCCAAGGGCGTGGTGCTCAATCTGGCGACCTGGAATGCGCCCTATGCCATCGGCCTAGTGCCGAGCATCGGTGCGCTGGCGGCGGGCAATGCCGTGCTGCTGAAGCCTTCGGAGTTGGCGCCGCAATCGGCCGAGGTGCTGGCGAAGATCGTCGCGCGCGCATGTGAGCCGGATGTCTTCACCGTGCTGCAGGGTGGCCCAGAGATTGCGCAGGAGCTGCTCGCCCAGCCCTTCAATCATATTTTCTACATCGGCGGGCATCAGGTCGGCCGACTGGTCATGAAGGCGGCGGCGGATCATTTCGCCTCAGTGACGCTGGAAATGGGTGGCAAGAACCCGACTATCATCGATGCCAGTGCCGACATCGAGGCCACCGCGCGCAAGATCGCCTGGGGCCGGCTCAGCAATGCGGGGCAGGTCTGCATTGCACCGGAGTACGCGCTGGTGCACGAGTCGGTGAAGCAGCCCTTCACCGAGGCGCTGGTTCGGGCCATCAACGAGATGTACAACCCGGGCGATATCGGTTTCGAGGCCAACCCGGAATATCCCTGCATCATCAACGAGCGGCACTTCGACCGGATTGCCGGCCTGCTTGATGACGCCGCGGAGAAGGGCGCGACCCTGATCGGCAGCGGCGGGCGCAACCGCGAGACGCGTTTCATCGCGCCGACGGTTGTGACCGACGTCACCGAAGATATGCGCATCATGCAGGAGGAGATCTTCGGCCCGGCCATCGTCATTGTCGGTTGGTCCGAGCGCGAGGAAGTGCTGGCCACAATCCGCCGCCGCCCGAAGCCGCTCGCGTTGTATGTCTATGCGCGCGAACGCGAGGCCATCGACTGGTTCATCACGCACACGACTTCGGGCAGCACTGTGGTCAACAACAACATGATCCAGTCCGGCACCAATGCCAATCTGCCATTCGGCGGTGTGAACGCCAGCGGCATCGGGCGTATCGGTGGGCACTATACCTTCCTGGAATGCTCCAACCAGCGCTCCATCATCGAGGAAGGCCCACCCGTGGGCGATCCGGGCATGATGTTCCCGCCGTACAGCGACAAGTACAAGAAGATGATGGGCTCGATGTTTGACCGGCCGATCGTCGTGCCGGATGCGGTTGTCAGCGGCATCAACGGCCTCATCAAGGTCACCAGCGTCTTCAAGCGCAAGGGCTGAGGCCGCGGAGGAACACGACGAAGCGAAGATTCTGCGGATGATTGACACCGATCCTTTCAGAATCAGCAGCGCCACCAGTGGCTAGTCTCTGTAAGCGAGCTTGTCTCTCGGGGGGCTGAAGCCCGACCTATCCGGGTGGTACGGAATCCGACCCTAGGAACCCGCACGCGCTCCGTGATCGCTTCCCCTGGCGCCTGTCCTGTCGCTCACCAGCGGTAGACGTCCCACAGCTCCGGGTTGGCCCAGTACTTGGCGTTTAGCCAGTCCGGCCGCTGCTTGTAGTCGTAGAGGTTGAAACCCTGCAAGGTGATGCCGCTGTCGGCATCGTGCCACCAGGGCCGGAAGCCCAGTGCGCGCCACTGGGATGGGGCCAGCGGGCACTCCGTGTCTGCGATGGCGACGATGCCCTCGGCGTAGAGGTCGCGCAGCGAGGCCAGATCGCGTTCCAGGCGCCTCGCCTTGGCAGCGGCCTGCAGCCAGTCCGCGCTGAGTATCGCCAGGGCGGCACGCGGTGGTTCCAGACGCTTTGCGATGGCGCCCACCTCGCTGTCGCGCAGGACGCCTTCCGGAAGCCATGCCGGCTGTGATGCGCTGGGATCGCCTTCCATAAAGACGCTGCGCGCGGTCTCGCACTCAGCCAGTAAGGCGCTGAGCTGCGCGCTGAGGCTGTCTTTCGGTGGGCTCGCCTGCATGCCCCCAGCATGGCGCGGGAAGGGGCCGGCGGCAAGTGTGGCTGCGCAACGAAAAAGGCCCCGCCGAAGCGGGGCCTATGTAGCGCTTCGTAGAAGTGCGAGTTAGACGTTGTCGTCGATGTCGAGAATGCGCAACTCAACCCGACGATTGAGCTCGCGCCCCTCTTCGGTGTCGTTGGTGGCCATCGGCTCTTCCTCACCGTAGCCGCGCGCTTCGAGCTGCTCGGCGGAGACGCCGCGCTCCGTGAGGAAGTCGACCACGGCCTCGGCGCGTTGTTGCGACAACCGTTGGTTGTAGGCGGAGGGGCCTTGGCTGTCGGTGTGGCCACCGATCTCAACCGTGAGGCCTTCGGCGCTCAGCAGCGTGTCGGCTACCTGGTCGAGGATCACGCGCGCATTCGGCGTAATCCGGCTGCTATCGAAGTCGAAGGTGACACCGCGCAGGACAACCGTATCTCCCGGAGCGCAGCCGCGTGCATCCACCGATTCGCCCGGGAAGGGTGGGCGGCATTCGGAGAGCGGCAGCGCGCAACCGACCTCGTCCACCGGCGTTCCTGCCGGCGTACCGGGGCACTCGTCCTCGAAGTTCGGAACGGCGTCGTTGTCGTCGTCGAAGGGGCAGCCGTCGGAGTCGACGGCGACATCCTGCGGAATCGTGCCGTCGTAATCCGGGCATTCCGGCCGCTCGGCGTCCACTACCTTGGCCGACTCGTCTTCCTTGGGCTCTTCGTAGACCGAGCCGATCGGGATCTGCAGGCCGACGGTGAAGACGCCGTCGTAGAAGGCATCGTTGCCGCCGCGGCCCGCCGAGTCCTCCTCGTGCGAGTCCATGCGGTAGACAGCCTCGGCGCGGAAGGCGGTGCCCTCGCCCAGAACCTCCAGGAATGCCGGGCGGATCAGCGCGCCTACGCCGAAGTCGAAGACGATGCTGTCGTAGGCGTTCTTGCAGGTCGAGAAACCTGTCTGTGGCTGGCAGGGAGCGTCGCTGGTCTCGCCGTAGTGCAGAGCGGTACGCAGGTAGTAGTCCGGGCGATCCGCCACAGGAAAGATGTTCATGGCAAGGCCGATGCCCTTGAATTCCCCGGAGTTATCCGAGAACTCGCCGTCGTAGCTGCTGAAGAATCCGGTGATCTCGGCCGACAGATTGCTCGTCAGCGGCTTGCCGATACCGATCTGGCCACCGAGGCCGTTATCGGTGAGCCGGTCGCCGTCAGCGATGGAATAGGAAAAACTGGGCGCGATATAGAAGCGCTTGTCTTCGATCTGGGCTGCGGCGGATGTTGCCAGCCCCAAGCCGGCAAACGCGATAAGCGCCGTGCTGATTCGTTTCAACATGAACTCTCCCCTGTGTTTTGACCGCGCGCGCCAAGCGACAACGCGTTGGCGAAACTATATCAGCGCCCGTGATTCTTGTGTCGTCCTGATCGCCGCACGAGGCTGCGCCAGGGATCGTGCTTGCGTACACTGCGCGGCCCATGACGCGCGCCCGAGTCCGAGGATGAGCGAAGTCCAGCAGCTTGACGAGGAGATTACGGCCCTGCAGCAGCGTTTCGACGCGCTGCGGGGCTATCTTTGACTGCGCGGAAAAGCGCGACCGCATCGCTGAGATAGACGGCGAGCTCGAGAATCCCGAGATCTGGAACCAGCCCGAACAGGCACAGGCCCTGGGACGCGAGCGTGCGCGGCTGGTTGAGACCGTCGCGCCCATCGAGGACGCGGACAAGGGCTTGCAGGACGCGCGCGAGCTGCTCGAGATGGCCGCGGCCGAAGACGATGCAGCCACCATCGCGGAGATCGCCGCGGACTGCCGCCGCCACCGCGTTGCTGCCGAAAAGCTGGAGTTCCGGCGCATGTTCTCCGGTGACATGGACGCCAACAACGCCTATGTCGACATCCAGTCCGGCTCCGGTGGCACCGAAGCGCAGGACTGGGCGGAGATGCTGTTGCGAATGTATCTGCGCTGGTGCGACGAGCATGGCTTCGAGCACGAGCTGCTGGAATGCTCGGCGGGCGATGTGGCCGGCATCAAGTCCGCCACCGTCATGGTGCGCGGCGACTATGCCTTCGGCTGGCTACGCACCGAGACCGGCGTGCATCGCCTGGTGCGAAAGTCACCCTTCGATTCCGGCGCGCGCCGGCATACCTCCTTCGCGGCGGTCTTTGTCTCGCCCGAGGTCGACGATAGCTTCGAGATCGAGGTCAACCCGGCTGATCTGCGCGTTGATACCTATCGTTCGGCCGGCGCGGGTGGTCAGCACGTCAACAAGACCGACTCGGCGGTGCGTCTGACGCATCTGCCCACCGGCGTGGTCGTCGCCTGCCAGAACGAGCGTAGTCAGCACAAGAACCGCGACCAGGCCATGAACATGCTGCGCGCCAAGCTCTACGAACTGGAGATGGCCAAGCGTAACGCCGAAAAACAGGCTGTCGAGGACAGCAAGAGCGATATCGGTTGGGGCAGTCAGATCCGCTCCTATGTGTTGGACCAGTCGCGCATCAAGGATCTGCGCACCGGGGTCGAGATCAGCGATACCCAAAAGGTGCTCAACGGTCATCTCGACCCCTTCATCGAAGCCAGCCTCAAGCAGGGACTCTAAAGTGAGCGACACACCCGATCGCGACGAAAATTTCGTCGTTGCCCAGCGCCGCGAGAAGCTGGCCGCCCTGCGCGAAGCCGGCAATGCCTACCCGAATGATTTCCGGCCGGACGCCAGTGCCGACTGTCTGCACGGCCTTTATGGCGAGCTGGACGGCGAGACGCTCGAGGCCCGGGAGCGCCGCCATGCCGTCGCCGGCCGCATCGTCGCCAAGCGGGTGATGGGCAAGGCCAGCTTCATGACCATCCAGGACAGCGACGGCCGCATCCAGCTCTTCCTGCAGCGCGACGGCCTTGGCGAGGATGTCTACAAGATCTGCAAGGGCTGGGATATCGGCGACATCGTCGGCGTTTCCGGGGTGGTCTTCCGCACGCGTGCCGGCGAACTCAGCCTGCGGGCCGAATCGGTGCGGTTGCTGACGAAGTCGCTGCGTCCGCTGCCCGAGAAATGGGCCGGGCTCACCGACGTCGAGCAGCGCTATCGGCAGCGGTACGTTGATCTCATCGTCAACGAGCAGGCGCGCGAGACCTTCCGTCGCCGCACGCGGCTTTTGCGCTTCGTGCGCGACTTCTTTGACGCTCTCGGCTTCGTGGAGGTCGAGACGCCCATGTTGCAGCCCATCGCCGGCGGAGCGGCTGCCAAGCCCTTCGTGACGCACTACCACGCGCTGGGCCGCGACATGTATCTGCGCATTGCTCCAGAGCTGTACCTCAAGCGGCTGATCGTCGGCGGCTTCGAGCGTGTCTACGAGCTGAATCGCAATTTCCGCAACGAGGGGCTGTCGACGCGGCACAACCCCGAGTTCACGATGCTCGAGTTCTACCAGGCGCACAGCGACTACAGCGATCTGATGACGCGCATCGAGCATCTGGTGCGCGACGCTGCGCTGGCCGTAACCGGTGACACCACGGTCAGCTATCAGGGGGCGGACTACGACCTGTCCGAGCCCTTCCAGCGGCTGAGCATGCGCGAGGCCGTGCTGCGTCACAATCCGGAACTGGATCCAAGCGTGCTCGACGATCGCGAGCGTCTGGCCGAAGCCGCGCGCGCGGCTGGTGGCGAGGTCAAGCCCGAGTACGGCAAGGGCAAGCTGCTCACCGAGCTTTTCGAAAAGACCGTCGAATCCCGTCTCGAAGGGCCGATCTTCATTACCGAGTATCCGGCCGAGGTTTCGCCGCTGGCGCGCCGGAACAACGACAATCCCGAGGTCACCGACCGCTTCGAGTTCTTTCTCGCCGGCCGCGAGGTCGCCAACGGCTTCTCCGAGCTCAACGACCCCGATGATCAGGCCGAGCGTTTCCGCGCTCAGGTCGCTGCGCGGGACGCTGGCGACGACGAGGCCATGCACTTCGACGCCGACTACATCCGGGCGCTGGAGTACGGCATGCCGCCGACCGCGGGCGCCGGGGTGGGAATCGACCGTTTGGCGATGTTTTTGACCGATTCGGCTTCGATTCGGGATGTGTTGTTGTTTCCGCAGATGCGGCCGGAGCAGTAGCGACCTTAGGGAAACTCTGATCAATCGCCCCGATCTGGGATGATGCCGGGGCACGGAGACGATGGTGAGCCAGTCGATGAAGCAGCGGACGTTCGCGGATCTTGAGCAGGCGCACAAGAAGAAGGTGACGCGCCGCGAGAAGTTTCTGGCGGAGATGGATGCGGTTATTCCGTGGTCGCGCCTGGAGGCGTTGATTGCGCCGCACTACCCGAAGCCCAAGGCGGGCAAGCCGGGGCGCCGGCCGCTGTCGCTGGCCACCAAGCTGCGCATCTACTGCCTGCAGCAGTTCTACGGGCTGTCGGATCCAGGCGCCGAAGAGGCGCTTTACGACTCCGATGCCATGCGCCGCTTTGCCGGCATCACGCTGACGGATGAGGCGGTGCCTGACGAGAGCACGATCCTGCAGTTCCGGCGGCTGTTGGAGCGGCACGGGCTGGCCGAGCAGATCTTTGCCGAGGTCAATGCCCACCTGCGCGAGCGGGGCCTGATGCTGCGCGAAGGCACGCTGGTGGACGCCACGCTGATCCACGCGCCCAGCTCGACGAAGAACCAGAGCGGTACGCGGGATCCCGACATGAGTCAGACGCGCAAGGGCAACCAGTGGTACTTCGGCTGCAAGGCGCATATCGGCGCCGATGCCCACAGTGGCCTCGTGCACACCGTTATCGGCACAACGGCCAAAGTCGCCGACATCACCCAGACCGAAGCCCTGCTGCACGGCGAAGAACGCATCGTGCTGGGCGATGCCGGCTATCGACGCACGGGCCGCAGCCTGGATGCCCCGGCGCCCGATAGTGGACCGCGCATCGTCACGCCTTACGTGCGCAGTGCCGGCAAGGCGCTGCTGGAATGGCAGCGCGCCGCCAACCGACGTCTGGCGTCTCTGAGAGCCCGGGTCGAGCATCCGTTTCGGATTGTCAAATGCCAGTTCGGCTACACCAAGGTCCGCTATCGCGGCCTGACCAAGAACACCGCGCACCTGCACAGCCTGTTTGCCATGGCCAACCTCGTGGCGGCCCGAAGACAGCTGCTGGCGGCAGGATAGGTGCGTCCAATGACAACGAAATCGGGCTTCTGCAGAGGCTGAAGCCCCCCGAAACAGCCTTCATTTCACCCGGTGTGCAGCCTGCAATGTCTTCGCGGTCACTCATCCGACTTTGATCAGACATTCCTTAGCTCCCGGTAGCTGTAAGCAGTCTGTGCTCTGACTTGCGGATTGTCGCTTCAGGGCACCACGGTTCTTATTGGCCCCGTCTTGCTCGCGGGTTCCGCGCTTCATAGCAACGGCGCCAACGAATGTTGCCGCGCGACCGGCGCGGGGTACTTTGGTTTTGGCCAAAGTACCCAAAGCCATGGTGCCCACCGGGTGGCCTGCCGCGGCTACGCCGCGACAGGTTCCCGTCTCGGATGGCGTGCTCGGGGCACGGGCGACCAGGCCATCCCTGGCCTGGTCGCCCTCGCTCGGCATCCATGCCTCGCGACCCACTGCGCGCGCCATCCGAGCCGGCCACCCTCAAAGGGCACGGATCGTTCTGGCTCGCCGCTTCGCGGCATCGCGCAGAAGCGCTTCTGCCTTCTGCAGCGATGTCGCGAAGCGACGAGCCGTCCAGGTTGCCCCTACACCAGCGCCGGAGTGCCGGGGTGATGCGCGACCGACTTGCCGGTGGCAAGTCGCAGCGCGCATCACGGCTGGGCCAGGGAAGGCCCAGCCAGGGTCACTTGATGAGGTCCGGAAGACCGAATCTAGTGACTGCGGCAGTTATTCCTCGGAGTTCCACCACGTGCTGCCCGCCATCCATGGCGCGGCCTTGGTGCCCCAACAACCCCCGGCCCGGAAATCCCTGTCCGGGCGCTCCCAGCGCTGCGAAGTGCCACTGGCACTTCGGTCGCTGCTCGCCCCCGAGCACGCCCGGCGCTGGTGTCGGGGCGCGGTCTTTTGCTTACTTTTCTATCGCGCAATAGAAAAAGTAAGCCGCGCCTCGCTCAAACGTCAGTTCGGCAGCTCAGTGCTATAAGGGCGCGGAACCACTGCGCGGCGGGGTATTCAACCGTCTGCGCGCAGATTGCGTGGCTCCCACCCCGAACCCTAACTCGGCGAAGCCTCCTTGTCCCGTGCCTCAAAGGCCCGAACCTCAAACCGCCCCTGATCACATTCCACGACCTCCGGCGCCTCCAGCCCGCGCCAGACGACGAGCATCTCGCAGCCGTCGCTCGTGGCGACGCTGTTGACTACTTCGGCCAGTGCGTTGCCGTCGCCGCTGCGCAGCGTCAGGCCGGGCTCGGGTGGGGCGCCGCTGCCGGTCAGCCGCAGCGGCATGCGTTTGATGCCGCCGCGATAATGCATGCGCGCGATGACCTCCTGGCCGGTGAAGCAGCCCTTGTCGAAGGACAGCGCGCCGAAATGCTGCAGGCCCAGATGCTGGGCGATGTGCGCGTCGCTCTGGGCGGCGCCGACGCAGGGGAGCCCGCTGGCGATGTCGGCGGCGGCAAAGGCGCTCTCGTCGGCCGGCGCATCGCTCCCGCCACCGACCAGCCAGCTGCGCGTTGGTGTGCCGGGCGCGCGGATACGCAGGTCGTCGGAGCCCTGCTGGATCTGCCATTCCACCCCGGGGGGCGCATCGCCCACATACCCCCGCACGGCTTCTTCGGATGGAATCAGCTGTACCTTCGAGCGGAGAACGAACATCTGCAGGCGTCGCTGCATAGCCTCCACAATATCGGGCGCGATCAACAGGCCGTAGCCGCTCTGCGTGGGGAAAACGATCAGCGTGGCGAGAACGCGGCCTTTGGGTGAGTTCAGGCTGCTCAGCGCGGCGCGCTCGGGCGCGAGCTTGCGCATGTCGTTGCTGAGCTGGCCCTGGAGAAAGCTCTGGGCGTCTTCGCCTTCCACGCGCAGCAGCGCGCGATGGGGCGGGGGGCTTGTTAGCGCTGGGATATTCAATAGGATTCTCTACACGAATTGCTGCAGTGCAGGAACTGCATCATCATCAGGATGCCATGAGCGAACACCACGACAAGACCGAAAACCATCCCGAAGCCGAGGCAGAAGCGGCCGCTTCGGATACGCCAACGACTCCGAAAGCCGAAAGCGGCGATAATGCGCGCCCCCGGGAGCTGGGTGGGCGCAAGGGCCCCGAGCCGACGCGCTACGGCGACTGGGAAAAGAAGGGGCGCTGCATCGACTTCTGAGCGGCGGCGTTGAACATCGAGAACAAGGGATCGAGAGGCACCATGAGCGCTAATACTCCACAGCGGCCGTTGTCGCCCTTCATGATCGGGCCTTATTACCGCCCGCAGCTGACGTCGATGATGTCGATCACTCACCGCATCACCGGTGTGATCAATGTTGTTGGCTCCCTCGGCCTCGTCGGCTGGCTGCTGGCGATTGCCGCTGGTCCGCAGGCGTACGCCACCTTCATGGGGCACGCCGGTGCCTGGTACGGCCTGATCCTGCTCTTCGGCTGGAGCTGGACGCTGAGCTATCACCTCTGCAACGGCATCCGGCACCTGTTCTGGGACACCGGGCGCGGCTTCGAATTGTCCACTGTCTACCGCACCGGCTACGCCGTGATTGCCGGATCGCTGCTGCTGACCGCCATCGTCTGGCTGGTCGTGCTGCTCTGACGCCGCATCAAGTCTAGGAGCTGACAACATGAGTCTTCGTTCCCCGCTCTCCGAGGCGCGCGGCCTCGGTGCCGCCAAGGAAGGCACCCACCACTGGTTCATCCAGCGCATCTCGGCGGTCGCCATGGCGCCGCTCATGCTCTGGCTGCTCTTCAGCCTCGCTGCGCTGGCCGGCAGCGACTATGTCGCCGTCCGCGGCTGGGTGGCCAGCCCGCTGAACACGGCGTTGCTGCTGGTGCTGATCGCCACGCTCTTCCACCACGCGCTGCTCGGCACACAGGTCGTCATCGAGGACTACGTAGCTTCCGAGGGCAAGAAGATGGCGGCGCTGATCGCTACACGCTTCGTGCTCATCGTCGCCGCGGTGCTTGGCATCGTCGCCATTCTCAAGATTTCCCTCGGCGCCTAAGCGCCGACACTCCAGGAGCTTTTTCGCATGGCTGCCTACGAGCTGATCCATCACGAATACGACGTGGTCGTTGTCGGAGCCGGCGGCGCTGGCCTGCGGGCCACTGTCGGGCTGGCCGAGGCCGGCTTCAAGACCGCCAACATCACCAAGGTCTTCCCTACGCGCAGCCACACGGTGGCGGCGCAGGGCGGGATCTCGGCGGCGCTGTCCAACATGGGCGACGACGACTGGCGCTGGCACATGTACGACACCATCAAGGGGTCGGACTG
Source organism: Algiphilus aromaticivorans DG1253 (assembly GCF_000733765.1). NCBI lineage: Bacteria > Pseudomonadati > Pseudomonadota > Gammaproteobacteria > Nevskiales > Algiphilaceae > Algiphilus > Algiphilus aromaticivorans. The sequence continues at coordinate 2,075,571 of NZ_JPOG01000001.1, read as the reverse complement.
GCTGGGCGATCAGGACGCCGTGCAGTACATGTGCCGCGAGGCGATCCCGGCCGTGGTCGAGCTGGAGCACTGGGGCGTGCCCTTCTCGCGCACCGAGGAAGGCAAGATCTATCAGCGGCCCTTCGGCGGCATGACCACGCACTACGGTGAGGGCACCGCCCAGCGCACATGTGCGGCGGCCGACCGTACCGGTCACGCCATGCTGCACGCGATGTATCAGCAGTCCCTCAAGTGTCGCGCTCAGTTCTACGTCGAGTTCTTCGCGCTCGATCTGATCATGGACGAGGATGGTGTCTGTCGCGGCGTCATCGCCTGGGACCTGGCCAACGGCACGCTGCACCGCTTCCGCGCGCACCGCGTCATTCTGGCGACGGGCGGCTACGGCCGCGCCTACTTCTCGGCGACTTCGGCGCACACCTGCACGGGCGACGGCAACGGCATGGTGCTGCGCGCGGGCCTGCCCATGCAGGACATGGAGTTCGTGCAGTTCCATCCCACCGGCATCTACGGTGCCGGTTGCCTCATCACGGAGGGCGCGCGCGGCGAGGGCGGGTACCTGACGAATTCGGAAGGCGAACGCTTCATGGAGCGCTACGCGCCCAGCCGCAAGGATCTCGCATCGCGCGATGTTGTCTCCCGGTCGATGACCATCGAGATCCGCGAAGGCCGCGGCGTCGGCCCGAACAAGGACCACATCTTCCTGCACCTGGAGCATCTCGGCCCGGAAGTGTTGCACGAGCGCCTGCCCGGCATTACCGAGACCGCACAGATATTCGCCGGTGTCGACGCCACCAAGGCGCCCATCCCAGTGCTGCCGACGGTGCACTACAACATGGGTGGTATCCCGACGCTCTACACGGGCGAGGTCGTTACCTCAGAGGGCGGCGACGAGAACAAGGTCGTCGAGGGCCTGATGGCGGCGGGCGAGGCGGCCTGCGTCTCGGTCCACGGCGCCAATCGCCTGGGCTCGAACTCGCTGCTGGATCTGGTTGTCTTCGGCCGCTCGGTGGCGCAGCGCTGTGCCGAGACCATGAAGCCGAACCAGGCGCACAAGCCCATATCCGGCGCCTGCGAGGAGAAGATCCTCGACCGCTTCGACCGTCTGCGCAACGCCGACGGCAGCCGGGGCACGGCCGAAGTGCGCGCCGAGATGCAGAAGGTCATGCAGGACCACGCCGCGGTCTTCCGCACCGGCGAGTCGCTGGACGAGGGCATGGACAAGCTGCGCAAGACGGCTTCGAGCTTCAACGACATCGCCGTGTCGGACCGCTCGCTGATCTGGAACTCCGATCTCGTCGAGACGCTGGAACTGGACAATCTGATGGGCTGTGCGCTGACAACGCTTTCCAGCGCGCAGAACCGCAAGGAGTCGCGCGGCGCGCATGCGCGCGAGGACTTCCCGGACCGCGACGACAACGAGTGGATGAAGCACAGCCTCTGCTGGCGCGAGAGCGACACCGAGGCGCGCATCGAGTATCGCTCGGTACACATGTACACCATCGACGACGAGATCGACGTCATCGCGCCCCAGAAGCGCGTCTACTGATCAGGAGAAGCAGATGGCCGAATTCAAGCTTCCCAAGGGCTCGCGCCCGCAGCCCGGCAAGTTTTTCCCCTCGAAGGCCGCCAACAAGCGCGCCTTCAAGATCTATCGCTATGATCCCGACGGCGGCGGCAATCCGAGTGTGGACACCTACGAGGTGGACATGGACAGCTGCGGTCCGATGGTTCTGGACGCGCTGATCAAGATCAAGAACGAGATCGACCCCACGCTGACCTTCCGCCGCTCCTGCCGCGAGGGCATCTGCGGCAGCTGCGCGATGAACATCGACGGCACCAACACGCTGGCCTGTCTCAAGGGCCACGACGAGGTCGCCGGCGAGGTCAGCATCTATCCGCTGCCGCACATGCCGGTGGTCAAGGACCTCGTGCCGGACCTGACGCACTTCTACGCCCAGTACGAATCCATCGAGCCCTGGCTGAAGACCGACACGCCGGCGCCGACGCGCGAGCGTCTGCAGACCCCCGAGGATCGCGCCGAGCTCGACGGTCTCTACGAATGCATCCTCTGCGCCTGTTGCTCGACGTCCTGCCCGAGCTACTGGTGGAACGGCGACCGCTATCTCGGACCTGCCGTGCTGCTGCAGGCCTACCGCTGGCTGGCCGACTCCCGAGACGAAGCCACCGGCGAGCGGCTGGATGCGCTGGAGGATCCCTTCAAGCTCTATCGCTGCCACACCATCATGAACTGTGCGAAGACCTGTCCGAAGGGCCTCAACCCGGCCAAGGCCATCGCCGAGACCAAGAAGATGCTGGTCGAGCGCCGCACCTGAGCGCGCGTCGCTCGGATCGTCTCCAAGTCCGGATGCCGGCCCGTTCGCGAGCCGGCATTTTTTAATACGGCGTTGACGGCGCCGTGCAACGGTCTCCGCTAGGATGCCCTGAGATATCCAGGAGGAGACGCACAGGTGTCCGGAGGCGAGCTGCTGGTCGAGTACCCTCATCGCTTGTCCATTCCCACCCGATGGAAGGACAACGATGTCTATGGTCACGTCAACAATGTCGAGTACTACAGCTTCTTCGATACGGTAATTAATCGTTACCTGATCGCCGAGGGCGGGCTCGACATTCATCGCGGCGAGATCATCGGCCTCTGCGTGGCCTCGGAATGTGCCTTCATGGCCTCGCTTGCCTTTCCGGAAACGGTGACTGCCGGTCTGCGTGTCACCAAGCTCGGCAACAGCAGTGTGCACTACGGTATCGGCCTCTTCGCCGAAGGCAAGGAAACGGCGGCGGCCACCGGTCGTTTCGTGCACGTCTTCGTCGACCGCTCCAGCCGCCGGCCGGTGACCATGCCCGAGGCACTGCGTGCAGCGCTGTCCGCGATACAGATTTCGCACGGCAGCGAGGAAACGCGATGACGACCATCACTCGTGGCGCCGTGCTGCGCGAGATGGGGGCTGCGCAGCCCTATGCCGAAACCCGGCCCCTGAAGATCGAGACCCTGGAACTGGCGCCGCCGGGCCCGGGGGAGATTCAGGTCCGTGTGCGCGCCGCCGGTATCTGCCACTCGGATTTGTCGGTGGTCAACGGTTCGCGGCCCCGGCCGATGCCGATGGTGCTGGGGCACGAGGCTGCCGGTGACGTCGAGGCCGTCGGCCCGGATGTCGCCGACTTCGCACCGGGCGACCGCGTGGTCTTTTCCTTCGTGCCGGCCTGCGGTACATGTTCCTACTGCGCCGAAGGGCGGCCTGTTCTCTGCGTTCCCGGCGCGGCCGCCAATAGCGCCGGGACGCTGCTCTCCGGCGCCCGCCGCTGGCGCGATAGTGACGGCGCGGAGTGCCACCACCACCTCGGCGTCTCGGCCTTTGCCGAGCGCACAGTGGTTTCCACGCGCTCGGCTGTGCGCATCGACCCCGATCTACCCGTGGAGATTGCCGCGCTCTTCGGTTGCGCGGTCATGACCGGCGTCGGTGCCGCGGTCAACACCGCCGCTGTTCGTCCCGGCGAGTCGGTCGCGGTCTTCGGCATGGGGGGCGTCGGGCTCGCCGCGTTGCTCGGCGCGATCGCTGCCGGTGCCTGGCCGGTGGTGGCGGTTGATCCGGTCGCCGCCAAGCGCGAATTGGCGCTGTCGCTGGGCGCGACGCATGTGGTCGACCCCACCGCAGAGGATGCCGTCGAGGCAGTGCGCGCGCATACCGGCGGCGGTGCCGCGCACGCCGTCGAGACGGTGGGCAGTGAGAAGGTGCTTGAGCAGGCCTATTTCGCTACCGTGCGCGGCGGTCAGACCGTGACGGTGGGCCTGCCGCATCCCGAGCGCATGCTCAGCATTCCGGCGGTGAGCCTGGTTGCCGAGGAACGCACACTGCGTGGCAGCTACATGGGCTCGGCGGTGGTCTCGCGCGACGTGCCGCGTTTTCTCTCGCTTTACCGTGCCGGCCGGCTGCCGGTGGATAAGCTGCTCACGCACGAGCTCGCTCTGGACGGTATCAACGCAGCCTTCGACCGATTGGCGCGTGCCGAGGCCGTGCGGCAGGTGATCCGCTTCGACGATTGAGGCCTCGGGCGGGCAGCGCGCCGAGCGCGGCCGATATACTGCCACCCATGAGTGAGACCGCCCTTCCCAAGCATCTGCACTGGCGTATGCGCCGGGGCATGAAGGAGCTCGACCTGGTGCTGACGCGCTGGGCCGAGGCCAACTATCTTTCGGCCTCCGAGGTCCATCGCGCGGCCTTCGACGAGCTGCTGCTGCGAGAGGACCCGGATATCTGGTCGTGGCTGATGGGCTACGCCCCGGCACCGGAAGGGGCCATGAGCGAGCTGATTGATGCGCTCCGTGCCTACCGTTGACGTCGCTCTCGGCCACAGCGTGCGCGGCGTTGCTGCGCTCAGCCTGTTGCACGCCGGCGCGCTGATCCTGCTCATGCTGGCCATGCCGGACGGCGTGGGTATGGCGCTGGCGGCGCTGGGCGTGGCTGCCTCCTGGCTGTACGCGCGCCGGCATCCGGCGCTGGGCTTCGGCAGCCGTTCGCCGAGCCGCCTGCTCTGGCGTGAGGACGGCAGCTGGCAGCTGGCCTTTTCCGACGGCGAGCTGCAGCCGGCCGAACTGTTGCCGATGAGCGTCGTGCGCGGACCGGTACCGGTTCTGCGCTTCCGTACCGGTGGCGGTCGCGTGGCGCGTGTGCTGCTCGGCGACGAAGCCGAGCCGGAGCCACTGCACCGGCTGCGCATGCGTCTCGCTACCGAAGCCCACGACGGCGAGCGAGCGCAATGAGGCGCGCACTGCTGATCGTCGCGACAGCGCTGCTGGCGGCCTGCGCCTCGGCGCCCAAGGGCGTGCCGCCGTTGCCGCGTGCCGAGGCAGTGGATATCGATCGCTTCATGGGCGACTGGTACGTCATCGCTCATGCCCCGACGGCACCCGAGCGCGACGCCTTCAACGCCGTGGAGCGTTATGGCTTGTGCCCCGATGGACGCGTCGCTACGGTTTTTCGCTTCCGCGAGCGCGGCTTCGACGGCCAGCGCGAGATCCTGCGCCCCACCGGCTTTCCGGATGCCGGAAGCGGTTACGCTGAGTGGGGCATGCAGTTCCTCTGGCCCTTCCGCGCCGAGTACATCGTCGCCTGGCTGGGCGAGGATTACCAGACCACGATCATCGCGCGCAGCGCGCGCGACTACGTGTGGTTGATGCACCGCGAAGCAGCCATGCCCCCGCAGGCGCTGGAGGCGGCGCTGCAGCGAATAGCGGGCATGGGGTACGAGCGCAGCGCGCTGCGCATGGTGCCGCAGCGCTGGCCCGAGGTCGACGGCAGCATGGGGCCCGGCGACGCGTCAAAGCCGCGCTGCGACTAGCTGGCGAGCCTGCTCTCGGCGATTGGCAGCAGTTTCGGTGTCTCTTCGCCGGGGGCGAGCAGGCTCCAGCGCGCATCGGGATGCGGTGCCGGGTGATCGAGGGTGTAATGCAGGCCGCGACTCTCGTCCCGGACTCGCGCCGAGCGCACGATCAGGTCCGAGACCGTCACCAGGTTGCGCAGCTCGATGAGATCCGGGCTGATGTGGAAGTTGCCGTAGAACTCCTCGATCTCGCTCTGTAGCAGCGCAACGCGGTGCGCGGCCCGACTCAGCCGCTTGTCGGTGCGCACGATACCGACGTAGTCCCACATGAAGCGGCGCAGCTCCTGCCAGTTGTGCGAGATGACGACGTCCTCGTCGGAATCGGTGACGCGCGATGCGTCCCACGGCGCCAGCGAAGCTCCGTCGGGCGCCGGTCGCCGTTCTGTGATGTCTGTTGCCGCGCCCTCGGCCATGACCAGGCATTCGAGCAAAGAGTTGGAGGCCATGCGGTTGGCGCCGTGCAGGCCGGTGCAGGCGACCTCGCCAATGGCATAGAGGCCGGCGAGGTCGGTGCGTCCGGCGGCGTCGCTGAGCACGCCGCCGCAGGTGTAGTGCGCTGCCGGCACGATGGGGATGGGTTCGCGCGTGATGTCGATGCCCAGCTCGGCGCAGCGCGCATGAATGGAGGGGAAGTGGCTGCGGATGAAATCGGCGTCACGGTGCGAAATATCCAGCCAGAGATGGTCCGCACCCAGGCGCTTCATTTCGTGATCGATGGCCCGCGCCACGATGTCGCGTGGCGCCAGTTCCGCGCGCTCATCGAAGCGCGGCATGAAGCGCGTGCCATCGGGAAGCTGGAGCACGGCGCCTTCGCCGCGCAGTGCCTCGCTGATCAGCAGCGAGCGCGCGGTAGGGTGGAAGAGGCAGGTCGGGTGGAACTGCATGAATTCCATGTTCGCCACCCGGCAGCCCGCGCGCCAGGCCATGGCGATGCCGTCGCCGCTGGCGCCGCTGGGGTTGCTGGAGTAGAGGTAAACCATGTTGGCGCCACCGGTAGCCAGCACCACCGCTGCTGCGGGCTCGGCCACCACCTCGTGGCTGTGCGCATCCATCAAGTAGGCGCCGACGACGCGCTTGCCGTGCGCGTCGCGGATGAGGTCCACGGCGAAGGCATTCTCGCGGACCGTGATCAGCGGTTCCGCCAGCACGAGATCGGCCAGTGTCGTGGCCACGGCAGCGCCGGTGGCGTCGGCGGCGTGCACGATGCGGCGGAAGGAATGCCCGCCTTCGCGCGTCAGGTGCAGTCGGCCGTCGCCTCCGGTTTCGTCGGGAGTGAAGACCACCCCGCGTTCGACCAGCCACTCGATGCAGGCGGGACCGCGCGCGACTACTCGGCGCACCAGCTCCGGGTCGCAAAGCCCGCCGCCGGCCTGGACGGTGTCGGCGACATGCGACTCCAGCGAGTCCGCCGCGTCCAGCACGGCCGATATGCCACCCTGTGCCCAGAGCGTGGCGCCGGAACACAGCTCGGTCTTGGAGACTACGGTGCTGCGTACCCCTTGTTCCGCGAGACGGAGCGCGCAGGCCAGTCCTGCCGCGCCGCTGCCCAGGATGAGCACTTCAGCTTTCTGCACGATCGAGATATCCCCATGGGCGGCCGGGTCGGGCGCCGGCCTGCGACTTGCTACACTCCGCCGGCACGATACCGGGGTTTTTGGTCGTGCAGTCTGACATGTCCTGTAACACGTTGATGCGCGGGTCGCGCGCACCGTGAACCGCGCCTAAATGACCGAAGAACTACTAGACGAAGAGCTGGTGCGACGCGCGCAGGACGGGCAACCGCGCGCCTTCGATCTGCTCGTCATGCGCCACCAGGCGAAGGTGGTGCAGCTCGTCTCGCGCTTCGTGGGCGAGGGTGATGCCCCCGACGTTGCACAGGAGGCCTTCATCAAGGCTTACCGGGCGCTGCCCAAGTTCAAGGGCGACTCGGCCTTCTACACCTGGCTCTACCGCATCGCCATCAACACGGCGAAGAATCAGCTCGTTTCGCGCAAGCGCCGCCCGCAGGCCCAGGACATCGACGCTCAGGATGCCGAGCTCTACGGTCATACCGAGCAGATGAGCGACATCGACACCCCCGAGGCTCAGCTGCTCACCGGCGAGATCCAGCAGGCGGTCATCAACGCCATCGACGAATTGCCACCGGATCTCAAGCAGGCCATCACCCTGCGCGAGCTGGAGGGCCTGTCCTACGAGGAGATCGCCGAGGCCATGGATTGCCCCATCGGTACCGTGCGCTCGCGAATCTTCCGGGCGCGCGCCGTGGTAGACGAGGTGCTGGCACCGCTCATCGACAAGCCATCCCAGCGCAGCGGCTGAATGGCCGGGGCGACGGAACTTTATCGCGGCAGCGTGGTATATCTGACATCATCATGCGTATTCGCGTGTTCAGCGAGGATTTAGGCGGCATGCAGCAGAACGACGAGCTTTTCTCGGCACTACTCGACGGCGAGCTGGCGCCTGACGAAATCGACACCCTGATTGAGGCTCTCGACCGGGAGCCTGGGGCCGCCGGTACTGCGGCTCGCTGGAGCGCTATCGGCGCGGGCATGCGCGGCCAGGGCAGTAGCCCCGGCAGCATTCTCGGCGGCGTACGTGCCGCCATCGATGCCGAGCCGCTTCGGCCCCGCGTGTCCAGCCTCGGTGCGGCGCGCGAGCAACGCCGAATGCGCCGCCGCTGGGCGCTACCCGCTACCGGACTGGCGGCCGCTGCGAGCATTGCGCTGGCTGTCTTGCTGCTACCCACGGTGATGCAGGAAGGCGCGCCACTGCAGCCGGCCGCAGACGTAGCCGGCGGTGCCGTGGTTGCCCGCGTTGCCGACGACGGAGCCGTTGCGGAGCAGTCTAGTAGTAGCTCCACGACGCAGACCCGGCTCGCCGCCGGCGAGCCCGCGCACAGGGTGCGCGAAGAAATCCTCAATACCTATTTCATCGAGTACGCGAGCCATCGTTCGGCCCAAGGCATCGGCGGCCCGCTCGGTTACGCGCGCTACGCCGCGCACAACGCGGACATTCCAAGCGCCCAGCCGCGATGATGCGGCGCCAGCTCGGCTTTCTCGTCCTTCTCGGGCTGCCGCTGTGGGGCTGGGCCGAGAGCCCGGAGCCGGCGGAGCTCATTGCCCGGATGAGCGAGGCGGTCCGCACGCAGACCTATTCCGGAACCGTGGTTTATAGCAGTGATGCGCGCATGGAAACGCTGCGTGTGCTGCATGAGTTCCGCAACGGTGAGGTGCGTGAGCGACTCAGTTCGTTGACCGGTGACGCGCGCGAGATCTACCGCAACAACGAGGAAGTGATCTGCGTCCTGCCGGAGCAGAAGATCATCACCGTTGATCGCCGCGCGCACCAAGCAGCGAGTCTGCTGCCTTCGCTGCGGCAGGACAACATCACGGCCATGGCCGATCGCTACCGCTTCGAACATCTCGGGGAGAAGCGCATCGCCGGCCGGATGTGCGAGGGCGTGCGTGTTTCTCCGCGCGATGACATGCGCTACGGCTACGAGTACTGGCTCGATGCCGAAACCAGCCTGCCATTACGCGTGATCGTGTTGAACCCCGACGGCGAACGCATCGAGGAGATGATGTTCACCGACATTACCTTCGGCGAGCATTTCGACGATGCGCGCTTCGAGCGCGATTCGGCGAGCGACGACTATCGCGTTATCCGCCACGCCGACGAATCGCCGCGGTTGCGTGTCCCGGCGCGCTGGTCGCTGCGCGAGTCGCCGCCCGGCTTCCGCAAGATTTCCCACTCGGTGCGCAAGGGTGCAGACGATCGCGTGCCGGTGGAACATTTCCTGTTTTCCGACGGCTTGGCCACCATCTCGGTCTATGGCGCGAATGCGGCCGACGGTCGGCTGGACGACATGGCGCCGCAGAGTTCCCGAATGGGAGCGCTCAACGTTGCCTCCCGCGTCATCGATGGCCATCAGGTCACGGTAGTCGGCGAGGTGCCGGCGGTCACTGTGCAATGGGTGGTCGACCGCTTGAGCCTGGAGTCGGCGCAAAGCGACACGGCAGCTGCCTTCGAGCCATTGCCGGAGCCTGTCGGAGAAGCTGGCGATGATTGAAGAGCGCGCTATCGTCACGCGCATCGACGCCGACCAGGTCTATGTGCAGGCGCTGAACATGGGTAACTGCAAGCGCTGCGCCGAGGGCCGTGGCTGTGGCGGTGGCCTGCTCGGCCGCCTCGGCCGGCACAGGCGACATGCGATTCCGGTGACCACGAAGATCGCGGACCTGCAGTCCGGCGATCCGGTGGTTGTCGGCATCGGCAGCGATGCACTGCTGCGTGCCTCGGTCATGGTCTATCTGATGCCCCTGGTCGGCATGATCGGCATGGGCGCGGTCGCGCGCCTGGGCCTGGGCGCCGGCGATCTGCTGGTGGCAGCCTTCGCCGTGGCGGGGCTGGCTGGCGGCCTGCTCTATGTCCGCTGGAAGAGCGAATCGGTGGATGCCAGCCAGTTCCGTCCCGTCGTGCTCCGGCGCGACCGCTTCGGCGCGGACAGTTGCCCGCGCCTCAACGACGAATACTGAAATTGGGAGATATCTTGCGCGCACGCAATGCTTGCCTCGCAGCGGCAGCGGCTCTGACGCTGGCTGCCTGCTCGTCCTCCGAGCCGACGACCTCCGGGCTGCCCGATTTTTCGGATATCGCCCGCGACGCCGGCCCATCGGTGGTCAACATCGCGACGATCAGCCGGAGCAATGGCGACGCGGCATCCGGAGGGCTGCCTTTCGGGCTTGAGGAATCGCCTTTCGGAGATTGGTTCCGCGACCGTTTCGGCGATGAGGGGGCAGACCGGCCCTCGCGTTCGCTGGGTTCCGGCTTCGTGCTGTGGGATGACTATGTCCTGACCAATCATCACGTCGTGCGTAATGCCGACGAGATCATCGTGCGCCTGGCCGACCGGCGTGAGCTGGAAGCCGAGGTTGTGGGCTCGGACGAGCGTTCCGATCTGGCTCTGCTAAAGCTCGATGCCGACAACGTTCAGCCCGTGCGCATTGGTAACAGCGAAGCGCTGGAAGTCGGCAACTGGGTCGTGGCTATTGGTTCGCCCTTCGGCTTCGAGCAGACCGTCACCGCCGGTATCGTCTCTGCCAAGGGGCGCAGCCTGTCGAGCGGCCAGTACGTGCCCTTCATCCAGACGGACGTGGCGATCAATCAGGGCAACAGCGGCGGGCCACTGTTCAATCTGAATGGTGAGGTCGTGGGCATCAACTCGCAGATCTACAGCCAGACCGGCGGCTTCCAGGGCATTTCCTTCGCCATCCCGATCGACATGGCGATCAGTGTCGCCGAGCAGCTCCGCGACGAAGGCAGCGTCGCGCGCGGCTGGCTGGGCGTGGTGATCCAGGAGGTCACGCGCGACTTGGCGATGTCCTTCGGTCTCGATCGGCCGCGCGGGGCGCTGGTCACACGCGTGCTGCCGGACGGCCCCGCCGCCGACGCGGGCATCCGCGAGGGCGATGTCATCCTCCGCTTCGATGGTGAGAAGGTGCCGCGCTCGGCGGCGTTGCCGGCGCTGGTGGGCGCGAGCAAGCCGGGCAGCGAGGCCGAGGTCGAGCTGCTGCGCGACGGCGATCGCCGCAGCCTGGAAGTCACCGTGGGGCGCCTTGAGGAATCGGCTGTGCGCGACGACGCCGCGCCCAAGCCGAAGCCGCCGGTAGATGCGGGCGTGCTGGGTATGCGTGTTCAGCCGCTCAGCGATGTCGAGCGCGAGGACGCCGGTGTCATGGGCAGCGGCGTGCGCGTGGTCGAGGTCCGCGAGGGGCCGGCGGCTGCCGCCGGCATTCGCCGTAATGACATCATCCTGAGCGTGGCCGGGAGCGAAGTCGATTCCGCCTCTCGCTTGAGCGAGCTGGTCGAGCGTCAGACTCCTGGTCGCTCTGTGCCGTTTCTGGTGCAGCGCGGTGGCTCACCGCTCTTCATCGCCGTGCGTATCCCGGAGTGAATGGCCCCTGCTTGCTGACGCGGCCGGGCTGCGACCTCTGTGACGAGTTCCACGCCGAGTGGCACGCAGCCTTTCCGGGGATAGAGCTTCCGCGCCTGAACGTCGACCGGGATCCCGCGCTCAGGCAGCGTTTCGGGGGCACGATACCGGTGCTTCTCGATGAATCTGACCGGGAAGTATGCCGGGTGTGCTTCGATCGTTTGGCCTGTGAGCCGCTGGCGGTGCGGATGGGGCGCGACAGCTGACGCCGGCGCGGCCGGTAGCGGTCGCGTGCGTATAATCGCAGGCTATTTTGGCGCCCCCGGTGCCGTGGGATCCCATGCAGCAGACACGCATTCGCAACTTCTCGATCATCGCGCATATCGATCACGGCAAGTCGACGCTGGCTGATCGATTCATCCAGCTCTGTCACGGGCTGGAAGAGCGCGAGATGCAGGAGCAGGTGCTCGACAATAATCCGATCGAGCGCGAGCGCGGCATCACCATCAAGTCGCAGGCGATCACGCTGCACTTCACGGCGCGCGATGGCATCGAATACCAGCTCAATCTGATCGACACGCCGGGGCATGTCGACTTCTCCTACGAGGTCTCGCGCTCGCTGGCGTCCTGTGAAGGCGCGTTGCTCATCGTGGACGCGTCGCAGGGCGTGGAGGCGCAGACCGTGGCCAACTGCTACACGGCCGTCGACCAGGATCTGGAAGTGATTACGGTCCTGAATAAGGTGGATCTGCCCAACGCGGACTGCGAGCGGGTCATCACCGAGATTGAGGACATCATCGGCATCGAGGCGCGCGATGCGCTGCGCATCTCCGCGAAGACCGGCGAGGGCGTGACGGAGGTACTGGAGTCGCTGGTGGAGAAGGTGCCGCCGCCCGAGGGCAGTGCCGAGGCACCGGTGCAGGCGCTGATCATCGACTCCTGGTTCGACAACTATCTGGGCGTGATTTCGCTGGTGCGCGTGGTCAACGGGCGCCTGTCCAAGGGGCAGCGCATCCGGGTGATGGCCACCGGTCGTGATCACGAGATCAGCATGCTTGGCCGCAACACCCCCAAGCGCAACGAGCTGGATGCTCTGGAAACCGGCGAGGTAGGTTTCGTCGTCGCCGGTATCAAGGATATCGACGGCGCGCCGGTGGGCGATACCCTGACCGATGCGCGTCATCCCTGCGACAAGCGCCTACCTGGTTTCCGAGAGATTCAGCCGCGCGTCTTCGCCGGCATCTTTCCGGTGTCCTCGGACGACTTCGAGGAATTGCGCGATGCGCTGTCCAAGCTGCGCCTGAACGACTCCGCGCTGTCCTACGAGCCGGAGAGTTCAACGGCCCTCGGCTTCGGCTTCCGCTGTGGCTTCCTGGGCATGCTGCACATGGAGATCGTGCAGGAGCGATTGGAGCGTGAGTACAACATTGATCTCATCACCACCGCGCCTTCGGTGGTCTATGAGTGCGCTCTGCACGATGGTTCGACGAAGAGCGTGCAGAACCCGGCAGAGCTGCCCGACAGCGGTCTGATTATGGAGCTGCGCGAGCCCATTATCACCGCCCGCATCCTCATGCCGGAGCGCTGCATCGGCGCGGTCATGCAGCTCTGCATGGAGAAGCGCGCTGGCGAGCCGGAGCTGCACTACCACGGCAGTCAGGTGCAGATGGTGGTGGATATGCCGCTGGCCGAGGTGGTACTCGACTTCTTCGATCGCCTGAAGAGCGTTTCGCGCGGCTACGCCAGCTTCGAGTACGACTTCAAGCATTTCGCGGTGGCCGAGCTAGTGCGGCTGGACGTGCTCGTCAATGGCGAGCGCGTCGATGCGCTGTCGACGATCTGCCATCGCGACATGGCCTATGACCGAGGACGCGGCCTCTGCGAGCGCATGCAGGAGCTGATCCCGCGGCAGATGTTCGATGTCGCCATCCAGGCGGCCATCGGCTCGCGCATTCTCGCGCGCACCACTGTCAAGGCGTTGCGCAAGAATGTGACGGCCAAGTGCTACGGCGGCGACGTCTCGCGCAAGCGCAAGCTTCTGGAGAAGCAGAAGGAAGGTAAGAAGCGCATGAAGCAGGTTGGCAACGTCGAGATCCCGCAGTCGGCCTTCCTCGCCATACTCAACGTTGATAGGAGGTAGCCCTGTGGAAGTCTTCCTGAGCGATTTCCATTGGGATTTCGCGGTCATTCTTACGGTCGCCGCGCTGGTGACCGGCGTCATCTATCTGCTGGACGTGCTGGTCTTTGCGCCGCGGCGGCGCGCGGCCGGTAGCGAGAAGGGCAACTGGGCCGTCGAGTTTTCGCGCTCCTTCTTTCCGGTCATCCTGGTCGTGCTGCTGCTGCGCAGTTTTGCCGTCGAGCCCTTCCGCATTCCCTCGGGATCGATGATCCCCACGCTTCTGGTCGGTGACTTCATTCTCGTCGACAAGCACGCCTATGGACTGCGTAGCCCCGTAGGTTTCTGGCAGATCACCGAAGGCAGCGATCCCGAGCGCGGCGACGTCGCCGTTTTCCGCTTCCCCGTTGAGCCCAGCAAGGACTTCATCAAGCGTGTCATCGGCCTGCCGGGGGATCACATTGTCTATCGCGACAAGCGCTTGACCATCAACGGCCAGGACATGCCCGTGGAGCCGGGCGGTGTCGTGCGCGTACCCGGGGTGCCCGGGGGCGTGGTTGAGCGCTATATCGAGCGTATCGGTGATGTGCAGCATCCGATCATCGTCAACCCCAACGCGCCGTCGCGCAGCATCGATTTCATCGTCCCTGAAGGCGAGTACTTCGTCATGGGCGACAATCGCGACGGCAGCGACGACTCGCGGCGCTGGGGTACCGTACCGGAGCGCAATCTCGTCGGACGGGCCTTCCTGATCTGGATGAACTGGAACGGCGAGCTCGGCCGGCCCAACTTCTCGCGTATCGGCACGATCATCGAATAGGGGGTGGCCATGAAATCGATGTCCCGGGGAATGACGGTGTGGGGGTTGCTGGTAGTGATGGCGCTGGTCGCCTTCACCGCGCTGCTGCTGATGCGGGCGGTGCCCGTCTACCTCAACGATATGAAAGTGCAGAACGCGCTGGAGAAGGTAGCCACCGACTCCGAAATGTCGGATGCCGGTGGTCGCGCTTTGTACGGCGCGCTACAGCGCTACTGGGACATCGAGCGCATCAGCCATCTCGACCCCCGAGACGTGCGCGTGGTGCGCGAGCAGGGCGGCGGCCGCATATTCGAGTACGACTATGAAGCGCGGATCTCGCTGATCGCGAATATCGATCTCGTCTTCTACTTCGAGGACAGCGTCCCTATCGGTCGGAGGCCGTGAACCGCGAGCATCTCTACCGCCTGCTCGGCTACCGCTTTCGCGACGCGGCCCTGCTGGAGCGCGCGATGACGCATCGCAGCGCCGGCAGCGGCCACTACGAGCGCCTCGAATTCCTGGGTGACAGCCTACTGAATTTCGTCGTCGCGCAGGCGCTCTACCAGCGCCTTCCGGAGGCCACCGAGGGCGATCTCACGCGCATGCGCGCCGCGCTGGTGCGTGAGGAAACGCTGGGCGCGGTGGCCGCCGATCTGGGGCTTGCTGATTTCGTGCAGCTCGGTGGCAGCGCGCTGAAGAGCGGCGTCTACCGCCGCCGTTCGGTGCTCGCCGATACGGTAGAGGCGCTGATCGGCGCCGTTCTGCTCGACGCCGATATCGATACGGCGCGCGAATGCGTCGAACGCTGGTGGGGCGAGCGTTTGATCACACTGCCCGATCCGGACACCCTGAAGGATCCCAAGACGCGCCTGCAGGAATGGCTGCAGGGACGCTCGCGCCCGCGGCCGGAGTACGAGGTGCTGGAGATCTCCGGGCCCGCACATCAGCAACGCTTCCGTGTTTGCTGCCGCCTCGATGACGGCAACGAGCACGTCGAGGGCAACGGAGCAAGCCGGCGTGGCGCCGAGCAGAATGCCGCCCGAGCCATGTTGGAGAAACTCGATGCGTAGCGGCATGGTTGCAGTCCTCGGCCGGCCTAACGTCGGCAAGTCCAGCCTGGTTAACGCGCTGGTTGGGCGGAAGGTGTCCATCGTCAGCCGGCGGCCGCAGACCACTCGGCATCGTATCCAGGGTGTCTACAACGCGGACGATCTGCAGATCGTCTTCATCGATACCCCTGGCCTGCACGAGCACGAACACCGCACGCTGAACGAGTTCCTGAATCGCGCGGCGAGCAGTGCGATCGAAGGGGTCGATGCCGTGCTGCATGTCGTGGAGAGCGGCGCTTGGCGCGCCGACGACGATCTGGCGCTGGCGCGCGCCGCGCGCGCTGGTGTGCCCGTCATCGCGGCGCTGAACAAGGTCGATCGGCGCGCGCAGAAGCAGGAGCTGCTGCCCGAGATCGCCAAGCTCAACGAGCGCCACGCCTATGCCGCCATCGTGCCCGTCTCGGCAACGCACGGAGACAACCTCGAAGGCTTGGCCGACGCGCTGGCCGCTTATATGCCGGAAGGGCCGATGCTCTTCCCGCCGGGACAGATCCAGGGTCACGACTTGGCCTTCACGGTGGCCGAATGCGTGCGCGAGAAGCTGACCCGTATGCTGCACGAAGAGCTGCCCTATGCCCTCAGCGTTGGTGTCGAGGCGCTGGAGGACAAGCCGGGTCTGCTGCGTGCCCACGCCGTGATCTGGGTCGAGCGCGAGCCGCAGAAGAAGATCGTGGTCGGCGCCGGCGGCAGCACCATCAAGCGGGTAGGTACGGCCGCCCGCCGCGATCTCGAGGCGCAGCTCGACAAGAAGGTTTTTCTTCAGACCTACGTCCGCGTGCGCCCCAACTGGAGCGATGATCCGGCCGCCTTGCGCGCGCTGGGCTACGACGACGGATGAGCGCGGTCGAGCGCGTCCGCGACGAGCCGGCCTATCTGCTGCTGCGGCGCCCTTATCGCGACAGCAGCCTCCTGCTGGAAGCCCTGACGGCGGCGCATGGCCGCGTCGGCTTGGTGGCGCGCGGCGCCCGCGCCAGCCGGCGCGGCAGTAGCCCGCAGCTGCTGCAACGCTATCTGCTGGCGTGGCAGCGGCGCGGCGAACTGGGCACGCTCACCGGCGCCGACGCCCAGGGTGCGCCCTGGCTGCTCGGCGGCGAGCGCGTGGTCTGGATGTGGTACGCCAACGAGCTGCTGCTGCGCGCGTTGGCGCGGGATGATCCACATCCGGACATCTTTGCGGCCTATGTCGCCTTGCTGGAGGCACTGGCCGGAGCGAACGGCGAGGAGTCCGCGCAGACTGCGCTGCGGCGCTTCGAATGGGCTCTTCTCGGGGCGCTTGGCTATCAGCCGTCGGCGGGCGAGCTCCTGGATCCGGAAGGCCGCTATGACTACGACCTGCAGCGCGGCGTGACGCGCAGCGGCGACGGCGCCTTCTTCGGCGCGGCGCTCGATGCCGCGCTGCACGGCGCCCTCGACACCGCGCCTGCGCGCGCGGCCGCCCGGGCCGTGTTCGCAGCCCATCTGCCAGAATTGATCGGCGATCGCCCGCTGCAGACGCCCGCCATGCTGCGCCGGCTGCGCACTATCCGGAAGGAACCGTCATGACGCATCACACCCCTCACAGCCTGCGCCTCGGCGTCAACGTTGATCACGTCGCGACACTGCGCCAGGCGCGCGGCACGAGCTATCCCGATCCGGTGGAGGCGGCGATGATCGCCCAGGGTGCTGGCGCCGACGGCATCACGGTGCATCTGCGCGAGGATCGTCGGCACATCCAGGATGCTGACGTTGAGCGCCTGCTCGCCAAGGCTCTGGTACCGGTCAATCTGGAGATGGCCGCCGTGCCGGCGATGACCGTCATCGCCGAGCGGCTGGCGCCGCCGCGCGCCTGTCTGGTTCCGGAGCGGCGCGAGGAGGTCACCACTGAAGGTGGTCTCGACGTGCGCGGCAACGCCGCGGCCATTACCGACACGGTCGCGCGCCTGGCAGCCGTCGGTACACGCGTATCCCTCTTCGTTGATCCGAAGCCGGCGCTGATCGAGGCCATCGTCGCTATTGGTGCGCCGGCGGTGGAAATGCATACCGGCGCCTACGCCGACGCGCCGAATGCGACGGCGCGCGATGCCGAACTCGGCCGCCTGCGCGCCTTTGCAACTGCCGCGGCCGCCGCCGGGTTGGAAGTGCACGCCGGCCACGGTCTGCACACCGGCAACGTCGGCGCGGTGGCGGCCATCACCGAAGTCGTGGAACTCAATATCGGCCACGCTATCATCGCCGACGCGGTCTTTCAGGGGCTTCCCGCGGCCATCGCCACCATGCGCCGCGCCATGCTGCGCGCACGCCGCGAGGCGGCGAACGGATGATTCTCGGCGTCGGTGTCGACCTCGCCAGCGTGGCGCGCTTTCGCGCGTTGCTCGCGCGGCGAGGCGGCCGTGCCGTAAGGCGGCTGTTGGCCGCAGAAGAAGCCATCGCGCACGCCCGTGCCCGCGATCCGGCGCGCGATCTCGCCAAGCGCTGGGCCGTCAAGGAGGCCTATGCCAAGGCGCTGGGCACGGGCTTGGCGGGCATCGCTGCGCGTGATATCGCGCTGATGCGCGCAGCCGACAGCGGTGCGCCCGGTATCCGTTTGTCGACGGCCGGTCAGGCTTTCGCGGCGGCGCGAGGGGCAGGTGCGGCGCACATCAGTCTGAGCGACGAGGGCGATCAGGTGATCGCGATGGTTGTGGTCGAGCGCGCCTCAGGCGTCGGCTGATCCGGCGGCTGGCCGCTCGGCGATCATCTCGCTGGCGCTGGCAAGATCGTGCAGCGCGCGCCGGCTGCCGATGGTGGCCAGCCCCATGCTGAAGGCCGGCAGCAGCCAGAGTAGCAGCCAGGCCGGGGCGTTGGAGCGGTCCTCTATCGCGGCCAGGCCGCCGACAACCAGTGGCAGTATGCAGAGCAGCAGCATCAGGAAGAAGCGCGCGCTGGCCAGCGTCAGGCTCGGCGCCGCGTCGCTGTCCGCGCGGCGCAGGCGCAGGTGCCAGGCGCGCATGCCCAGCGTTTGTCCGCCAAGTGTCCAGGAGCGCGTGAAATATAACCAGCTGCCAAGCACCATCAGCACCTGCAGCACGGCGCGGTCGTTGCTGCCGCCGACGAATGCCTGCGTCGGTATGGCGACTACCGTGATGCTCATGCAGATGGCCAGAACAAGCAGGCCGTCGTAGGCCGAGGCCGCCAGTCGACGCCAGAGGGCAGCCGGACGCGCAATGGATGGTGCTGACATGCGGGGAAGCATACCGTCGCGCGTTGCAATCAGGCGGACGGCGGAGCATGAAACGGCGCGTGCCGGCGATAGCGATGCCGCATTGTGACGCTACAATCGAGTCACTAGTCGCGGCGTTAGCCGTGCCCCATTTGTACCGGGAAGCGCAGCAATGAATGAGCAAGCAGCGGGTCCGACATGTCGCTGGCCGGGTGGAGCAGGGGATCAGTCCGGCTTTCCCGATCCCGAGCAGGATCTCGCACCGGAAGCCGGCGTCGAGTCGGCCGAGATGGTGGTTGCCGGTGGCTGCTTCTGGTGCGTGGACGCGGTTTTTCGCCGTGTGGTTGGCGTGCTTGCCTCGGAGTGCGGCTACTGCGGCGGATCCGCTGCCACCGCGAACTACATGCGTGTCTGCGGCGGCGATACCGGTCACGCCGAAGCAGTACGCCTGCGCTACGACCCGCAGCAGATATCCTTCGGGGCGCTGCTCAAGATCTTTTTTTCAGTGGCGCACGATCCTACGCAGCGCGATCGGCAGGGGCATGACGTTGGTCCACAGTATCGCTCGGCGGTGTTCTATGCCGACGAGGCGCAGCGCGCGGTCGCGGCGGCCTATATCGACCAGCTTGACGCGGCAGGCATATTTCCGGCCCCCATTGCGACAACGCTGGAGCCGCTAGAGGCCTTCCATCCGGCCGAGCCTGAACACCAGGCCTACGCCGAGCGCCATCCCGACGCTGGCTACATCCGCATCGTTGCGCAGCCGAAGCTGGAGAAGCTGGGCAAGGCTTTCGCCACACAGCTGCGCGGCTAAGCCGCTGTCTCTGTCCGGTGGGCGCGGTACTGGGTTGCCTGCTGTTGCTGTCTACCTGCAGCGCCGATCCGATGGCGCTCTCGGTGGCGCGTGGTGACGTGCGCGAGCAGAAGCTCGACAGTATCGCCTGGCTGGGTGCGCGGCTCGACTTGCCGGCGCTCGACATCCTCCCAAACTGGCGGCTGCACTACGAGTTCGAAGCCGGAATGATCGATGCCCAGCCCGATGATCAGAACGCTCTGAATCTCATGCTCGGCCCGACCCTGCAATGGCACTTGCCGGCGACGGAATGGACCGTCATCGTCGAGGGTGGGCTGCGCCCGACTTATATCAATCGCGCCATCTTCAACGAGCGCTCCATCGGCGGCAGCTTCCATCTCGCGTCGCACATCGGTGCGGTGTTCCGGCTTCGCCGTATCCCGGTACAGCTTGGCGCGCGCTTCCTGCACATCTCCAACGGCAGCGTTCGTGGCGATAGCCCGGGGATGAACTACGCGCTCTTCAGTTTCGGCTACTACTGGTATCCGCAGGCGGAGATGCGTAGCGGGGCAGGGGCGGACTGATGCAGTGATGCGGGGCTCGGCTGCAGCGGCCCAAATCCGTACCGGACGATTTTGTCGAACCCCTCCGGGGTTCGAGTCGTGCCGCTGCAAACAAAAAAGGCGGAACCGATGGCTCCGCCCTTTCGACCGTATGGCGCTCCCACGGGGACTGTGCGGCCCCTCCATGGGCCGCACCCCGGCCTTTCGGCCGGGGCCCGCCTTCGGCGGTCCAAAATCGTACCGGACGATTTTGTCGAACCCCTCCGGGGTTCGAGTCGTGCCGCTGCAAACAAAAAAGGCGGAACCGGTGGCTCCGCCCTTTTGACCGTATGGCGCTCCCACGGGGACTCGAACCCCGGTTTTCGCCGTGAGAGGGCGACGTCCTGGACCGCTAGACGATGGGAGCATAGGTGTTGACCTACAATGCGCACATTATGCGGCATACGGTGGCCGGGCGCCAAGCCCCCGGAGGCATTTCCGGCCGCCCACTTCGAGGATCAAGCACTATCAGCGACTCAGCACGCATCGGGCGCGAACACCACCCGGTATCGCGCAAGCTCATTTCACAGGCGGCACTGCGTGTGCTGTACACCCTCAACGAGGCCGGCTTCGATGCCTACCTCGTCGGTGGCGGTGTGCGCGACATCCTGGCCGGAATCGAGCCCAAGGACTTCGACATCGCCACCAACGCGCATCCGGAGCAGGTAAAGGAGCTGTTCCGCAGCTGTCGGCTGGTGGGACGGCGCTTCGTCATCGCGCATGTGCGTTTCGGGCGCGAAATCATCGAGGTCACGACTTTTCGTGGTGCGCTCACCGACTCGCACGAGCGCGACGAGACGGGCCGCATCCTGTCGGATAACGTCTATGGCAGCGATATCTGCTCGGACGCGCAGCGCCGCGATTTCACCGTCAACGGCCTCTACTACGACATCTCGGATTTCAGCATCCTGGATTACGTCGGTGGCGTGGCGGACATGCAGGCGCGCTGCATCCGGCTGATCGGCGATCCGGAGCTGCGCTACCGCGAGGATCCGGTGCGCATGCTGCGCGCGGTGCGCATCGCCAACAAACTGGAGTTCACGATCGATCCGGGTACGCTGGCGCCGATCGGGAAGCTGGCGCAGTTGCTCGGGGAGGTCCCACCGGCGCGGCTCTTCGACGAAGTCCTCAAGCTGCTGCAGTGCCGTGACGCGGTCGCCAATTTTGCCGGGCTCGTCGATACCGGGCTGTTGCCCGAACTGTTTCCACAGCTGGCGCAATGCATACACGAGAAGGCCGTGCGCGGCCTCATCGACGATGCGCTGGCCAACACGGCGCGGCGGATCGCCAACGAGCAGCCGGTGACGCCGGCTTTCCTCTTCGCCACGCTGCTCTGGCCGGTGGTCAGCCGCCGCGCCGCCGTGCTGGAAGCGGAGGCCGAGTTGCCTCCGGCGCCGGCGCTGGCCCAGGCCGCCGACGAGGCTTTGGTGCAGCAGGTCGAGCGCGTGGCGATTCCGAAGCGCTTCTCGGCGCCAGCGCGCGAAATCTGGATGATGCAATCGCGCTTTGCCTTCCGGCGTGGCAAGCGCCCGCAACGTCTGATGGCGCATCCGCGCTTCCGAGCCGCCTACGATTTCTATTGTCTGCGCGCCGAAGCCGGCGAAGCCGATGCCGAGATCGCGCAGTGGTGGACTGATGCACAGAACGACCCCGCGAATCTGCCGCCGGCGGCCGAGTCTGCTGCTGCACCGGCGCGCCGGCGGCGGCGCAGGCGGGGCGGAGCTGGCAACGCCGGGCAGTGAACACGGCGAGAACCGTTGCCGCCATCGGCCTGGGCGCGAACCTGGGTGATCCGCCCGCCCAGATTGAAGCCGCGCTTGCCGCGCTGGCTGAATTGCCTGATTCAAGCCTGAGCGCGCGTTCGCGGCTCTACCGCAGCGCGCCCATGGGGCCGCCCCAGCCCGACTATTGCAACGCCGCCTGCCTGCTGGAAACGAGATTGTCGCCGGAGGCGCTGCTTGCGGCCTGTCACCGCGTCGAGGCCGAGGCTGGGCGTCAGCGCAGCTGTACGCGCTGGTTGGCGCGCGAGCTGGACATCGACCTGCTCGTCTACGGCGACCTTCTGCGGGATACGGCACAGCTGCAGTTGCCGCATCCGGGCATCGGCGAGCGCAATTTCGTGCTGGTGCCGCTGGCCGAGATTGCGCCGGATCTCGAGATTCCGGGACTCGGCCGTGCCGGTGTGTTGGCCGCCGCCTGCGGGCGTGAGGGCCTCGCCGTCTGGCCTGAATTACCATGAGCGCTGAGTCTTTCGGAGCCCGCCGCCGTGACTGATGCCCCCGTCAATATCGCTGTGCTGCGCGCCATGCGCGAGCAGGACCAGCGTATCGCCTGCCTGACCGCCTACGACGCCAGCTTCGGCGCCGTCATGGACGCCGCCGGCGTCGATGTCGTGCTGGTAGGCGACTCCCTGGGAATGGTTATCCAGGGACGTAGCACTACCACTGCTGTCACGGTGGACGACATCGTCTATCACTCGCGTTGCGTTGCGCCGTCGTTGTCGCGTGCCTTCCTTGTCGCGGACATGCCCTTCCTCTCTTTCGGCACGCGCTCGCGCGCGCTCGACGCTGCACAGCGACTGATGCAGGAGGGCGGTGCGGCCATGGTCAAGCTGGAGGGCGGGCGCGAGCAGGCCAAGATCGTCGAGTTCCTCGCTGCGCGCGGCGTGCCGGTTTGCGCGCATCTCGGCCTGCAGCCGCAGCTCATCCACAAGATGGGCCGTTTCCGCGTGCAGGGCCGCGAGGACGCCGCCGCCGAGGCCATGCGCCGCGACGCACGCATTCTTGAGGATGCGGGCGCCGACATGCTGCTGCTGGAGTGTGTGCCGGCCGCGTTGGGAGCGAGCATCACCAAGGCCGCCGGAGTGCCGGTGATCGGGATCGGCGCCGGCGCCGAGGTCGACGGCCAGATCCTGGTTCTGCACGACATCCTCGGCATCTCGGCGCAGGCGCGCAGCGGTCGGCCGCCGCGCTTCGTGCGCAACTTCATGCAGGACCAGCCCGATATCGCTTCTGCTCTGGGTGCCTATGTCGCGGCCGTGCGTGACGGCAGCTACCCGGCCTCCGAGCACTGCTTCTGAGCGCAGCCATGCAGCTGCTGCAAGACGTGTCCGCGCTCCGTGCCTGGCGCGAGGCCGAGCGCGCATCCGGCCGTCGTGTGGCGCTGGTGCCGACCATGGGAAATCTCCATCCCGGGCATATCGCCTTGCTGGACACGGCGCGCGCGCATGCCGAGACCCTCATCGCCAGCATCTTCGTCAATCCCCTGCAGTTCGGGCCCAACGAGGATTTCGACCGCTATCCGCGCACCCTCGACGATGATCTGGCGGCGTTGCGGAAAGCCGGGTGCCAGGCGGTCTTCGCTCCGGACGAGGCCACGCTTTATCCCCACGGTCGCGATATCACGCAGGTGCACGTCCCGGAGCTGGGGGACATGCTTTGCGGTGCGGATCGGCCCGGCCATTTCGACGGAGTTACCACCGTCGTGAGCCTCCTTTTCAATCTGGTCCAGCCCGACGCCGCGGTCTTCGGTGAGAA
Source organism: Algiphilus aromaticivorans DG1253 (assembly GCF_000733765.1). Classification (NCBI taxonomy): domain Bacteria; kingdom Pseudomonadati; phylum Pseudomonadota; class Gammaproteobacteria; order Nevskiales; family Algiphilaceae; genus Algiphilus; species Algiphilus aromaticivorans. The sequence continues at coordinate 2,052,112 of NZ_JPOG01000001.1, read as the reverse complement.
GGACTATCAGCAGCTGCAGATCATCCGGCGCATGGTGCGCGACCTGCACATGCCGGTGGCGGTGCACGGCCACCCCATTGCGCGCGAGCCGGATGGACTCGCCCGTTCGTCGCGAAACCAGTACCTCAGCCCAGACGAGCGCGCCGTGGCGCCCAAGCTGTACGCAACGCTGCGCGAGCTTGCCGAGGCGCTGCGCGCCGGCGGTCGCGATATTCCGGCGCTGGAGACGCAGGGCATGGAAAGGCTTCGCCATGCGTGCTTTTCGCCGGTCTATCTACGGATTCTTGGTCCCGATCTCGGGCCCCCGCAGGTGCCCGGCGAGCTGCTTATCGTCGTTGCCGCAAGGCTTGGCAATACGCGGCTTATCGACAATTTGCGCCTCTCCGTCTGAAATCTGGTTGCCGTGGCGGATAATGGTGGCTACACTGCCCGCCGCTCGAGGCCCTAGAGGGCCCTAACGCGTGGGTGCATGTCTTAGTGGGCCACCCTTATCGAGAACGCGACACGGAATGAACGGGTGCATGTCTTTTTGGGCCACCCCTTTCCGACTTCCCGAAAGATCACGCCATGCAATTGACCCTGCTGAAGGCTAAGCTGCACAAAGCCTGTGTCACGCACGCCGAGCTGGATTACGACGGCTCCTGCGCTATTGACGGCGATCTGCTGGATGCCGCCGGCATTCTCGAGTTCGAGCAGATCGATATCTACGACATCGCCAACGGCGAGCGCTTCACGACCTATGCCATCCGCGCCGAGTCCGGCTCGCGGGTGATTTCGGTCAACGGTGCGGCTGCGCACAAGGCACGCGTAGGTGACCGCGTCATCATTTGCGCCTACGGTCAGATGGAGGCGGGCAGCGCGCGCAACTTCAAGCCGCGGCTGCTCTATCTCGACGAGGGCAACCACGTCGTGCGCACCGCCAATACCATTCCCGTCCAGGCCGCTTGAGCAGTGCCGGGCCGGCTGAGCCGGCCGACAACACCCGCGCGCTCTTCCCGACGCTGATCTATGACGCGGCGCTGGGCGCACGCGGGGTAAAAGCGCTCAATCGCGAGCTGGTGGCGGAAGCCGAGCAGATCGCGGCCGCGGACGAGGCCGGTCAGGACTGGTCGGAAAGTCGCTATCCGGGCGGCTACACCAGCTATGCAACGCTGGATCAGCTGCAGCGGATGGCGCCGACCGTGCAGCATCTGGCGCGCCATTTGACGCGGCACGCGCTGCACTACGCGGAAGCGTTGCATTGGGATCTGCAGGGGCGCTCGCTGGTGATGAGCGACTGCTGGGTTAGCATCATGGGGCAGGGCTGTGGGCATCCCGGCCACCTGCACCCGCTGGCTGTGGTCAGCGGTACCTACTATGCGCAGGCCCCCAAGGGGACCTCCGGTCTGCGTTTCGAAGACCCGAGGCTGGCCAGCTTCATGGCGGCGCCGCCGCGCGCTGCCGATGCTCCCGATGCCCTGCGTCCGCACGTGTTGCTTCCGGCGCGCGCCGGGCGCCTCTATCTCTTCGAGAGCTGGCTGCGCCACGAGGTCCCGCCGAATCCCGTCAAGGAAGAGCGCGTGAGCTTCAGCTTCAACTTCGTGTGGGAGTAGGCGGCTACACTCGCGGCTGTACCAGCTGATGGTTGCGCCATGACCGCGTCACCCTCCGATCCGACCCCTAGCCCGAGTCCTGGCCCGAGCCACGATCCCGAGCTGCGAACCGCCGCTGAAACGTTGGCGCCGCAATCGCTTGTCGAGCTTTTTGCCAACGATCCTCAGCGTGCCGAGCGCTACCGGATCGAGGCCGCGGGTATGCACTACAGCTACGCCAAGCAGCGCGTGGACGATGGCGCACTGGACGCGCTGCTTGGCTTCGCGCGGCGCTGCGATCTGGAAGGGCGCATTGCCGCGCTCTTTGCTGGCGAAATGGTAAATCCGACGGAGGGACGCGCCGCGTTACACATGGCGCTGCGTGCGCCCGCCGGCCAGCGCTGGCAGGCGCTGGATGAGCCTGTGGATAAGGAAGTGCACGCTACGCGTGAACGCTTCCTCGACTTCGCCGAGGCCCTGCGCTCGGGGCAGGCGGCCGCGGCCGATGGCGGAGCAATCACAGATGTGGTCAACATCGGCATCGGCGGCTCTGATCTGGGGCCGCGCATGGTCTGCGAGGCGCTGGCACCGCTGGCCGACGGGCCGCGCACGCATTTCATCGCCAATGTCGACGCCGCCGAGCGCGAGGCGGCGCTGGCGCGCTGCGACCCGGCGCGCACGCTGATCATCGTTACCTCCAAGACCTTCACGACCCAGGAGACGATGGCCAATGCCGCCGGCGCGCGCGCTTGGCTGGTCGACGCCCTAGGCGAGGCGGCAGTCGGCGCCCATTTCGCGGCCGTTTCGACCAATCTGGCGGCGGCGCGCGACTTCGGTATTCCGGAGGATCGCGTCTTCGGTTTCTGGGAATGGGTGGGCGGCCGATACTCGCTGTGGTCCGCGGTCGGCCTGCCCATCGGCGTGGCGTTCGGCCGCAGTGGCTTCGAGCAGATGCTGGCCGGCGCGCACGCCATGGATGAGCATTTCCGTAGCGCCCCTGCGGAGGCGAACCTACCGGTGCTGATGGGGCTGATCGGCGTCTGGAACCGGAATCTGCTCGGCGCCGAGTCGCAGGTGGTGGTGCCGTATGCGCAGCGTCTGAAGCACTTCGTCGGGTGGCTGCAGCAGCTGGAGATGGAGTCGAACGGAAAATCGGTGGCGCTGGACGGCAGTGCTGTGCCTGGCCCAACAACGCCTGCGCTGTGGGGCGATGTCGGCACCAACGCCCAGCACGCCTTCTTCCAGATGCTGCACCAAGCGCCGCGCGCGCATCCGGTGGATTTCATCCTGCCGCTGGCAGCTGATCACGACGATGCCCAGCAGCAGCGGCTGCTGATCGCCAACTGTCTGGCGCAGTCCGCCGCGCTCATGCAGGGGCGCGACGAGAGCACGGTCGTTGCCGAACTGGAAGCGGCAGGGTTGAGCCCGGAAGCCGCACGCGCGGCGGCGCCGCATCGCGTTTTCAGCGGCAACCGGCCGTCGGCGACGCTGCTGCTGCCACGGCTGGACGCCTGGCACCTGGGGGCGCTGCTGGCGGCCTATGAGCACCGTACCTTCGTTCAGAGCGTGCTTTGGGGCATCAATGCCTTCGACCAGTGGGGCGTCGAGCTGGGCAAGCAGCTGGCCAAGCGGGTTGATGCCGTGCTGCGGGGCGAGGTGGGCGAGAATCTCGACGCTGACACCGACGCTCTGATTCAGCGTGCGCTAAAGCGCACCTCCTAGACTTCGTGCGCGAGCCATTTTCCTTAGGGAGCTTCCCCATGCATCACATTCTTCGCGTCTTCGTGATTCCGCTGCTGGCGCTGTCGCTGGGCGTTCAGGGTAGCGCGCTGGCCGGCACCGTCGGCACCGAGGCCATGCTGGCCGAAAGTGCTCCCCAGAGCGAGGCGCGCGCGACGGTGGACGCTGAGCTGGCACGCCAGGAAGTGCGCAGCCAGATGGCTGCGATGGGTGTCGATCCTGCAGCCGTCGACGCGCGGCTGGCGGCGCTCTCGGACGACGAGATGGCCGAGCTCGCCAACAACATCGAGTCGGCCCCTGCGGGTGGCTCGGTAATCGGGGTCGTGGGCGTGGTTTTCGTCGTGCTGCTGATTCTGGAGGCCGTGGGCGTCATCGACGTCTTCAAAGGTATCTAGGCGGCGTGGCGCGCAGCGCGCAGTGCTGCGCCGCAGCGTTGATTGCGGCGGCGTTGCTCGCCGGCTGCGCAGGGCGTGCGCCGGCACTCGGCGCAGTGATCGAGCGCGCGCCGGTCGAGCTGGTGGCAACGCCCTTTCACCCTCAGACCGCCCTGCAGTGCGGGCCGGCGGCTTTGGCCACGGTGCTGGGTGCCGAGGGCGTGCGCGTGCCGCCCGCCGAGCTGGAGCCGCGCCTCTTCCTTCCGGAACGCGGCGGTAGCCTGAAGACCGAGCTGATCGCCAGCACGCGCCAGTACGGTCGCATTCCGCTACAGCTGGATACGCGCATGCAGGCCATCGCCGACGCGCTGGACGCCGGCTACCCGGTGCTGGTGCTGCAGAACCTGGGCACACCGTGGACGCCGGTTTGGCACTACGCGGTGGTGGTGGGACTGGATCCCGAGCAGGAGCGGGTCGTGCTGCGCTCCGGCACCGAGCGGCGGCGCTTCGAGCACTCGGCCGATTTCATGCGCAGCTGGTCCTATGCCGGGCGCTGGGCCGTCGTCGCCGCGGACCCGCAGGAGGTGCCGGTGTTCGCGTCGCCGCGTGAGTGGCTGAGTGCCGCTGCGCCGGCCGAGAGCGCGGGTCAGATCGCCTTGGCAGAGTCCGCCTACGTGGCCGCGGTCGCGCGTTGGCCCGAGTCGGCACTGGCGCACGCGGCGCTGGGTAATGCCCGTCGCGCACGTGGCGAGGTCGAGGCCGCACGCGGCGCCTGGCGGCGAGCGCTGGCACTCGACCCGGATCTCGACGCCGCCCGGCGGAATCTGGCCGCTACCGCGCCCTGAGTGGATGAGATTGCGCGCCGCCTCCTCTATACTCGCGCGCCCCAAGTGTCTCTTAATCCTCGCCGCGCGCTGAAAAGGTGCGACGGCCAATCGCTATGAAGAGCTTCGAAGCGCCCCGGCGCACGCTGATGGGGCCCGGCCCCTCCGATGTCCATCCCCGCGTCCTGCAAGCCATGGCGCGCCCGACGATCGGTCATCTCGACCCCGCCTTCGTCGGCCTGATGGATGAAATCTGCGCGCTGCTGCGCCAAACCTTCCGCACTGAAAACGCTCTGACCTTCCCGGTCTCCGGCCCCGGCTCCGTCGCCATGGAGGCTTGCTTCGCGAACCTACTGGAGCCGGGCGACAAGATCATCGTCTGCGCCAACGGCGTCTTCGGTGGCCGCATGAAGCAGATGTCCGAGCGCTGCGGGGCCGAGGTGGTCATGGTGAACAGCCCGTGGGGGCGCGCCGTGGACGTGTCGGCCGTCGAGCAGGCCATCAAGGACAATGCCGACGCCCGCGTGCTGGCCTTCGTGCACGCCGAGACCTCCACCGGCGCGGCCAGCGATGCGCAAGCGTTGGCGAAGCTGGCGCAGGCCGCCGGCATGCTGACCATCGTCGATACCGTGACCTCGCTGGGCGGCATGCCGCTGGAGGTCGACGCCTGGGGACTGGACGCTGTCTATTCCGGCACGCAGAAGTGCCTCTCCTGCCCGCCCGGGCTGGCGCCGGTGACCTTCTCGCCGCGCGCCGTGGCGCGGGTGACCGAGCGCCAGACCGAGGTGCAGAGCTGGTTCATGGACCTGCGCCTGGTCATGGGTTATTGGCAGGGCGGCGCCAAGCGCGCCTATCACCACACCGCGCCTATCAACGCCCTCTACGGTCTGCACGAAGCCCTGTTGATGCTGCACGAGACCGGGCTGGAGCAAAGCTGGGCGCGTCATCGTGCCGCGCACGAGCGCCTGGTCGCCGGCCTGGCCGAGCTCGGGCTGAAGCTTCTGGTGCCCGAGGCCGAGCGCCTGCCGCAGCTCAACAGCGTCATCGTGCCCGACGACATCGACGAGGCCGCCGTGCGCGCCAGTCTGCTCAACGAGCATGGGCTCGAGATCGGCGCCGGCCTGGGTGATCTCGCCGGCGAGGTTTGGCGCATCGGCTTGATGGGGCAGTGCGCCGACGAGGCGCATGTGGACTTCTGCCTGAAGGCGCTGGGTGCCGTGTTGGCTGAGCAGCGGGCTGGGGCCGAGGTGTCTGCTTCGGCCTGAGGTTGTGGCGCTAGGGCGGCTCTATTCCCGTCCCTGCTCGTGAGTTCCGCGCCCCATAACCTCTGCGCTATCGCTTGTAGCCGCGCGACTGGCGCGGGTTCCTTTCTCTGCTTGTCCAGAGCAAGGAACCAAAGAGAGGACACCCCGAGGTGGAGCTCCGGCCCGCCTGCGGCGGCCTGGAGTCCCGGCGGCTGGTGGCGTGCTCGGGGCCGCCGTGAAGGGACATCCTGTCCCGTCACGGCTGGATCGGCCGTCCGGGCCGATCCTCCCCTGCGTGCGCCGCTAGCCGCCGCGCCACCAAGGGGGAAGGCGGAACGGCTCGTCGCTTCGCGACATCGCGCGATGACGTCCTCGCCATTTGCAGCGATGCCGCGAAGCGGCGAGCCAGAGCGATATGTGCCCTTTGAGGGGTGATGCGCGACCGACTTGCCGGCGGCAAGTCGCAGCGCGCATCACGGCTGGGCCATGGAAGGCCCAGCCCGGGTCACTTGGCGAGGTCCGGACGACCGAGCCTAGTGACCGCAGCGATCTTCGCGCTCCGAAACACAGGAGCTATCCGGCACAAGCGTTACTGCCCGAACCGCCGCTGTCACTAAGCTCGGCTCTTGCCTCGCTAAGTGACCCGGCCCGGACATCCTTGTCCGGGCGTTCGCCCGCTGCGAAGCGCCACCGGCGCTTCGGTCGGGCTCACCCGCGGCAGGCCACCCGGCGGGCACCATGGCTTTGGGTACTTTGGCCGGAACCAAAGTACCCCGCGCCTCAGTCAACCGGTGCTACGGCAGCTTGCCCGTATCAAGCGCGGAATCCCTGAGCACGCCGGTATCAGAAAAGGTTGCCGCAAGGCCCTAAGAGCACATTCGATAGTGCAGCGGTATCAGGACGCGGAACCCGCGAGCACAAGCGGTTCCAACTATCCGTTGTGCAGCGGGCGCTATGAATTGCTCAGTCTGTGGGTGAACTGCGCTACTCGCTAGTCGCCAGATGCCGCCCCAGCGCCCACTGCACATGCTCTCGCACAACCGGGTCCTCGTGATCCGCCCGCGCCCGCAGCGCGGCGATGACTCCCGATTCACCGGGCGCATTGCCCAGTGCCACGGCGATATTGCGCAGCCAGCCGCTGTAGCCGGCGCGGCGCAGCGCCATGCCGGCGGTGCGCTCCTCCCATTCGTCCTCGCTCCAGGCGAAGAGGTCGACCAGCTCGGTACCCTCCAGGCCGTGGCGCGGCGCGAAGTCCGGGATCGTGGCCCGCTGGGCGTAGCGGTTCCAGGGGCAGACCAGCTGGCAGTCGTCGCAGCCGAAGATACGGTTGCCGATGGCCGGGCGCAGCGGCTCCGGAATGCTGCCGCGGTGCTCGATGGTGAGATAGGAGATGCAGCGGCCGGCGTCCAGCTCGTAGGGGGCGACGATGGCCTGGGTCGGGCAGATGTCGATGCAGGCCTGGCAGCTGCCGCAGTGCGGCGTCGCCTCGGCTTCCGTTGAGGGCAGCGCCAGGTCGGTGAATATCTCGCCGAGGAAAAAGCCGGAGCCGGCTTCGCGGCTCAGCAGCAGGGTGTGCTTGCCGATCCAGCCGAGGCCGGCGTTGCGCCCGAGCGCCTTCTCCAGTACCGGTGCGCTGTCGGCGAAGACGCGGTAGCCGTGCGGGGCGATGGCTGCGCCCACGCGCTCGGCGAGCCGCGCCAGCCGCTTGCGCATCAGCTTGTGGTAGTCGCGGCCCAGCGCGTAGCGCGAGACATAGGCGCGGCGAGAATCGCGCAGCACCGGCCAGGCTTCGGCGGAATCCAGGCCGTAGTCCATACGCAGGCAGATGACGCTGCCTGTGCCGGGGCGCAGCGCTTCGGGGTCGGCGCGCAGGCTTGCCGTCTCGGCCATCCACTGCATGTCGGCGTGGCGCTGGCGGGCGAGCCAATCGCGCAGGTGCTCGCGGTCCGCGCTCAGGTCCAGGCGCGCGACCGCGGCATCCGAGAATCCTTCCTCGGCCGCCCAGTCGCGCAGTTGCCCGGACAGGCTGAGCAAATCCAGCGGGAACGCGTTGCTCACTATACTCGGCGCCATGAGCGAGCCATGGCTGCAATTCTACGCCGCTGCCGACGTGCGCGAGCTCGATCGGCGCGCCATCGAGGACCACGGCATTCCCGGCTACACGCTGATGCAACGCGCCGCGCAAGCGGCGTGGCGTCAGGCGAGGCGGGCCTGGGGGCTGCCGGATCGCCTGGTCGTCTTCTGCGGGCCCGGCAACAACGGTGGCGACGGTTACGAGATCGCCTGTCTGGCGGCAGCCGACGGGGTGTCGGTGGATCTGCGCGAGTTGCCCGGAGAGCGGCGTGGCGACGCCGCCACCGCGCGCGCGGCCTGGCAGGCGTGCGGAGCGATCTCCGACGATGTTGCTGCACCCGTGGCGCCGCCACAGCGCTCCGGCGAGGGCGCCTACGACGAGTCGGTTTGGATCGTGGATGCCCTGCTGGGCACTGGCTTGTCGCGGGCGCCCGAAGGACAAGCGGCCGAGGCTATCGCGATCATCAACGCCGCGCGCGTCGACGGTGCGCGCGTGCTGGCCGTTGATACTCCTTCCGGCCGCAACGCCGACACGGGCGCCGCGCCCGGCGCGGCCGTGGCCGCGGATCTGACGGTGACCTTCATTGGCGACAAGGTCGGTCTGCACACGTCTGGCGGCGCGGCTGCATCCGGGATCGTGCGCTGCGAGCCGTTGGGGGTCCCGGCGGCAGTCTACGAAGGCATCGCGCCGCGGGCGCGCCGGCTCGACGCAGCGTCCCTGCGCGGCTATTTCCCGCCGCGGGGGCGCGATGCCCACAAGAACCGCTTCGGGCACGTGTTGATCGTGGGCGGCGCGCCGGGTTACGCCGGCGCCGCTCTGCTCGCAGGGCGCGCCGCGCTGCGTTCCGGGGCGGGTCTGGTCAGCGTTGCCACGCATCCGGAGCACGCCGCGGCGCTGTGCGCCGCACAGCCGGAGCTGATGCTGCGCAGCGTAGAGGGGCCGGAGGATCTGGCGCCGTTGCTGGAGCGCGCCACGGTGCTTGCGCTGGGCCCGGGTCTGGGTACCGACGGCTGGGGGCGCAGCCTGTTCAACGCGCTGCGCGACAACGCGCTGCCACGCGTGCTGGATGCCGATGCGCTGAATCTGCTGGCCGAGATGCCGACGGCCGTGCCGGGGGCGGTGCTTACCCCGCATCCTGGTGAGGCCGCCCGCCTGCTGGAAACGAGCAATACCGAGATCGAAGCCGACCGCATCAAGACTGTGCGCGCGCTCGCCGAGCGCTACGACGCAACGGTCGTGCTGAAGGGCGCTGGCTCGCTGATCGACGATGGCAGCCAGCCGCCCTGGCTATGCACTGACGGTAATCCCGGTATGGCCTGCGGTGGCAGTGGCGACGTGTTGACCGGCGTGGTCGCTGCCTGTCTGGCGCAGGGACTGGCACCCGTGGATGCAGCGGCGGCTGCTGTGGCGGCGCACGCTCATGCCGGCGATCTGGCGGCGGCGGGCGGCGAGCGCGGCATGGTGCCGGGGGATCTGATCGATCGGCTGCGCGCTGCTGTGAACCCGGCAGTGCGTGGCGCCTGACACCGTGCCGGGGATGCGTCGCGATTTGCCCGACGAGGCTGCCACCGAGGCGCTGGGGCGGGCGCTGGCAAAGACTTTGCCGCGACCGGTGGCCGGAGTGATTGCGCTGGAAGGCTCGCTGGGCGCGGGCAAGAGCACGCTGGCGCGTGCGCTGCTGCGCGAACTCCGGGTGACCGGGACCATCCGCAGCCCGACCTACACCTTGGTCGAGCCCTACGAGAGCCCAGCCGGTCGCGTGCTGCACATGGACTGCTACCGGCTTGGCGATGCCGAGGAGCTGGACATGCTGGGTCTGCGCGACAGTCCGCCCGAGTCCACGCTCTGGCTGGTGGAGTGGCCCGAGCGCGCCGCCGGGGCACTGCCGGCGATCGATCTCGCGATTCGCTTGACGCTGCAGGGGAAGGGGCGCAGTGCGGAGATCGATGCACGACAAAACGGTCGGCTAGAGCAGACTTTGCATTCGCTGCATGAGTAAGTTGTGCTTAGTATCTGTTTGAAAAGGAAATAGGCCTTGCATTTTCGGGCGGCCCGGCGTAGCGTGCGAAATGGGGTTGTCCAGGGAGGCCACCATGCCTTCGAAGTCCATTCGCGCCAGATGTCTACTACTGCTGTCGATGCTGTTCGCTGCTGCACCCGCGGCGGCGACGGAGTTGCGCGACGTGCGCGTATGGGACGGCCCGCAGAATACGCGTGTGGTCTTCGACCTCAGCGGGGCCGCGGCGCACCGCGTTTTCACGCTGGCTGACCCGGAGCGCGTGGTCATCGACCTCGACGGTGTCAGCCCTGGCGAATTCAGCAACGATCTTCCCGAGGATGGTGTCATCGCCGGTCTGCGCAGCGCGCGTCAGCCCGACGGGAGACTGCGCGTTGTGCTCGATCTGAGCCGGGATGCGCGTGCCAGCAGCTTCGCGCTGCAGCCGCAGGCCGATTACGGGCATCGCATCGTCGTCGACCTGGCGACAGCCGGAGGTCGCCAGGCGCAGGGCAACACGCGTGCCGAGCCCGACACTTCTGCGGCGCCGGCGGTGGAGCCGGTGGCACGGCTGGAGCGCAAGGACATCGTCATCGCCATCGACGCCGGTCATGGTGGTGAGGACCCCGGCGCAGTCGGCGCTACCGGTCTCAAGGAAAAGGAGGTGGTGCTGGCGATCGCGCGCAAGCTGGCGGCGCTGGTCGACAGTCAGCCCGGCTTCCGCGCGATAATGATCCGCGACGGCGACTACTACGTCGGCTTGCGCGAGCGCGTCGCCAAGGCGCGGCAGGCGCAAGCCGATCTCTTCGTTTCTCTGCACGCCAATGCCTTCAAGGATTCGAGCGTGCAGGGCAGTGCGGTCTACACGCTGTCGCGCAGCGGCGCCAGCTCCGAGCAGGCGCGCTGGCTGGCGAAGCAGGAGAACGAGGCCGATCTGATCGGCGGCGTGCAGCTTTCCAGCAAGGACGACACGCTGAAGCATGTGCTGCTCGATATCTCGCAGTCGGCGGCCATCGAGGCCAGCGTCGATGCCGGCGACCGCATGCTGCAGTCGATCGGCCAGCTCAACAAGCTCCAGCGCGGCGAAGTGCAGCGCGCGGGCTTCATGGTGCTCAAGGCGCCCGACATTCCTTCCGTGCTCGTGGAAACCGCCTTCATCACGAACCCTGGCGAGGAGCGCAAGCTCGGCACTTCGGCCTTCCAGCAGAAGGTCGCGAGATCGGTCTTCGACGGCATCCGGGGTTACTTCGAGAACTACCGTCCGCTGCGTTACGTCGAGAGCGGTGCGGAGCAGCAGGCCCGTGCCGAGCCGCGGCGCCACGAGGTGCGGCGCGGCGATACCTTGAGCGAGATCGCCGAGCGCTACCGCGTCGAGTCGGCACGCCTGCGCCGGGCAAATGCTCTCGACGGCGATATGCTCCGCGTCGGCCAGGTGCTGCACATTCCCTGAGGGCGCATGAGGCGGCGCGGGCTGCTAGCCTTGCCGTATTGCCGCTGACTTGCGGCCCTGCATCGGATGAACTGCCATGAAGCGCGCTCTGCACCGCGGCGCCGGCTGCGCCCTATTGCTCGCCGTTGTCTGCCTGTCGGCCTGTTCGGGCGGCGGATCGGACGAGGATCTCAAGGTCTATCGGCACTCCGAGGACGGCGTGCCGACGAATCTCGATCCGCTGCATGCCGCGACGGTCTACGCCAATGTCGTTGTCGTCAATGCCTACGACACGCTCTACCGCTACAAGTATCTGGAGCGGCCCTACGAGTTGGTGCCGAATCTCGCGGCTGAAATGCCGACGATTTCCGACGATGGGCTGGTCTATACCATTCCCCTCAAGAAGACCGGGCGCTACATCGACAGTCCGGTTTTCGAGGGTGGCAAGAGCCGCACCGTCACGGCTCACGATTTCGTCTACTCCCTCAAGCGCCACTTCGACCCCGAAAACACCTCCCAGGGCAAATGGCTATGGGAAGGCAAGATCAAGGGCATGAAGGAGTGGGTCGAGGCCGGTGCCGATTACGACGAGGCGGTGCCCGGCTTGCGCGCTGTTGACGATTTCACCATACGTGTAGAGCTGACGCGTCCCTTCCCGCAGTTCGTGCACACGCTGGCAATGGGCTTTTCCGGCATTGTGCCGCCGGAAGCCGTTGAGGCGCACGGCCGCGACCTGGGCACGAAAGCCATCGGTTCGGGCCCATGGGAGCTGACGCACTACTCGCGCACGCAGGTGCGCTTCGACCCCAACCCGAACTTCCGCGAGGAGCCGCTCGATCTTGCCTACGAAGGCTATGAGAAAGCAGCGCACAGCGATCTCGGCATCGAGCATCTCGATGGCAAGGCGCCGCCTTTCGTCGATCAGCTGAAGATCGATTTCATCCAGGAGTCGGCTGCGCGTTGGGCCTCCTTCACCTCCGGGCGCGAGATCATGCTCTCCGGCGTGCCGGTGGAGCAGACCGATGCCGTACTAGCCTCGAAGGATCCGGTGACGCTGGAATCCGAATACGCCGAGCGCTATCACATGGACACGGGTCCGGAGGCGGGGCTGGTCTTCACGGTCTTCAACATGGACGACCCGGCCATCGGCTACAACGAGGATCCCGAGCGCCAGGAGCGTAACCGCGAGTTGCGCTGCGCCATGCGCGACGCCTTCGATTGGCAGCAGCGCAACGATCGCTTCTACGCCGGGCTGGGCATCGTTTTCCCGGGTGTGATCCCGCCGATTCTGGAGGAGTTCGACGAGGATCTGTCGCGCGATTCCGTGACGCACAATCCGGAGCGCGCCCGCGAGCGCCTGGAGGCCGCCGGTTGGAATGCCGACAACATCCCTGAGATGGAATACGGGCTGGTGACTTCGTCGCTGGCGCGCGAGATGTTCGAAGCCTTCCGCGGCAATATGGCGGACGCTGGCATTCCGCGCGACAAGGTACAGGCCGAGAGTTTCGCGACTTTCGGTGACTACAACCGCGCGCTGCGCAACTCGGAGCTGTCCATCATGGGCTACGGCTGGGGTCTGGACTACCCGGACGCTGAGAATGTCCTCCAGCTCTTCTACGGGCCGAACGCCGCCCCGGGGAGCAACGCTTCGAACTACCGCAACTCCGAATACGACCGACTCTACGAGAAGGCTTCCGAGATGATGCCGGGGCCCGAGCGCACGGCTATCTATCACCGCATGAACGAGATGCTGATTGATGACTGCGTCGGCGTTCTCGGTCTGACGCGTTCGCGCGTGACGCTGTGGCACAAGCAGGTGCGCGGACTGCCGGACCGGCAGGTGCTGGGCGGCTTCTGGCTGCGCTTCGTTGACGTCGAGGCCGTTGACGCCGAGGCCGTTGAGGCCGCCGAGGCTGTGGAGGGCTAGCAGCAGTCAATGCGCACGCTGGCCTTTCTTCTGCGGCGGATCGCTACTGGCATACCGTTGATCCTGGGCGTGACCTTTATCAGCTTCCTGCTGATGGTCTACTTTGGCCCCGAGATGACCTACGAGCTGCTTGGCAAGAACCCGACTGCCGAGCAGATCGCGCAGGTCCGCGCTCAACTGGGCTACGACCAGCCCTTCTGGGCACGGTATATCGATTATCTGTGGGAAATGCTGACCTTCGACTTCGGCAGCTCGCTGTCCACCGGCCAGGAGGTCACCGCGCTGCTCGCCGACGCGGTGCCGATATCGCTGGCACTGACGCTGCCGGGTTTCATCATCGGTAACGTTCTGGGGGTAGCGCTGGCGCTGGTGGCGGCCTGGTACCGCGGCGGCTGGATCGACCGCTCGATCATGGCGTTCTCCGTGGTGGGGATGAGCATCAGCTTCATCATCATCATCATCGCCTTCCAGATCATCTTCTCGTCGCGCTACGGGCTGAACTTCTTTCCGGTGCGTGGCTGGGACATGTCCAGCCTGGGTAGCTATCTCTATTACGTGACAGTGCCGACGCTTTCCATTGTCTTCGTCTCGCTGGGGTACAACACGCGCTTTTACCGTGCGGTTTTCGTCGAGGAGATCGGCCGCGACCACATCCGCACGGCCCGCGCCTACGGCGCCGGTGCCGGCACGATCCTGTGGAAGTACGTGCTGAAGAACAGCATGATCCCGATCATCACGCGCGTGATGTTCTCGATTCCCTCCATCGTCATCGCCGGCAGCCTGCTCATCGAGAGCTACTTCGGCATCCCCGGCGCCGGCAAGCTGGCCTTCGACGCGGTGACCACCGGTGACCAGCCGGTGCTCAAGGCCGTGGTGGGGGTGACTGCGCTGCTCTTCGTCGTCGTGCTTGTCATCAACGATCTGCTCTACCGGGTCTTCGACCCGCGCGTGGCCGTTCAATGAGCGCGGGTGGCGGCATCTGGCTGCGAGCCGGCCGGCGCCTGCTGCGCGATCGTGCCGGCATGACCGCGCTGGCGGTGGTCGCCTTCTATTTTCTCGTCGCCTGCGCTGTCTGGGCAGGCCTGGCCGGGCAGGCCTGGTCCGACATCGGCGCCGACAGCTTCGCGCCGGCCTCGGGCGAGCACTGGTTCGGCACCACGCGTAACGGGCAAGACATTTTCGCGCGAACGATCTACTCCACGCGCGTGGCTTTCGAAATCGGGCTGGTCGTGGCCATCAGTTCGACACTGCTTGGCGCAATCTTCGGCGCGCTATCCGGCTACTTCGCTGGTTCCTGGCTCGACGAGCTGATCCTCTGGCTGAAGGGCACGCTGGATGCGATTCCCTTTTTCCTCTTCGTGGTAGCGGTGGCCTATGCCATGCAGGGGCACGCCATGGCCATGCACCTGGCGATGATCGCGACTTTCTGGACGACGACTTCGCGCTATGTGCGCGGCGAGGTCATCAAGCTGCGTGCCATGGAGTTCGTCGAGGCTGCGCGTGCGGTGGGTGTGTCGCAGACGGCGATCATCTTCCGGCACGTGCTGCCCAACACGACCCACATCCTGCTGGTGCAGGCGACCATCGTCTTCGTCACCGCCATCAAGGCCGAGGTGATCCTGTCCTTCCTCGGGCTCGGCGTGCAGGACGGCGTTTCCTGGGGGCTGATGATCTCGCAGTCCACCAACGAGGTGACGGCGGGCTTCTTCAACAACTTCATTGCCGCCTCCGCAGCGATGTTCGTGCTGGTCATGGCCTTCAATTTCTTCTCTGACGCGCTGCAGGACGCGCTCGATCCGCGCAAGGTGGCCGAATGAGCGCGCTGCTGGCCGTGGAGGGTCTCGACGTGCGCTTCGCCACCGACGACGGGGAATTGCGCGCGTTGCACGGCGTGGATCTGACGGTCGGCGCCGGCGAGATCGTCGGCGTCGTGGGCGAGTCTGGTTGCGGCAAGAGCGTGACCGCCGCCGCCATCATGGGCCTGCTGCCGACCCCGCCCGCACGGTTGGCGGGCGGGCGGATCCTGTTCGACGGTCGCGAGATCCAGGGGCTGTCGCAGAAGGCGATGCGGCCACTGCGCGGGCCCGGCATGGCGATGATCTTCCAGGAACCGATGACCGCGCTGAACCCGGTCTTCACGGTGGGCAGCCAGATGACCGATGTGCTGCGCCGGCACGAGAAGCTCACGCGCAGCGCGGCTAAAGCCCGCGCGGCGGACTGGCTGGACCGTGTCGGCATTCCGGCGCCGCGTGCCAAGCTGGGTGCCTATCCACACGAGCTTTCCGGCGGCATGCGCCAGCGCGTGATGATCGCCATGGCGCTGTCCTGCAAGCCGCGCCTGCTCATCGCGGACGAGCCGACTACCGCCCTGGACGTCACCATCCAGGCGCAGGTGCTGGAGCTGATCCGCGAGCTGGTGCGCGCCGAGAACGTTGCCATGCTGCTCATCACCCACGATATGGGTGTGGTCGCCGAGACCTGCGACCGCGTGCACGTCATGTACTGCGGCCGGGTCGTCGAGGAGGCGCCGGTGGCCGATCTCTTCGCCGCACCGCGCCATCCCTACACGGCCGGGCTGCTGGCCTGCCTGCCCCGCGTCGACGGGGTCCACGGCGAACGATTGCCGACAATTCCGGGTCGGGTGCCGGAGCTGCACGCCCTGCCGAAGGGGTGTGCCTTCGCCGACCGCTGCCCGCGAGTGCAGGACGACTGCCATGCCGCGCCGCCGCCGCTGCGCGCGCTCGGGGCCGTGCGCGTGGCCTGCCTGCATCCGGAGCCGGTGTGATGCTGCTGGAAGTCCGTGGCCTGAAGAAGTACTTCGGCGGTCGCCGCTTTCCGCCGAAGCCGCCCTTGCGCGCGGTCGACGGCGTCGATCTCGACATCGCGCGCAGCCAGACGCTGGCGCTGGTCGGCGAATCCGGCTGCGGCAAGTCGACGCTGGGGCGCGCCATCCTGCGCCTGCAGGAGCCCACCGCGGGCAGCGTTGCACTGGATGGTCGCCCAGTCACCGGTATTTCCCGCCGCGCTCTGCGCGCCCGCCGGCGCGAGATGCAGATCGTCTTCCAGGACCCCTTCGCCTCCCTCAATCCCCGGCGTTCCATTGGTCAGATCCTGGAGGAGCCGCTACTCGTGCACCGCGTCGGCGACCGCAATGCCCGGCAGGCGCGCGTCCTCGAGTTGCTCGATATCGTCGGGCTGCGCGCGGCGATGGCGACGCGCTATCCGCACGAATTCTCAGGCGGTCAACGCCAGCGCGTCGGCATCGCCCGCGCGCTGGCGCTGTCGCCCAGCTTCATCGTCGCCGACGAGGCGGTGTCGGCCTTGGATGTGTCGGTGCAGTCGCAGATCCTGAATCTGCTCGCTGATATTCGCCGCGATTTCGGGATCAGCTTCCTGTTCATCTCGCACGATTTGGCGGTGGTGCGCCACATCGCCGACGCGGTGGCGGTGATGTACCTGGGCCGCATCGTCGAGCAGACCGACGCCGCCACCCTCTTCGATGGTGCGCGGCACCCCTATACTCGTGCGCTGCTGTCGGCCGTGCCGGTGCCCGACCCGCAGACCAAGCGCAATCGCATCGTCCTACCCGGCGACGTGCCCTCGGCCACGCACCCGCCGGCCGGTTGCCCCTTCCACCCGCGCTGCCCGGAAGCCTTCGACCGCTGTCGCACTGAGATTCCGCCGCTGGTCAATGCCGCGGCGCCGGGGCAGCCGGTGCATCTGGCGGCGTGCCATCTGCACCCGGCGGGCGGTGGTGGTGGCGAACCGCGATAGAACCACAGATTTCTTTGTGGTTCCGGTGAGCGCCGGTGAAGTTCGCGCCACCAGAGAAAATCCCCTGAATCTGCGAAATCTGTGGCTTCAGAGCTCTTCCGAACCTGCGTCTACGTGCGGTTCAGCTCGCGGCGCCGGGCCGGCGAACCACCCGCACCTTGCCGCTCCCGCCGCCGCCGCAGAAGAAGCGGTCGACGCCGTCCGATTCGAGGCCGGAGACCATCGTCCCGGAGGGCAGATCGAGACTCTCGAGGACGTCTCCGGTGGCGCCATCGATTCGCCGGATCGCCCAGTTGTCACCGTCGCCGCAACCGTGCCAGAGCGCCCCGTCGAGCCACGTCACGCCGGTGACGAAGCGGTCGCTCTCGATGGTGCGCAGGATGGCGCCGGATTGCGGGTCGAGCTGGTGAATCCTGTGGTCGCGATACTGCCCGACCCACAGCGTGCCTTCGGCCCAGGCCATGCCGGAAGCGCCCCCTTCGGGCGCCGGAATGGTGCCGAGCACGCTGCCGGTTTCCGGATCGACCTTCTGGATGTGGCCGTCGCCGAGCTGGAACAGGTGGCGGCCGTCGTAGGCGGTTCCGGCATCGGCCGCGATCTCGAGGGTGCGCCGGATGGCGCTGCTCTCCGGGTCGAGCGCGGTCAGTCCGCACTTGCTGGCGAACCAGATGCTGTCGCCGTCGTAGGTAAGCCCGTGCACGCCCTCGACGCCGGGGAAGGGGCCGTGCTCCTGGATGATGTCTGCGTTTGATCGTTTCATGCGCCGCATCCTAATCAGTGGGCAGTGCGGCGGGGAGTAACAAGGCTGTCGTGAATCCGGGCACCGAGGGCAGCGTCCAGCGACGGGCGCGGCCGCGACCGAGCCACTGCACCTTCCCGGCCGCGGCGAGCGCCCCGAGCGACCGCTGCACGCTGCGCTGGCTGGTTCCCAGGACGGTTGCCAGTGCCGAGCTCGACCATGCCCGGCCGTCCGCCAGCAACGCCAGGACCTGCGTGTGCGCCTCGTCCACGGGCGGCGCCAGCACCGCGACCTCGCATGCCGCTCGCGGTGCGAGCACATAGCCGCGCCGCGTCGCGCGGACGCCGGCCATCGGTCGCAGTGCGGCGCGCAACCGGCCCATCTCGACGCGGAGGCGGGCGCGATGCGATTCGTCGTCGAGCCGCAGGCGGAAGGCGCGCGCGACCAGCGTCTCGCGCGCGACGTCGTCCGGCCAGGCTTCGCCCAGCGTGCGGGCGAGGGTGAACAGGATCGGGCGGCTGGCCAGCGACACCGTGTCGTTGCCGAAGCGCACGGCGAACCGGCAGGCATCCACCACCAGCTGCCCGGAAGCCATCAGCGCTTCGGCCTCGGCGAGGGTGAGAAGCTGCTGCGCGCCGTTCCGCCAGCGGCGCGCGGCCGGCGCGCTCAGCATGCGGGTCGCGTTCTCGACTTCCGCCGCCAGTGCCGGGATCGCCGCGGCGCGGGCAGCGCCTTCGGCCCGGAACAGCGCGGCACGCGCTTCCGCGGTGCGCAGGCGGCGCATGGCGATGCCGGCGGCGACCAGTGCGTGCAGAGCGCCGGTCGCGGGTGGCAGGGATGCGGTCGTTTCCTTGCCCAGCGCCGTCTCCGCTTCGTCGATACGGCCCGCCAGCAGCAGACGGCGCGCGTCCAGAATGCCGGCGTGCGCGGCATTGGTGGCGTCGCCGTGCTCGGAAAGCGCGGCGCGGGCCGCGATCAGCGCCTGCACGGGCCCGTTCAGATCGCGCGCGGCGAAGGCCACTTCGGCCTCGGCGACGACGCATCGCGCCCGATGCACGACTTCCTCCGGGCCGAAGGCGCGGGCGGCGCGGCGCAGCAGCGCCCGGGCGCGGTCGAGCTCGTCGAGCTGCGCCATCGCGATGCCGCGCAGTGCCAGGGCCGGCGCATCGTCGCGCAGCGCCACCCGGTTCAGTGCACCGAGCGGGTCGCCTGCAGCAAGCGCGCGCGCCGCGGCATTGATCAACGAATCCATCGGCGAGTCCTTCGGGATCGCGCCAAACTTGTCACTCTCATCGCGTGCCGCCCGGCGATTAGCTTCTCCTGCGCCAATCGACCGCAGGAGAGGAAGCGATGACACAGCATACGATCGGAACACGCGAAGAGTGGTTCGCGGCCCGACTCGAGCTGCTCGAGGCCGAGAAGGCGCTGACCCGGCGCGGCGACGAGCTGGCGCGCCAGCGGCAGGCGTTGCCCCGGGTGCGGATCGACAAGGACTACCGCTTCGAGACGGAGGCCGGGCCTGCCTCGCTGGCGGACCTCTTCGACGGTCGCTCGCAGCTTCTTGTCTACCACTTCATGTTCGGCCCCGACTACAGCGCAGGCTGCCCCTCGTGCTCCTCGACCGCGGACGGCTTCGACCCCATCGTCGTGCATCTCGCCCACCACGATGTCACGCTCATGGCGGCGTCGCGGGCGCCGCTCGCCCGATTGCTGGCCTACAGGCGGCGCATGGGCTGGCGTTTCCCCTGGGCCTCGTCGCACGACAGTGATTTCAATGCCGATTTCAGCATCTGGTTCACCGAGGCGCAGCAGCGCGCAGGCGACGTCGAGTACAACTATCGGCACGAGCCGGTGTTCGAATGGCGCCCGGATGCGGAAGTCGGCGGCCTGACCGCCGAGGCACGCATCGCCGCCATGTGCGGCACCCATGTCCCTACCTTCCACCGCGACCGACCGGGTATGAGCGCCTTCGTTCTGGAGGACGGCGTCGTTTATCACACCTATTCGGCCTATGCGCGCGGGCTGGACGACCTGTGGAGCATGTACCAGTGGCTCGACCGTGCGCCGATGGGGCGCAACGAGCACGGTGTCTGGTGGCGGCGCCACGACGAGTACAGCGATGGCTGATGCCATCGACGCGGCCGACTGGCTCGGCCTGGCGGCCGCCCCGATCTTTGCGGGCATGGCGCTGGTGAGCGGTATTGCCGGCGATGGCCGGATTGCCCTCTGCTCGGTCGGACAAGGGGCGTGGCCGTTGAGCGAAATGGTCCTGATGTACCTGCTGATGAGCTTCTTCCATCTGGCTCCCTGGGTCCGGGCGCTGTCCGGGCGGAGGCCGTCATAGCATCAGGGCGGTGTGCGGACGCGTCCGTCGGTACGGCCTCTCGCTGCAGTGCGTCGGCATGGTCTCTCGCTGCGGTGTTTGGGGAAATCTATATTCTGTCCCGGATATGTGCGGCAGCTTTGCGGTATGGGGAAGTGGCGCCAGTAGGGGCGCCTCGTGGTTCGCCGCAAAGCCGCGAGTCGTCCATTCCCCCGATCTCGCCATCTATGCGAATCTGTGGCCCCGCCACTTCTTGAAGCGGCTCGATCGCCCGCAATCTGCGGTTTTCCATCCGTGCCTCTCGTGGCCGAACACGTTCCTACATGTCTATACAGCGTCTCCCGCTAGAACTGGTCAACCAGATCGCGGCCGGTGAGGTTGTCGAGCGGCCGGCCTCGGTGATCAAGGAGTTGGTGGAGAACAGCTTCGACGCCGGCGCGCGCGCGGTGTCGGTGGATCTGGAGCAGGGCGGGCTGCGGCTGATGCGCGTGCGCGACGACGGCTGCGGCATCGACGCCAATGAACTGGCGCTGGCCTGCAGCGCCCATGCCACCAGCAAGATTGCCTCGCTGGACGATCTGGAGGCCGTTGCCAGCTTCGGCTTCCGCGGCGAGGCGTTGGCGAGCATCCTGTCGGTATCGCGCTTCAAGCTGGCCTCGCGCACAGCCGAGGCCGAGCACGGCTGGGCTGTGCGCGGCGAGGGCGGCCTGGACGGCGAGCTGACGCCGGACGCCCAGCCGCTCGGCACGACCATGGAGGTGCGGGATCTTTTCTGCAATACGCCGGCGCGGCGCAAGTTCCTGCGCGCCGAGGCCACCGAGGCGCGCCATGTCGATCAGGCGCTGAAGCGGCTGGCGCTGGCGCGCGCCGATGTCGGCATGGCGCTGTCGCACAACGGCCGCACGCTCTGGCGCTGCCCGCCCCAGACGCTGGAGGCGCGGGCTCGCCAGCTCATTGGCGAGGAATTCTTCGCCAACGCGATTCCGGTCGAGGCCGCCGCAATGGGCATGAGCCTGCAGGGCTGGATCAGCGTGCCGGCCTTCTCGCGCGCGCAGGCCGATATGCAGCACTTTTTCCTCAACGGCCGCGCGGTGCGCGACCGCGTTGTGGCCGGCGCCGTGCGGCGGGCCTATGCCGATGTGCTGCATGGCGCGCGCCATCCCGCCTTCCTGCTCTTCCTGTCGCTGGATCCGGCGCGGGTCGATGTCAATGTGCACCCGGCCAAGCGCGAGGTGCGTTTCCGCGATTCCGGGCGCGTGCACGAGTTCCTGCAGCAGTCGCTGCAGCGCGCGCTGGGCGCCATACGCCCCGATTCCGGGCAGCATCAGTACGCACCCGCTGCGGGCCGCGGCGGCGGCAGCGGCGGTGGGCATGCGCCGGCTCCGCCAGCGCCATCAGTAGCGGATTGGGTGCGGGTTGCCGAGGCCGAGGCGCGCTACGCGCCGTCGGGTTTTTCCGCCACGCAAGCGCGGGAAGCCGCCGGGACGGAGACCGCCGTAGCCACCGAGGCGGCGACGGCGTCAGCGCAAGACGTGCCGTCGGAGGGACCGCAAGTGCCGCCGCGCGCGGCAAGCGGCGCGGCGCTCGGCGAACCCCTGGGCCAGCTGCACGGCATCTACGTGATTGCACAGAACAACGAAGGCCTGGTCGTGGTCGACCAGCACGCCGCGCACGAGCGCATCCTCTTCGAGCGCCTGAAGGCGCAGTACGCGGCCGGCACCATTCCGCGGCAGCAGTACCTGGTTCCGGTGGCCGTGACGGTCCCCGAGGATGTGGCCGACTATGGGGAGCAGCGCGCGGCCGAGCTGGCCGAGCTGGGGCTCGAGATCGAGCGCAGCGCGCCGGGCCAGCTGCGCCTGCGCGCCGCGCCGCCCATCCTCTCGGCCGAGGCCGCCGGAGCGCTGCTCAAGCGCGTGCTGGGCGTGGCGGTAGATGCCGAGGGCAGCCATCATCTGGGCGAAGTACTGGATGCCCAGCAGCGCGTGCTGGCCGATGTTGCCTGCAAGGCCGCCATCAAGGCGCACCGGCGGCTGAGCCTGCCCGAGATGACGCAGCTGCTGCGCGATATCGAGGCCACCGAGCGTTCCGGCCAGTGCAGCCACGGCCGCCCGACCTGGGTGCAGATGCCGCTGTCGGCGCTGGATCGGCTCTTCATGCGTGGGCAGTAGAACGGTGGCGCAGATTCCGGCGATCGTCGTGCTGGGGCCGACGGCCTCGGGTAAGTCGGGTTTCGCGCTCGATCTCTGCGAGCGGCTGGGCGGGGAACTGATCAGCGTCGACTCGGCGCAGGTCTATCGCGGCATGGATATCGGTACCGCCAAGCCCAGCGCCGAAGAGCAGGCGCGCGTGGCGCATCATTTGATCAATATCCGTGACCCCGCCGAGACTTATTCGGCGGCTCAGTTCGCCATCGACGCCGCCGGCTGCATGGCCGAGATTCGCGACCGCGGCCGGGTGCCGGTGCTGTGCGGCGGGACGATGCTCTATTTTCGCGCGCTTTTCGGCGGCCTCTCCGATCTACCTTCGGCCGATCCGGCGCTGCGCGCTCGGATCGCCGCAAAGGCCGAAGCCGAGGGCTGGCCGGCGCTGCACGCCGAGCTGGCGAAGAAGGACCCGGTGCGGGCCGCGCAGCTGCATCCCAACGACAGTAGCCGCATCCAGCGCGCGCTGGAGATCGTGGCGCTCAGCGGCGGGCGCGCCAGCGCTCTGCAGGATGGGGGGCGGCCGGTGGCGGCGCTCGGTCCGCTGCGCGTGGTGCGTTGGGAGCCCTTGGAGCGCGAAGCGCTGCGTGCGGTCATCGCCGAGCGTTTTGAGGTCATGCTGGAAGCCGGCCTGCTGGCCGAAGTGCGCGCGCTGCACGCCCGCGGCGATCTGCACGCGGAACTAACGGCCATCCGGGCGGTCGGTTATCGTCAGCTTTGGCAGTATCTCGATGGGCAATGCAGCCTTGAGAGTGCGACGGCGGCGGCCATCAAGGCCACGCGCCAGCTCGCCAAGCGTCAGACGACCTGGCTGCGAAGCGGGCTGGTGGAGCGGGTGCTTGTGCACGATGGCGACGCGGTGTTCAATGTCCAGAGCACAGGGGGTGCAGCAGCAGCCGCTGCTGCATGGTGTGATAATGAAGTTCAAAGAACTATCGCGGCGCACAGCAGCCGCGAGACCAACATAAAAGGAAAGCAGGCATGACCAAAGGACAGACGTTGCAGGAGCCCTTCCTCAACACGCTGCGCAAGGAACGCATCCCGGTCTCGGTGTATCTGGTTAACGGGATCAAGTTGCAGGGGCAGGTGGAATCCTTCGACCAGTTCGTCGTGCTGCTGCGCAATGCGGTCAGCCAGATGGTCTACAAGCACGCTATTTCCACGATTGTGCCGGCGCGACCGGTGCGTGTCGCCGACATCGACGACAGCGAAGAGCAGTCGGAGAGCTGATATCGCCGCGATGCCCGCATGATTGAGCACGAGGCCACTGCGGTTGGCCAGACCGCCATCCTGGTGCATGTCAGCTTTCCGGGTACCGATACCGAGGCCGATACGGCCGAGTTCGTCGAGCTGGCGCGCTCGGCGGGCGCCGAGGTGCGGCAGTGCGTCGGCGGTCGGCGCCAGAAGCCGGATCCGCGCCACTTCGTAGGGCGCGGCAAGGCCGAAGAGATCGCCGAGCTGGTCGCTGCCGAGGACGCCGATCTGGTGGTCTTCAACCACGACCTGTCGCCCAGCCAGGAGCGCAACCTGGAGCGTTTGCTCTGCTGTCGCGTGCTGGACCGCGCCGGGCTGATCCTCGACATCTTTGCTTCGCGCGCGCGCACGCACGAGGGCAAGTTGCAGGTCGAGCTGGCGCAGCTGCAGCATCTGGCAACGCGCCTGGTGCGCGGCTGGTCTCACCTTGAGCGACAGAAGGGCGGCATCGGTCTGCGCGGCCCCGGTGAATCCCAGCTCGAGACCGACCGTCGCCTGATCCGCGACCGCATGCGCATGCTCGAGAAGCGATTGGATACCGTGCGCAATCGCCGCGCGCGCTCTCGCGCATCGCGCCAGCGCAATGAGACACCGACGGTTTCGCTGGTCGGGTACACCAATGCAGGCAAGTCGACGCTCTTCAACGCGTTGACTACCGGCGATACCTTTGCCTCGAAGCAGCTCTTCGCCACCCTGGATCCGACGCTGCGCCGCTTCACCCTCGACCCGGGCAATCACGTCGTGCTCGCCGATACCGTGGGCTTTATCCGGGATCTGCCGCCGGATCTGGTGGCTGCCTTCCGCGCAACGCTGGAGGAAACCCGAGAAGCCGAGCTGCTGTTGCACGTTGTCGACTGGTCCGACCCCGAGCGCGAACAACGCATCGAGCAGGTGGAGGCCGTGCTGCATGAGATCGGCGCCGATGAGGTACCGCGCATCATGGTCTGTAACAAGACCGATCTACTGCCGCAGGAAGATCGCGAACTCGACACGGCGGGCGAGGGCCGGCGTGTCGCGGTCTCGGCCGTTTCCGGAGATGGCCTGGACCGGCTGCGCGAGGCGGTGCGCGCTTTCTTCCATGGTGGCATGGAGGAGATCGATATCTACCTGCCGCCGGAAGAAGCGCGGCTGCGCGCCCGACTCTATGACGCCCATGCGGTGCGCTCGGAGACTGCGGATGCCAACGGCACCATGCGACTGCGGTTGCACATGCCGCGCGAGCAGCTGCAACGCATGTGTGCGGCTGCCGGTATCCCGTGGGACGCCGCGACAGCTGATCCGGCGCGGCAGGCGGACTGCTAAACTGTGCTTCTTTAACGGCTCGAACGGGCCGAACTTCCCCATACGGAGCTGACAATGGCGTGGAACGAACCGGGCGGCGGCAAGGATCCCTGGGGGTCCGGCGGTCGCGGGTCCAACGGGTCCAATTCGCCCCCTGATCTTGAGCAGATGCTGAAGCGTTTCAAGGAGCGCTTCACCGGCCGCGGTAATGGCGGCGGCAGTGGCGGTTCCGGCGGCCCTGGCAAGGGCCCCCTGATGGGGGCGGCCATCGTGCTCGGCGGCATCATCGTCGCGCTCTGGCTGGCTTCGGGCTTCTACATCGTCGATGAGCGGGAGCAGGGCGTCGTGATGACATTCGGTGCCTTCACGACGGTGACGCAGCCCGGCCTGCGCTGGCATATCCCGGCGCCGATCCAGCGGGTCGAGACGATCAACGTCACCGAGATCCGCGAGGCCTCCGACCGCACGCTGATGCTCACCAAGGACGAGAACATCGTCGAGGTCGAGTTGCGCGTGCAGTATCGCGTCTCGGACGTCGAGGCCTATCTCTTCAATGTCCGTAACCCGGACGAGACGCTGTCGCAGGCGACCAAGAGCGCGCTGCGCGAGGTGGTAGGTCAGAACACGCTGGACTACACCCTGGTCGACGCGCGCGACCAGGTGGCGAACATCACCCGCGATCGGCTGCAGGAGATCCTGGAGAGCTACGGCACGGGCCTGTTCGTGACCAACGTCAACCTGACCGACGCCAAGCCGCCCGCTCAGGTGCAGGACGCCTTCTTCGACGCCATCAAGGCGCGCGAGGATCAGGTGCGCCAGATCAACGAGGCCGAGGCCTACGCCAACGAGCGCATTCCGCGCGCCCGCGGTGAAGCGGCGCGGCTGGCCGAGCAGGCGGAGGGTTACCGCGAGCGCGTCGTCGCACGTGCCCAGGGTGACGCTTCGCGCTTCACGCAGCTCGTCGCGGAGGTACGCCAGGCCCCCGAGATCACGCGTGACCGGCTCTACTTCGACGTGATGTCCGAGGTGCTGTCGACGACCAGCACGGTGCTGGTGGATGTGGACGGTTCCGGATCGGTGATGATGCTGCCCATCGAGCAGATGCTGAATCGTATGCAGAAATCCGGTGGCAAGAGCAGCGGCAGCAGCAACTCGAGTGGCGGCATCCTGGGTGGTGGCGGTAGCGGTAACACCACCACGTTGCCCGATCCCAGAAGCCGCAGCCGGGGGACCCGCTGATGAGTAACCGTCAAATCTTCGTGATCGGACTGGTGTTGTTGGGTCTTTTTACCCTCAGCCAGTCCTTCTTCATCGTCGACGAACGCGAGCGCGTCATCCTCTTCCAGTTCGGCGAGGTCCAGGGTCTGGACTACGAACCGGGGCTGCACTTCAAGACGCCCTTCGTGCAGAACGTGCGTCGCGTCGAGCGGCGCATCATGAGCCTCGACTCACAGCCGCAGGAATTCCTGACGTCGGAGAAGAAGCAGGTCAAGGTCAACTACTACGTCAAGTGGGAGGTGGCGGACCTGCGCGAGTTCTATCGCGCCACCGGTGGCCAGGAAATGGTGGCTCGCGATCGCCTCGCTTCGATCATGAATCGCGCGATGCGCGATCAGTTCGCCAAGCGCACGATTCGCGAGGCCGTCTCCGACGAGCGCAACGCCATCATGCAGACCGTGCAGGCCAGCACCAAGGAGCCGGTGCAGGAGCTGGGCGTGACCATCGTCGATGTTCGCGTCAAGGTCATCGATCTGCCGGATCAGGTCAGTGAATCGGTCTACCAGCGCATGCGTGCCGAGCGCCAGCGCGTGGCGGCGGATTTCCGCGCCCGCGGCGCCGAGCGTGCCGAAGAGATTCGCGCCAGCGCCGACCGCGAGGCCGAGGTCATCCTGGCCGAGGCCTACAAGAAGGCCGAGGAGATCCGCGGTGCCGGTGACGCGCGCTCGGCCGAGGTCTATGCCGACGCCTACGGCAAGGATGCCGAGTTCTACCGTTTCTACCGCTCGCTGAATGTCTATCGCGAGGCCTTTGCCTCCGAAGATAACGTCATGGTCCTGGAGCCTGACGGCGAACTCTTCCGTTACTTCAATCCGAAGTCGGATCGATAAGGGGGCGCCGTGTGGGAGGATCTCTTCCGGGCGCTGGCGCTGGTGCTGGTCATCGAAGGGCTGTTGCCCTTCGCGGCACCGTCGCGCTGGCGGGAGACCATGCTGCGATTGGCCTCACTGGATGATCGGCAACTGCGCTTTGTTGGCGTCAGTGCGATCGTCGGCGGGTTGATCATCCTGCAGCTGGTGCGTCTGCTGTGAGCGCGCGCCGCGCCGAGTTCCTGCCGGACGGCGTCGAAGAGCTGCTGCCGGAGGCGGCCTGGCTCGCCGAGGAGCTGCGCCGACGCCTGCTCGACTGTTATCGAGAGCGGGGGTACGGCCTGATCCTGACGCCGCTGGTCGAGCACCTCGACAGTCTCCTGGTGGGCGCCGGCGAGGATCTCGAGGATCAGACCTTCCGCTTCGTGGACCCGGTGAGTGGTCGGATGCTCGGCCTGCGGGCGGATATGACGCCTCAGGCTGCGCGTATCGCCGCCACGCGATTCGCCGGCGACGAGGCCGTGCGCCTGTGCTATCTCGGTTCGGTACTGCGCACCCACCCCGATACGCCGGGGGGCGCTCGCGCGCCGCGCCAGGCCGGCTGCGAGCTCTTCGGCGACGCGTCGCTGAACGCCGATCTCGAGATCATCGACCTGATGGCGCAGACGCTGTCGCTGGCCGGCGTGCGCCAGCCGCTGCTCGATCTCGGGCACATGGGGATCTATCAGGACCTGGTCGCCGAGACAGGTCTGCGGCCGGCGGACGAGCAGGTACTGTTCGACATCCTGCAGCGCAAATGCGAGCCGGAACTTGCGGACTGGCTGCGCGCGGCGGCGCTGCCCGAGGCAACCCGCGACGCATTGGCGCAGCTGGTGAGCCTGCACGGCCCACCGGAGAAGGTACTGCCGGCAGCGCGCGCGGCACTGCCATCGACGCCGGCAGTGGGCGCAGCGCTGGATGCGCTGGACGCCGTCACGATGGCGCTGGCCGACCGCGGTGCGAACCTGCACGTCGATCTCTCGGAGCTGCGCGGTTACCGCTATCAGACCGGCCTGAGCTTTGCCGCTTTTGGGGCCGACAGTGCGCGCGAGCTGGCGCGCGGCGGCCGCTATGACGGCATCGGCGACGTCTTCGGTGCGCCGCGTCCGGCGACAGGCTTTTCGGCCGACATCAATGAACTGCTGGCATCGGCCTGAAGCCGCTGCGCGTGGCTGACCGCTAGAGGAAACATCGAATCATGGGGAAATCGGTAGTCGTCATCGGCGCCCAGTGGGGCGATGAAGGCAAGGGCAAGATCGTCGACTGGCTGACGGATCGGGCGCGGACGGTGGTGCGCTTCCAGGGTGGCCACAATGCCGGCCACACGCTTGTCATCAACGGCGAGAAGACGGCGCTGCATCTGATTCCCTCCGGCATCATGCGACCGGATGTCGCCTGTCTCATCGGCAACGGCGTCGTGCTGTCCCCGGCCAAGCTGCTGGAGGAGATGCAGGGATTGGAGTCGCGCGGCATACAGGTGCGCGATCGACTGCGCATCTCGACAGCGGCGCCACTCATCCTCGACCACCACGTACGTCTCGACCAGGCGCGCGAGAAGGCTCGCGGTGCGGCCAAGATTGGCACGACCGGCCGCGGCATCGGCCCGGCCTACGAGGACAAGATCGCGCGTCGTGCCGTGCGGCTGGGGGATCTCTTCCATCGCGAGCGCCTGGCTGCCAAGCTCGGCGAAGTGCTGGATTTCCACAATTTCGTGCTGCAGCGCTACTTCGGCGAGGCGCCTGTCGACTTCCAGAAGCTGCTCGACGAATGTCTCGCCTATGCCGAGCAGTTGCGCGATCTGGCTGCCGATGTCACCGGCATTCTGGAGGCGCGCATGGCGGCCGGCGATGACATCCTCTTCGAGGGCGCGCAGGGTGCGCTGCTGGACATCGACCACGGCACGTATCCCTACGTGACCTCCAGCAATACCACGGCCGGCGGCGCATCGACCGGCACCGGGATCGGGCCGCGGCACATCGACGGCGTACTGGGCATCGTCAAGGCCTATTCCACGCGCGTCGGTTCCGGACCCTTTCCGACCGAGCTGGACGACGAAGTCGGCGAGTATCTGCGCGTCAAGGGCGGCGAGGTGGGCACGACCACCGGCCGCACGCGTCGGTGTGGCTGGTTTGATGCGGTCGCATTGCGGCGCTCGGCCTTCAACAACTCCATGAGCGGGCTGTGCATTACCAAGATGGATGTGCTGGACGAGCTGGACGTGCTGCGCATCTGCGTCGGCTACCGTGTCGACGGCGAGCGCACCGAGTCGCTACCGGTGGGGGCCGAAGGCTACGCGGAGATCGAGCCGATCTACGAGGAGATGCCGGGCTGGCGCAGCACGACGGCCGGCATGGATCGCTTCGAGGATCTGCCGCGAGCCGCTCGCGATTACCTCGCGCGTATCTCCGATATTGCGGGCGTGCCGGTGCAGGTGGTTTCGACCGGACCGGATCGCGCGCATACGATGGTGCTCGAGCATCCCTTCGACTGAGCCACAACGTTGTCGACCCACTCACGCGCTGCGCGGTAACCCGCTCGGGCTGCTATTGTCCGCTCGCCGCTGGAGTGCTCCAACGAAAAAGGGAAGCCGTTTGGCTTCCCTTTCCGGTGCGATCGCTGATCGCCTTGCTGGCTGGTGCCGAGGAGAGGCACTGCTGGCTAATTCCTGACCAGCGACGGCGCCGCCCGGCGCTTCCCAATAGCCCCTGAAATCAGCCGCTTGCGATCGAAGCGTGACGCGCGCTATTCCCTACTGTTCCCGTCTTGACGTAGTTTCTCCCGCATAACTCCGTCAAGAACTACGTCAGGGAGAAGGGGTGGCGAGCTACCGCAAGCGGGGTGACCGCTGGACGGTCGAGGTCTATGTGCGCGGCGAGCGCCGGACGAAGACGTGCCGGACGAAGGCCGAAGCGCGCGCCTGGGCCGAGGAGATCGAGGAGCGGTTACGCTCCGGGCGAGCCGGCGGCCGGCAGACGCTGCGCGCGGCGATGGAGAAGTACCGCGAGGAGGTGAGCCCAACGAAGCCGGGCGAACGGTGGGAGACGGTGCGCCTCAAGCGCTTCGAGCGCGACATGGTGTTCGCCGATGACATGCTGGTCGACGTCCAGCCGGATCAGATTGCGGCCTGGCGTGACCAGCGCCTTCGTGAGGTCGGGCCGGGCTCCGTGCTGCGTGAGCTCACCCTGCTGTCGTCCGTGTGGGAGATGGCGCGCCGTGAGTGGCGCTGGACGCGCGAGAATCCGGTGCGCGACGTGCGCAAGCCCCCGGCGCCACCGGCGCGCGAGCAGCTGGTCAGCGAGGAACAGGCCGTGCTGATATTCGCGGTGGCGCGCTACCAGCGTGGCGTGAAGCCGGAGACGGTGCAGCAGATGGTGGCAGCGGCCTTCGACCTGGCGCTGGAGACGGCCATGCGCGCTGGGGAGATCCGCGGCCTGACCGGAGACTGCATCTTCCTCGAGAAGAAATACGTGCGGCTGCCGAAGACGAAGAACGGCAGCCAGCGCGACGTGCCGCTGTCACGGGCGGCGGTCGCCATCCTGGAACCGATGGACCGCGGCCGGCCGTTCCCGATCGAGGCGGGCACCTTCGACGCGACGTTCCGCAAGCTGCGCCGGCGGGCAGGGCTGGAGGGGCAGTTCACCTTCCACGACAGCCGGGCCACGGCCATCACCCGCATGGCGAAGCGCCTGGACATTCACGATCTGGCGCGCGCCACGGGCCATCGGGATCTGCGCCAGCTACTGCGGTACTACCGGGCTACGGCTTCGGATATTGCCGGGCGGTTGGATTAGGATCGAGCAGGCGGTAATGAAAGCTGGCGTGGATCTTGTTGTCCTTGTGTCTTATCGCTACGGGAAGCACCTCGATCAGCGGCTCTCCGTCAAGAAAGAACCGGGTCACGTCGCCACGGATCATTGTTGTCATCCGCACTGCGGCGTCTGAGATGCTGAGCCGCAAACCCAGCCGGGTGGCCGCTGCATCCAGAATCCGGTCGCCAATCCCGGTTGCGAGAGACGTAGCGGAAACTCTGAGAATGTCATCGACCGTCTTCATGCCGCCCGCCTCCGAATCAAGTGCTCGATGACCTCATCCTTCACCCAAAGCCGGTTGCGCTTCGCCGCCGCGATGGGCTTTGGGAAGCCCGGTTCGTGGACGACGCGATTCAGCACCGTCTTGCGCTCCAGGCGCAGGTAGTCGGCGATCTGCCTGGAGTCCCAAAGTTCGGGTGTAGTCATAGCGTGACTCCCATATCCCAATCCGCCAAAGCATCAGCAACGGCCGAATCCTCCGACCGCCAGAACGCCCACCACGGTTTGAAAAATCGGTAGGCCCGGCGGAACTCGGCGGCCAGGCCGTGCTTGCGGGCTATGGTCAGGCCTTGTTCGTAGGTCATCGGTCTGGAACCTCCAGCAGCGCCTTCTTCATCCGCTCGATCAGCCACAAGACGTCGCCACCATCGGCGATCGAGCTGGCGAAATATTCCTCCCCGTCGGCGTCGTACCCGAGGATCACGCAGCGGTCGAGCTGATCCTTGGCGGCATCCAGGACGCGGTCGGCAGGCAGGTCGAGCTTCGTGATGCCGGGGAACAGCACGACCTTTTCGGATTCGCTCATCACTCATACCTCTGGTATCGGCCGCAGGCCGGGCAGAAATGCCCGTCGGGCCGCATCAGGAAGAACTCGTTGCCGCACTGGCAAACCCGGATCGGCTCGCCCTCGTCGGGGTAGTAGAGCCCCTTCGAGACGCCTTTCAGCAGGCCGCACGCTGGGCATTCCAGCTCATCCGTACCAACCGGCCAGACGCCGCGCCATTCGTGGCGGCACGACAGGCACACGCACGGGCCTTGAGCGTGCGGGTCGGGGCGTAGGCTGACGACCTTCTCGCTCATTCACCCCTCCCGCGCGAGGCGCGCTTCTGGTCATAGGCGGCTTGAAACAACTCCCGGACATGCCGACTGCACTCGGCTAAACCATTCTGCGCTATCGCCGATTCCTTGACGTAAACGTCTCCCGCTGGCGACCCGGGCGTCGCGCGCCCTATCTGCCGGAACCGTTGCCTTTCCATATCAGGTTCACTCACCGCCCACCGCCTTGCGCGAGGCGCGCTTCACTGTTCTCAGCAGTTGGAACTTGGCGCCGCAGTTGACGCACTGCGCGCGCATTGATCCCGATCGCGTTTGCCGAAGCGCCCCGCTGCATTCTTGACAGGTCACGGCCTGCAAACGCTCCGCCATTCTGGCGTCTACCTGCCCGTTGTCCTTTGCCTTGCGGGTTTTTGGCTTCACGATGCCGAGCGCCACGCATATGCGGCGGTACTCTCGGCTGATCCATCCCCCTCCCGGTTCGAGGTGCTCGCCGTCGCCCATGAGGTCGCCGAGATGCACGAGCTTGCGGTGCAGGGCTTCTTCGCTCTCCGCCCTACTCATCGCGCGCGGCCTCGCCAATACCAACAGCCCAAAACAGCCAAGCGAACTCCAGGAACGGGGTGCCGGATCCCATCTCTGTGCCGATAGCCATAGTCGGCAGGATGAAAAGCGTGTGTCGGTTCGTGCGGAAATAAATCATTCCTCTACTCATCGCCAAGCCTCCCCGGAGCGGTCGGAAACGGCTCCCGGCAGGAACGGCCTATGGACCGATACCCATTCGTGGACGGTGTGCATGACCTGCTTGCGTAGCTCGCGGCGCTTCTCGTCTCTCTCAAGCTCTGAATGGAAAATCAGAGGCTTGCCGTCCTGCATCGCGTGCGCCCACTTGCCCTCGTGATAAACCTTGATGCCGTAGAGAGTCCGGCCAGTGTTTGGGGCGTACCAATCTGATGCTTTAGTACGCATCGCCATCCCTTCCCTTCTCGGCCTGTGCGGCGGATTTTCTGCGCCACCACCGGCCGCGTGGCAGCGGATACCACCCGATCAGCGGCGGTTCTTCTGGGTCCGGGTGCTGGTACATATTCCACGCGCCCATGTCGGTCGCGAGCAGAATGTTCCCGTACTCGGTTATCGCCGCTACATAGGTGACGCCGTCCCACTGGCCGCCGGCCGGCTTCTGCAACTCAGTCATCGGCCGCCACGCCTCCCGCCCGTCGCCCGATGCGTCCGCTGGGGGAGTGGGGGCGGCGGTGAGCATTTCCTCTCGAACTTCCATCCAAAGTTTGCCTAGCAGGTTCTGTCCATTCCGATCTGGCCCCCAACCCCACACAGAATCGCGCCAAGAATCCTCAATCAACTCTCGGTGACCAGTCTCTCGTAGCTTGCGGCGGACATATTCATGCTGGTGCGCTTTGGCCCGCAATATGTCTTTCATCACATCGACTTTTACGTCGTCCCAATCTTTTCGACGATGATCCTTATTTTCCGCAGCTATTTGAAAGGCGTCATGTGCTGATGCTGCAGTACGGATGCTGTCGCGTATTTCATGCGCCATCGGAAACTTTTCCCAGTGATAGGCAGCTTCCGACGTATCGAATCGCAACCCCTTCCAGGTCAGGGTGAACGCTGAAAAGTTCGACAGGACATAGAACTCTTGCTCGTAGAAGAACACCTGCTCATCGGTGTCCAGTTTGTGGTTATCGCCCTCCGGCACCGCCGGGCGCGGGGAGGGTGGGTGTCGGTAGAGGGGAATTGTGTAGTGGGCGGTTTTGTCTAGCGTCCTGTGTAAATGCCCGGATGACGCACTGGCTCCATTCAGTAAGCGTTTCACTTCGTCAGCGATAACATCAACGCGCGCGGGATTATCGTGCCGCCAAGCCACCGGCTCCTGCCCATTCCGCTCCGCAAGCTCGGCGCGCAGTTGCTGAATCTCAGCATTTTGGCGGTCGATTTCGTCGGCGGCTTGACGCAACTCTAAAGCCAACGGTGTTATTAGGCTTCCCGGAAACGAGTTATTGGCGTAATCTGGATTCTCAAAAAAATTAGCTCTATTACGCAAGGTTTCAGTTATGTCGGTCATTGCTCTTGCTCCTGTTTCAGTGCCAATCGCGCCGTATCAACCAGAGCGCGACACGGGTCGTCACTGCTCGTCGAGTTAGCGATCTGGGTCAATGCTTTTTCGTAGCGCTCCAATGTTTCCATGCGCACCGTGTGAAACACGTCACCCGCGTAATTCGTCCAACCGCCGCGCAACCGCTCAAGCTCCGCTTTCCGCTCGTCCAGCAGCGCGTCCTGTGCCTTGATCGTCTCTCGCATGGCGTCGAGTTCGCGGCGCTCCACGGCTTCGTGCGTCGCGGTGTCGTAGACGGCGTGGCGGCCGTCGGCGATGGCAGCGACGTGGCCCGCAATATCGGTATATCCGCGTAACGACGGCAGGCTGCGCGTGGCTTCATGGGCCGTCAGAGGCCTCACTTCGGTGTCGGTGGTCATGCGGCCTCCCATCGCCGGCACGCCGGCGCGCTCGCCTTGATGTCTGTTCCGTGGCCGTTCGTCCACACCTCCGCCATCAGCCCGCACTTGCGGTAGACCTTCGACATCCGCTTGCGGGTGTAGT
Organism: Algiphilus aromaticivorans DG1253; assembly: GCF_000733765.1. NCBI lineage: Bacteria > Pseudomonadati > Pseudomonadota > Gammaproteobacteria > Nevskiales > Algiphilaceae > Algiphilus > Algiphilus aromaticivorans. The sequence goes on along the minus strand of NZ_JPOG01000001.1, from coordinate 2,017,756 downwards.
GGCGGCAGGTTCGGCACGTCTCGCCCTCCGGGCCGGTGCCCGGCTGCGCGGCGTAGCCGTTGGATGGCGGCAGTTGCTGTACTGCATCGCCGAGCAGGTCGGTCTCTGTCATACAGCCTCCCCAAAAGCCGCCCCAGCGCGCCGGCCGGGGCGGCCATCTGTGGTTGCTGGCTGGCCCATACGCGCTCCGACAGCTCGCGGTCCCAGCGTCAGCGGTTCAAGCGGTTCAACGGATACCGGCAGCGCGACACTCCGCGCGGACGGCTGCTCTACAACCCGCGGCCAGCTGCGCGGGGATTCGGTGGTGGGGCAGGTGTGCAGGCGCTCTACTAGCGCCGGCTGGTCGAATGCGGCCATGCCTGCACCGATACCCGCGCCCAGGGCGGCAGCGCAGAGCACTGCGCCCAGGGCGAAGTAGAGGGCAATCCTCACGGCGAGAACGTCCCGATGGACACGTTGGCAGACTCGCCGACCTGCTCGAGCAGCCGCGTCTTGAACTCGCGCGCGAGGTCTTCGACCAGCGCTTCGCGACCAACGACGCGCAGGCTCAGGGCCGGCTTGTCGTGCGACGTGAGCACCGAGATGCGCATGCGGATCTGGCGGGGCTCGAAGCCGAGATAGGGCTGCGTCTCGAACAGCAGGTGCGTCGGCATCTCGCCGCGCGCCTTGGCCTCGATGTCCTCCAGCGCCGTGCGGCTGGCGCCGAAGTCGCGGTCCTCGTGCTTCGAGCGTTTCAGCTGCTCGATCGTCAGTTCGCGGATCGCGTGGATTGCGGCGTTCATCGGGATCTGCTCGCCGTTGGCCTCCGCGGACAGGAAGGCGTACCAGTCCTCGCAGAACTCGGCGAGCTCGCGCTGGGACTGCGCCTGATTCTCCACCCCGCGCACCGCCTGATAGCCGGCCGTGGGCTTGAGCTGCAGCGCCGCGCGCCAGTCGGCATGGCCGGGATCCTCCACGTCGCCGAGGTTCAGGAAGGCTGTTGCCGTCATGTTGTCGGCGTCGATGAACACGCCCGAGCCGTCCGTGCTGCCGTGGCCCTTGACGTAGTTGACGAACTCGCTGAGCACATTGGTGGTGTATTTGCCGCGGAACCGGCAGCGGCCGGGATGCAGGTGCTCGATGTCGTGGATCTGGCCGTCGAGCACCAGCGCAGGGCGGTCGGTTTCCAGCGTCCGCCGGCCTTCACCGGCGAGGACGAGGCTCTTGATCTCTTGGATGGCCTGGGCTTCCATTACTTGTCCTCCTCGCGGCTTCCGATGGAGTCGGTGCGGCCCGTGGCGGCGCCGGCACCCATGTCCATCGCTTGCTGCTTGTCGGGGAAGATCGTCAGCGTCCCGGCGCGGCCGACGTGCAGCGGCGTCTGCGTCGAGTGCTCCTCGGTGACCTTGCCGCGCAGCTTTGGCACGACCGATTTCAGGCTGTGCTCGATGCTGACCTGCGAGGAGTCGGCGATCTGCTTGACCTTGAAGGTCAGCGTCAGCTGGCCCTCCTTCCCGGTTTCGCAGACGTGCGCCGCGATGTCCGAAAGCGCGCTGTTGATCTGCTGCTCGTAGATGCCGGCGTTCAGCTCTCCGATCAGCTCCGCGATGTTGGTGTGACTGTTGCTCATGGGTGCTCCTGTGTGGGTGGTGATGCTCAGCCCGCAAACCGCCCGCGCCACTGGTGGCCCGGCTTGCGACTGTTCTTGCGTCCGCCGGCGGCGGGATCTGCGGGTGCTGCGTGTACGGCCTTGTCCGGGTCCATGCCGCGGCGAATGCGGCCGTGGACCGTGGCTAGGGCGAGGCCGTTGGCCTTGGCGGTGGCTATCTGGGATTCGGTGAGCTTCACGACGCACCGCCCCGGCGGTTCTCAGCCGCCCGCTCGATGTTGATCGCCATCGTCCAGGGGTGGCGGCCGTTGCGGCTGTTCTTCCGGCCGGACTCGCCCGGCTTGCGCTTCGGGGTGGTCAGGGCCTTCTCCCGGTCCCAGCCTTCGCTGACGCGGGTGGCGACCGTCTGCATGTCCACGCCGGCAGCCGCGGCCTTGGCTTTCTGCTCTGGGGTGTAGCGGTAGCGGGTGCGCATCAGGCGGTCTCCTCCGCGAGCCGCACTTGCTCGACGTGTTGCAGGTTGATGAGTGCCGGCGGCTGGCTTTCGTGTTCGACGCGCGCCCATGGCAGCATCGACATCGGGCCGGGTTCCTCGACGACATAGATGCGTGTGATGCCGGCGCGGCCAACCTGATAGACGCCGATGTCACCGTCGGCATCGGGTAGCGTGAATACCGCGGCCAGCTCCAAGCCGGGCACAAGGTGATGCGATAGCTTTCGGTCTTCCATTACGCAGCCCTCCGCAGCTGAATCTCGGCAATCCACCCGCGCGCGGTGTCCGGCTTGACGGCGAAGTGCGCAGCAACCGCGCTCACGATCTCGTCATCGCTCGGACGCTGTGCGGGCGCCTGTGCGCCTTTGGCGGCGGCCTTGGGCGCTGGGGAGGGTTCGGCGGCCGGCGGGGCAGGCGCGGGCGCTGGAGCATGCTCCTTGGCGGCTTCGGCAGCCTTGCGGGCTTCCTCCTCCTGCCGGCGCTGTTCCTCGGCCTCCTTCTGCTCCCGGATCCGGTCGCGGACCACGGCCCGCAGGTCTTCGGCGTCCTTCTGCACCAGCTGCTGTGCGTCGCGGAACAGCCCCTCATAGCCCTGGGCTTCTTCGCGCAGGACCGCGAGTCCGGCCTGCATCTTCTGGCCGATGCGGCTGGCCTCGATCTTGGCGTCGGCGACGGCCTGGTCGGCTGCGGCCTTGAGGCTTTCCAGCGTGCGCTTGTTCTTCATTGCCCCGGCGATGTCGCACGGCACGTCGGGCATCTTGATCTTGCCGAGGCCCTTGTTGATCTCGGCGATGTGGTCATGCAGCTGCTGCCGGGCCTGATCGAAGATTTCGTTGCGCCGGTTCTTCTTCTCGGCTTCCAGCAGCTTCTCGGCCATAAGCCGGTTCTGCCGCGCCAGTTCGTGCAGCGTGGTCTTGGTGCGCTTCATCTCGTCGATGGAGGCGACCTGTGCGATGGCGTACTGCTCGGCCGAGTCCAGCGCAGCCTCGGCCTTCTTGAGCGCCTTGATCTGCGAGTCAAGGTCGGCGAAGTCCTGATCGGTCTGCGGCTCGCGGATCAGCCGGTTGTCGATGAAGTCGCGCAGCGCGGCCTCGAAGGCCTTGAAGTTGTCGACGACGCTGATCTCGCCCTTGACCTGCACGGAGACGGCGGGAAGATCATCGACAGGGGCGGCCACGGCCTGCGGCTTGCTCTCGGGCTTGTGCTCGTAGGCCGGCACGTCTTCGCTGATCTGCTTCCATGTCGCGAGGAGGCGTTCGCGCACGTCGAGGCGCGACTCGTACCATGCGTAGCGCATGGTCTCGCGGTCGCCCTTGGAAGCCATGAACAGGATCTTCTCGGCGCCGGCGATAAGCAGCTGCTGCTCGAGCTGCGGGTGGTATTCCTCCGGGATCTCGCCATCCGCGAGTGCTGCATCCAGCTTGGCGTTCAGCGTCTTGTGCTCGAAGCCGATGTCGCGCGCCATGGTCAGGCCGTCATAGGACGCCGACAGGCGAAGGCCGTCGATCTCGTCGGCGAGCACGACGGGGAACAGCTCCTCGCCAATGATCTCCTCAGCCCATGGCCGGGCGGTCGCCTCGTGGCGGTGTCCGTCGTCGAAGCGCCGCTGCGTGTGCTCGTCGACTTCCGGCGTGTAGCCGGTCGCCAGCTCGGCGAGCAGGTCGGCGCGCTTCTTGTACGGGCTCAGTCCGAAGGCGGCCGGCGCATCGCTGGCGTTGTAGTGGTTGGCGCGGTGCTGGTGCCAGGCCTCACTGCCCTGCGGGGCTTCAATGATTTGTGCGCTCATTCGGTTTCTCCTTCGGCGTCGGTGAACTCGGCGTCGGTGACTTCGCAGTCGCGGATCTGCTGCTTCTGCTCGTCGCTCAGGACGCCGCGGGTGCTCGCGGTGGCGATGATTTCGTCTGGGGTCATGCGTCCGGACTGGATGACCTGCCGCCACTTGTCGAGATTCGCGGCGAAGCGGTCGTCGGGATACGCTTCGAGCTCCGGGCGCACGTCCTGGGACGGCGGCTCGGTAGTCGCGCTCTCCTCAGTGATCCGCTCGGCTTCGTCCGGGTCATAGATCCCGGCGAAGGAAAAGGCGACGCGGGCGCACTGGATCATCGTCTTGTGGCGCAGCATCCGGCGCGGGTGGCTCTGCCAGGGCTTCGTGCCGCGCGAGCACTCGGCCATCCACTCGGTCACTCGAATGGGGTGCTTGCGGTCCTTGCGGTGGATCGTGCAGGTGCAGCTCTCGGCGTCCTGCTCGAAGTCCATGCCGTCGAACTGCGGATGCTGGTTGATGATCCGCGCCCATCCATCGACGCCCACCACCGGGACGATGCCGCCCTTGTCGGGGAAGGCGTATATCTCGCGGGTGAACGGATTCAGCTTGTACTGGTCGGCCACGACCATCAGGGCCATCATCTGTTCGTTGCTCGGCGCCGATCCGTCCTGCTGCCGGAAGGCCGTGCACTTCAACGTCTCGAACAATTTGGTCGGTTCGACGTGGAAGCGCTCGGCGAAGCGATGCGTCAGCGTCTGCTGCTTGCTGCCGGCCGGCGCCAGCGGCGTGACGTTGTCGGATTCGTGGTGCTCTGCTACTGCCTGGTTCATGCCGCGTTCTCCTGTTCGTGATCCAGCCGGTCGTCGACCGAGCGCTGGTGTTGCATATCGGCTGCGTAGTCCCGCTCGACTTCGGCCTCGCGCCGCTGCTTCGCGATCCGGTTGTTCCGTACCTGCTCGGCCTCGCGCTCGATTGCCTCTGAGCCGATCAGCGACTCGTGGTAGCGCCGCAGCACCGAAGCCAGCACCCGCCCGAACTCGGCGTCGTCCCGCTCGGCGTAGCAGATGCACAGCACGCTGAGCTGGTCGGTGCCGGCCAGGGCCTCGTGGATGTCCTCGAACAGCCGGTCGCGGCCGTCCTCGCTCGTCAGGTCGCTCGCGAGCCGGCACTCCATGCGCTGCTCGATGAGGTTGTCGAGCGCCTTCTTGCGGTCGGCGTTCGTCGGCTCAGGCCAGTGCGGGCCGGGGACGTTGGGCTCCCATGGCTGCGTGGGGCGTTCGGGCATGTCGTCGTAACTCATGGCGTGCTCTCCCGCGCCTTGAGCATTGCGTCAGCCACCGCGTACGCAACCCCTGGAACCTTCTTTGGGTCATCCTTTAGCTCTAGGCGTGTAATCAGGGCGTGCATTACCTTCGCGGCGAAGTAATCGCGCATGGACATCCCAGCGGCGCCACCCTGGTCCGGGTTGCCGTGGGCGAACGCCGGCCCGCCGTCGTTGCGCACGCTCATGCCGCCACCGGCCCGTCGTCGTTGTCCTGCCGACGACGCTTGGCAAAGGCCGCCGCGTGGTCACGACCAAAGACGCGCTCGCGCTCGTCCTGTTCGACCGTGCGGGTGGGCTGGTAGGTGCTGGGTAGAGCCGGGTCGCAGAGGACGCGGCGGGTGCGTAGTTCGATCACCTTTTCGGACATGGAAATCTCCTCGGCCGCCAGCGGGCGGCCAGTGGGTATCAGGTGGAGGGCGCCAGCGCGGCGCGGTTGGTCTGCGCGGTCTGCGCCTGCTGCGGCGCTTCATCACGCTCGGCCTCGATCTCCTGGATCTGCTGCCGGATGCGCTGGGCGCGCGGGTGCCAGTCGGGCAGTGCGCGGAGGCGGCTTTTCAGGGTGGTGAGGTTGTGGCTTGGCATTTCGTTCTCCCGTCGGTTCCTGTTGACTACCGTGGAGACAGTACACACCAAGTAGACGATAGCTGTCAACGCCATGTGAACTTGAGGGCGTAGAAAGTCGCTTAGCGACTGATTCGCCGAAAGTTATTCTTTATGCGGTTCGGTCTGGTCTGCGCTACTGCTAGTCCGACAGCTCGTCGAGCTGCCGTCGGTACCGGCGCACCGGCTCAAGAAAGGCTGCGTCGAACTCGGCAATTTGTTCTGTGAATGCAGCTTTGATGGACGGGATTCCGCCCACGACGAGGTTGTGATCGAGCGCTTGTGGTATTCCGCCATACATCTCGTCCAGCAACTTAATCTGGTCCTCTGGAAAGTCTGTGGGGCGCAAGAACCGGCTGGGAGGCATCGCGGACTCGGTTAGGAGGACGGACGCAGCGTAAATGTCGGTCTCACGCGAATCCCACCGAATGGCGACGACCGCTAGAGCGAAATCAGCTGCATGGTGAGTGACTACAACGTCACCAAGATCGCGTAGTTCTCTGCGGATGAAGCTGGAGATTTGGGAGCGTACCGATTCATCTTCGCACTGCACGTTGACCGCGACGCGATGCTTGGTCCATTGATAGGCATCGCTCGCTATCGTCTCTGACACACATAGCAGGGCAAGGACTATTCCGGCTCCCACTTGCCGATAACGGTACCTAGAACGCGGAACTCTTCGTGGATCGGCGGATGTTGTGGATTCAGCGGCTTGAGCCATTGGCGTCCATCCTCGTACATGTAGCATTTGAAGGTCACCTCGTCACTTTCTGCGAGCTTCGCGATGATCCGATCGCCCGTGACAGGCGACCGCTTTAAGGGCTCCACGAAGATGTAACAGCCTTCCGGGTAGCTGCGCCCGTAAGGGGCCGTCATGGATGAGCCGCGGACACGCAGCGCGAAGGCATGCTCGGAATGCGGCACCGGGCAGGACAAAGGCTCTTCGCCGGAGTCGCCAGGTGGGTATGGATCGACTGCTGGGTCGAACTCTCCGGCCATGACGTAGGAAATCACGTTGACCTTCGCGCCGCGCATGCGGGCATCGTCGAGCTCCGGGCCGACCGTCATCAAATTCGGCATGTTCTTCTCGATCAGGACGACACCGTCCTTCGAGACACGCCCGCGCGTTTTCCAGTTACCCCAGACGGCTTTGGAGACGCCGACCATATCGGCGACATCAATGTCACGCAGCGACTGACTCTCCTTCAAAGCGAGCAGCCGCTTCAGTAGGCGTTCCTGAAGATCCATAGCAGCAAGCGTAAACGGCGGGTTTACGCTCGGGTTCACGTCAATTTGACAGCAGACGTACACGTGGTGTTAACTGCGCACATGGGCAAGCCACATCACGCGACCGACGCTCTCGACAGGGCAATCGAAATGCTCAACGGACCAGCGGCCTTTGCGCGCGCGTTGAACGTGAGCAAACAACGTGTCAGCAACTGGCGTAAGCGCGGCGTGCCGCGGGATGAAGCCGCAAACGTCGAGCGAGCTACCGACGGCGCCGTCACCTGCGAGGAGCTGTGCCCAGAAGTCACGTGGCTGCGAGACGGCAACGGCATTCACTACGTGGTCACTTGCGGCGTTACGGGGAAGGCCGCGTGACTTCAGCTCCATCGGACAACACTTCGCCCCACCATGCGCTTGCCGCATCGCGTGCACGTGAAGAGCTTGTCGCCCTCCAAGGACCGCCCGCGGAACTGCCAGCGGTGGTTGGAGACCGCGCAAACGCAACGACGCATGTACCGGATGACGAGCCCCATCGGCATCGAATCGTAATCCATTCGACATCTCTCCCTGGGCCAGCAAAAGGCGTCCCCCTACGCCGCTGGCCATCTCGGCCGCTGGCGCTTGCCGCTGCGGCCGCTTTCTATTCAGCAACACCGCCTGCAGAGGCATCCCCATGGATGAAGCACAAGTCGAGCTTGGCCGGCGCATCCGGCGCAATCCGCTCAAGCGGTGGTTCCTTGAGGCGGCGGGGGAGTCCCGCCTGTACCGATGGATCGAGCGCAACCGTGATGCCATCGCACAGGCTGGGATGGCCGATATCTTCGGCGACCCGCCTACCGGTGCTGGAGAAACGCCCAGCAGGAACTGAACCCGTTGCCGGCCATGTCCTCGCCAACCTCGAGGACGATGGCCTGATCGCCGGAGAGAAACGGGCTGGCCGTGCTGGTCATCGGGGAGTGGATCTCGTTGAAGATCGCCCGGGCCGGCTTCTCGGATTTCAGCAGGAGGCCGACCATCTGGTTCTCGGCAGCCGTCCAAGCGATGCGCGCGCCGGATTCCGACATGCGGCTGAGAAGGTCGTTGATCTCGCGCATCGACTCCAGGATGCGCCGCTGGTCGGCCCCGTCTGCGAAACGGATCTGCACCAGATACACGCGACTTGCCATGGCCCTTCTCCCTTGTTTTCTCCCGAGCGCCAACGGTGCCGGAGCGCGAGACGAAAGGCCAGCGAATCCTATCCATCACTGCGCCGGAGCCATCCGGCGCATCCCTCGAAGCCGGTGGCGGACCAGTCGCTACCGAGCGCGACGACCAGCAGATGGTCCGTCTCGCGCACGGCGCCGCGCAGCGCGATCTCGCGATGCAGGGACGCCGCCGGCATGGCCGTGCGCAGCACGAAGCCGCACAGCGTCCCGCACAGGGATGTCCAGGCCGTCGAGCAGTCATCGCCGCTGACCGCGGCCAACAGGTTCCGGATGCGGGTTGTGGACGCGCTCATGCGTTCGCGGTCCGTGGTGCCGGCAGAGCAGCGCACCTGCACAAGGTAGCGATTCACTTCACACCTCGGGAGTTAGGGATGAACGACACAACGGATTTCGCGCGGGGCTCGGACCCGCTTGGCAAGGCCACCGCCGAGTGCAAGGCGTGGATCTGCGAGGACGCCAACGACTCGCTGGCAATGCTGGCGTGCGCGGAAGGGAAGTCGAAGTCGGAGTACGTGCGGGATCTCATCTACGAGCACCTGTGGGGTCGGGCGACGATGACCAAGCTACTGATCCAGCGCGGCCGCGGCAGTGCCGGAACTGGGCCGGCCGAGGGCCGGTAGCCATGCGCTCGGATGGCCAAGTCTTGTTGCCTCTCAGGCGTCGGCACATAGCTGTCCATGGTGGTGATGTTCGCAAGCCTGCTGTAGTGCCGTCTGTGCGGTTGGGCACACAGGAGATCGCAGGTTTCTGGACGGACCACAAAGGCCGTCAATGGCCGGAGGTAAGAAGCCCGCGTCGCTTGAAGTTTAAGTACCCCCTTCATGCGGCGTTGCGCGCTTATGTGATGCACCGAGATAACTACCGGTGCAGAAAATGCCTTGCCGCCGCTATTGATGTCCCAACGGACTACGACGGTCGTTCCGCGTTGTGGTGTGGTCACCCGGGCGATGCCCAGCAGCTGGTGCTAGTCCTCGACCATGTGCTGACCTTGAAGGCCGGGGGGCGCAGCACTCCAGACAACCTGCAGGTGTTGTGCGAAACCTGCAACAGGCGGAAGCAGAAGCAAGACAAGAGGGACGTCCTGGCTGCAATGGGGCGCCAATCATGAGCCGCTACCGGAAGGTTGAGGTTCGCACCTGGAGCGATCGCAAGTTCCGCGCGCTATCCCCAATACCTCCTTGCGGACAGGGGCTATGGCTGCACCTATTAACCGGGCCGCACACTGGCCCCATCCCCGGCTTGTTCCGCGCTGGCCGCGCGGCGATTGCTGAGGAGTTGGGTTGGGATCAGGAAGCCTTCGACAAAGCCTTTCAGGAAGTCTTCGATCAAGGCATGGCGGAAGCCGACTTTGGGGCCCGACTGGTGTGGCTGCCGAAGGCTATCGAGTCGAACAAGCCGGAGTCTCCGAACGTCGTCAAGAGTTGGGCTGCCGAGTGGGCCATTCTCCCTGAATGCCCCCTAAAAGCGCGCGCCTATGAGGCGCTATGCGAGGCTCTGAAATCCTTTGGTGACAGCTACTTAAAGGCTTTCACTGAGTCTTGCGAAAAGCCTGACGTGAAGCCTTCGCCGAAGCCTTCCGGTAAGGCTATGGCGAATCAGGAACAGGAACAGGAACAGGAGCAGGAACAGGAACAGGACTTTGGGTCTACCGACCCTGTCGAGCCGAGCGGCTCGACGGCGAGCAATCACCCGAAGATCCCCCCAGTTTCGCAAGGACGGACGGACAAGCCACCGGCGAACCGCTACGCCGACGACATCCACCGCGTCTTCCAGCACTGGCAGCGGGTCATGCAGCACCCGCAGGCCAAGCTCGACGACAAGCGCATGTCCCGGATTCGGGACCGGCTGAAAGACGGCTACACCGCATCGGACCTGATCGCCGCGGTGGACGGCTGCACCCGATCACCGCACCACATGGGCGAGAACGACCGAGCCACCCGGTACGACGACATCGAGCTGATCTGCCGGGACGCCAAGCACGTCGATCAGTTCCTCCGGCTGGCTGACGCCCCGGATATGACCGGCATGTCCGCCGCTGCCCGCAGGACGGCGACGGCCGCACAGCAATGGCTCGAAGAGGAGGGCGGCAATGCGCACTGAGGACAAGGCGAAGTTTGCGGAGCTGGTCACGGGCATGGCGGAAATCTACGGCCGCGAGGTGACCGCCGCGTCCCTGCGGCTGTGGTGGGCGACGCTCGGCGATCACTCGCTCGACGACGTCGACCACGCGCTCCGGGCCCATGTCCGAGATCCGGAATCCGGGCAGTGGATGCCGAAGCCGGCCGACGTGATCCGCAGGCTTGAAGGATCGGCGAGGGACCAGGAGGCCGACCTGGAGGCGCAGGCGGTATCCGCATGGGGCAAGGCGCTGGAGGCGCTGCGCAACACCGGCCCGTATCAGGACTGCCCGATCGAAGACCCGCGTGCACTGGCCGCTATCGAAGATCAGGGCGGCTGGCAGTCATTCTGCATGATGGAGACGCGCCAGCTGACGTGGGCGCGCAAGCAGTTCATCGACGCCTACAAGTGCATGGAGGCGCCGGGCACGCCGCGGTCGAAGCTCGGCATTCACAGCAGCCAGAACGTCCGACAGATTGGTGAGGCGCGATCGGCAGGCGAGTCTCTGCCGAAGCTGGGTGGGGCGGCGTGAGCTGGGCCACCGCAGTGGATCTATTTGCCGGCGCGGGCGGCTTCACCGCTGGCGCCACACAGGCCGGCGTCCGCGTGCTGTGGGCCGCGAACCACTGGCAGGCCGCCGTGCAGGTGCACGCCGACAACCACCCGGACACCGAGCACAGCTGCCAGGACCTGCACCAGGCCGACTGGTCGCGCGTGCCGGCGCACGACATCCTGCTGGCCTCGCCGGCTTGCCAGGGGCACAGCCGGGCGCGTGGGACAGATCGCCCGCATCACGACGCCACGCGCAGCACCGCATGGGCCGTCGTCAGCTGCGCCGAGTTCCACCAGCCGCGCGTGATCGTGGTCGAGAACGTGCCGGAGTTTTGCCGCTGGCAGCTGTACCCGGTCTGGAGGCAGGCGCTCGAGGCGCTGGGCTATCAGGTTGCGCCGCACATCATCGACGCGGCTGACCACGGCGTGCCGCAGCACCGGCGCCGGGTCTACATCGTCTGCACCCGGACGCGCAGCCCGCTGATGCTGAGCATGGCGCCGCGGGAGCGCGTGCCGGCGGCGTCCTTCATCCGGTTCGACGCTGGCAACTGGTCGCCGATCGACAAGCCAGGTCGTGCCGACGCAACGAAGGCGCGCATCCAGAGCGGGCGCCAGCGCTTCGGCGAGCGCTTCGTGATGCCGTACTACTCCAGCGGGTCAGGTCGCACTGGGCGAGCGCTTAGTCGCCCGATCGGGACTATTACCACCGTTGACCGATGGGGCGTCGTTGACGGCGACCGCACGCGAATGCTCACCGCCGGCGAGTACCGGGACGCCATGGGCTTCCCGTCCACCTACCGCCTGCCGGCCAAGCACCGCGACGCCACGCAGATGCTCGGCAACGCCGTCTGCCCGCCGGTCGTCACGGACCTCCTGACCGAGATCCGGAGCGCCGCATGACCGCCGACATCACCCGCACCTGGGCCGGCGTCGCCGAGGCCAATGACCGCATCGGCTACAACGGCGAGCTTCTGACTCCGGCAGAGATTTCCCGGCGAGAGGCGGAGCTGGCCGACGGGAAGTTGCTGGGCTCCGCCCGGGAGCTGTTCGTCAACATGGACGAGGAGGCGCGCCAGCGGCGCATTGCGACGCTCCGTGAGAAGTGGGGCGACGCGCGCACCGACAAGTACCTGGCGCGGCTGCGCCAGCGGCTACGCAGCGAAACGGAGGCGGCCGATGCCTGAAACGATCGTCAACAGCGAGCCCAGCCTGCAGAAGCTCCTCGGCACGATGCGCGAGGCCTGGAAGCAGCACCGCTATCTCAAGGTGCAGTGGAAAGAGGGCAAGAAGCGCTCCCTCGACCAGAATGCCCTGACGCACGTCTGGTACGCGCAGATTGCACGCGAGCTGGGCGACTGCACGGCCGAGGAGGTGCGCTGCCAGTGCAAACTCGAGCTGGGCGTGCCGATCCTGCGGACGGACGACGAGGACTTCCGCCAGCGCTACGACCGGTTGGTGAAGGGCCGGTTCAGCCACGAGGAGAAGCTGGATCTGATGCGCTGGTTCCCGGTGACGTCGCTGATGACGAAGCCGCAGCTGAGCCAGTACCTGCAGGAGGTATACGACCGATATCGCCGGCAGGGCGTCGGGCTGGAGTGGCCGCAGGACGAGGAGGCGCTGCAGTGACCCGCGCCGATAGCATCGCCAACGCTCTGACCGGTGATGAGGCGCGCGAGGCCGTTCGGATGGTGCTGCGCGCCGCTGAGGCCGCCTTGCTGCACCGCAGCCTGCGCCGGTTCTTCGCCGGGGTCCGAGACGCTGTCGATTACGCCGAGCAAGCGGCCGGGGCGAACGAGGAATGGCACCGCCTGGCCGCCCAAGCAGACCCGGCGCGGCGCCGCATCCCGCGCCGCCAATCACGAAGGAGGCAGGCATGCGGCTGACCGGCGTGGAGCAGCACGCGATCGAGAACGCGCTGGACGAGGCGCTGGTGGCACCGGGCGACCAGCGCACGGTGGTCAAGATCGAGCGGGCGCTGCGGATCATGCGCGAGCGGCCGGAGGGTGTGAGCCGGATCCGTAGCGATGCCGGCGACCTGCGCCGGGTGCATAACCGAGACGTCTGGTCAGACGCATGGGATCCGACGTGAACTACCGCAACCCCGCACTCACCAAGCTGGCGCGCGGTCGGGACTGCACGATCCGCCGGCCGGGCTACTGCAACGGCGACCCGGCGACGTCGGTCTGGGCGCACAGCAACTTCCAGATCCACGGCAAGGGCAAGTCGCTCAAGGCGCACGACATCTTCGGGTGCATCGCCTGCAGCGGCTGCCATCACTGGCTGGACAACGTGCCGGCGCCGCGCGAGGAGAAGCTGGAAGCGTTCCGACGCGCGAACGACGAGTCGCTGCTGATCCTGTTCATGGATGGCGCCCTGGTCGTCGCCGGCACGCGCCAGCGGGCGCCGAGGCAGCAACAACCGATCAGCAAGATTGTTCCCCGCGGAGAGCGCGTCGTATGAACGTACTAGCCATCGACCCCGGACCCCAGCAGAGCGCAATCGTGCACCTCGACGACGATCGCATCCTGCACCATGAGATCAGCGACAACGAAGACCTGATCGCACTGCTGTACGGCGCCCACTTCCCCGACTGCCCGATGCTGGCCGTCGAGGGGATCGCCAGCTATGGCATGGCTGTTGGCGCCGACGTGTTCCAGACGTGCATCTGGATCGGGCGCTTCATCGAGGCCTACCCGGGAGATCATGAGCTGGTGTATCGGCGCACAGTAAAGCTGAATCTGTGCGGATCAGCACGGGCGAAAGACCCGAATGTCCGGCAGGCGCTGATCGACCGATACGGCCCCGGGAAAGACCGGGCGATCGGCAAGAAGGCGACGCCGGGTCCGCTGTACGGCATCCGGTCGCACGAATGGTCGGCGCTGGCGGTGGGGGTTACCTACATCGACGCTGCAAGACTCCGAGAGGCCGCCTGATGCCCCGCACCCGAACACTGGAGGAGGCGCTGGCCGAGGACGCCAGCGGCTGCCCCTGCGACGACGGCTGCCCGATGCGCGAACAGTGCAGCCGCTGGGCGCTGGCCTGCCCGGACTACCTGCGCTGGTTCCGTGAGAAGGGAGACCTGCGCGGCGATCGGTTCCCGCTGCGGTCGATCTACGAGCGGATCTTTCACGACGCTGGGGAGGTCACGCGCGAGCCGGCGATGCTGAGCCTGGGCGGCGAGCGCCGGCACATGAGTGTCTGGCTGGCCAAGGCGCGCGCGACGCCCGCGCAGCTGGCGGACCTGGCTTCCACGGGCATCAACCTGACGCGATGGGTGAGGGCGCATGCCGGAGCGTAAGGCGACGCTCACGCTGCCGCACCCGCAGCGCGCCGAGGCCGTCGCCTACCGAAACGACGCGCTGCGGGCCTGCCGGGAACAGGAAGCGCCGTCGCTGGGTTCGGGCCCCATGCGCGTGGTCATCACCTGGAGCCCGCCCGACCGGCGCGCCTACGGCTTGGACAGCAAGCAGGTCATCGACGCACTGACCCGCGCCCGCGTCTGGGAAGACGACAGCCAGATCATCGACCTGCGGATCCTGCGCCGCGAGGTTACCCCCGGTGGAAAGCTCGAAGTGGAGGTCACGGCATGCGATATCCGAACCGGATGACGATGGCAGACGCCGAGCGCTGGTTGATGGACTGGGGCTGGTGGGCGCGGACGTGTTTCGAGCAGATCGGCGTCGGCGCGACGGCGGTGCGCGCGGCCGAGGACGCCCAGCTGGTCGGCGGCCCGCGCGGTAAGGGCATGCACAGCGACCCGGTTCTCGAGGAGCTTCTGGCCGTCGAGCGCGACCCGGAGCACGAGTGGAGCCGGCGGGTGGATGTCCACGTCCGGGGTATGGACCGCGAGCGCCAGCTGGTGGTGACGGTGCGCTACCGCGGCGTGCAGCGCCTGGTCCACGGCATGCGCCGCTGGGACATACCCGACTGGCCGGAGGTCGGCAAGCGCTGCGGCGGGATCAGCGCGCACAAGGCGATGGAGACGTGCCGGGGGGCGAAGCAGATCCTGCTGATGGATCTGGTGGGGGATGCGGCGGCGCGGCTGGCCTCCTAAATCGACACCCGCGCAATCCACCCCGGATCTTCCGCCCGCATCTGCCACAGTTCCCACAGCGCCGGATCCAGCGGCCGCCGCCCGCGCTCCCAGCTCGCCCACACCTCTGGAGAGCGATAGATCAGCGCGCCGGCCTGAGCCTGGGTGAGCCCCGCGGCCTCGCGCGCCGAGCGTATATCGGTCGGGGCGGGGGAGGGTGGCCAGTTACTTAGGTCGGTCAGCACGGTCGGCCTCGATCAGCGCGTCGAGCGCTGCCTCCAGCTCGGCGACATTAAGCGGCGAGAATTTGTCGCTATCCTCGCGCCGTGACCACGCTGCGACGCGTGAGCGGCTGATCGAAACGCCGCGCGCGTTGAGCGCGTCCGCGACGTCTCGGTCGTCGATATCACAGAGCGCACGGATTTTTTTCCATAGCCCGTTGACCCTGTTCGGGTCGTGATTGCCCACCGGCTGGCGCTGGTATTGCGGGGTCGTTTTCATTGCGCTATGTTTCTCCGTGTTCCCCGCCGAGGCGGGGATGATCCGTGGAACGGTTCGCTGCAGAGGTGAGCTATCGCCCGTTTCCCCACCTCAGTGGGGATTGGTTTTCCGGCACGTCGCGCATTCGCACTGGTCACCGTTACCGAGCGATGCCCGCCACTCAGACGCCAGCTCGTCAGCCTCGGCGCGAGACGGCACCATGCGTTTGTAGGGGCCGGAATAGGCGCCGGCGTAGCGCAGCTCCACAAACAGCCCGCCCTTGCCACCGAATGCCGTGGCATCCCAGCCGTGAACATGCACCGTCAGCGGCCGCCCCTCCTCGGCCTGGAGTTCGCCCGCCGTCAACTCGACCGGCTCCTCGATGTAGGGTTGGATCGTGGTGCGCATTTCAGCGGTCTCCGTTGCTGGCATCGGCAGCATCGGCCTCCGCCTCCATTTCACTGATCAGAGCGTCGGCGATATCGGTAACCGGGAATCCGAATTTGAACTGCGCGATATCGAATTTCATCGCGTTGTAGTCGAGGACCCCAGTGCCCTGCCGGCCTACCTCGTCAATATGGCGACCATCCCACGTGGCGATGCAGTCGGCGACGTAGCGGGTGTACTCGGCGGTCTCGCGGATTTCGCTCTCGACAAACCGACTGCTCGAATCCCTCTCGTGAGGCACGATGCGATCGATCTGGTCGGCGATGTCGCGGATCTGCTGAACTGCTGCTTGAACGTTTGCCATGTTGTTTCTCCAGTTGCTCCCCGGTCCCGGGGAATGGGGTGGTAGGCCGTTTCCCTATCCACGGTTCCTACTATACGCCCTAACGAGGTTAGGGTCAAGAGACGAAGAGCGAGAATATTTCCTTCGTATGCAGTCACTTACCGGAAATGCGCTCGGCGATGCGGCGATGTGACGAAGATTCTTGCCAGCTGGCAGAAGTAGTTGCCAGCTGGCAGATTGGCAAACGTAACCCATTGAAAACAGGCGACTTGAAAACTGGACGCCGCCCCTAAGTCAAGGCACCATATTCCCTAACGTGCGGCGTTGCGCGCAGCGAAAGCTGCTCCCTTCTCCCGAGGTTGCCACCGCCGCATGTAGCCGCCCCCGAGGCGGCTTTTTTATACCCGCATGACAACTGCGTCGCGGGCGCCCCGGCATCACCGGGGCTTTATTCGAGGTCGTTATGTCGAGAACGATCAGAGGACAGAAGGGGCCCGGCTACGACTATTGGTCACGACGGCCAATGAGCGGCACCGGCTATGCCAAGTGGATCAAGCAAAGGACGCATCGCGTGGAGCGGCAGCGTGCCAAAGACGCCATCCGAAACGCGGCAGAGAACAAGTACCCTCAGTCCTGATCCGGCCTCAACAGTTTGCAGCCGTGAAGTCTGCGCCCGGGCGCGCCGCTATCACTAGGGCGGTCGCGTCGGTTAACCGGGGTTGCTGCAATTCGCTGATCGGCCAACCGCCGAACCAGTATCCGGCCTCGCTCTGCGGGGCCAGCCTATCGTTTGGGTCGGGAGTGCCCGGCCGCGATCCGTGACACCTACGACAGAGGCAAGCGCCGAATATCGGCGCCAGAGTGGTGTGACTACTCCGGAAGAGAGGACATGGCGGGGTTGCGCATACCCGGCACAAGCGCGAACCAGAGAGGGCGACACCGAGCCGTCGTCAGACTGTAAAACGGTGTGACTGCCGGGAGAGACCGGCCCCAATCGCGCTGCGGTGAGCAACCGTAGCCACGACGCCCTCCACGCGCGGGCGTCTCTATTTCGTATCCGGAGGTCAGCTATGAGCGACCGGGATGCGTTTCTCGATGAGCACGCACAGCAGCCGCGGGGCGAAAGCCTGCCGCCGGAGGCCATCGAGGACGCCAAGTTCTTTGCCAAGCGCGCAGAGGAGGGCAGGGCCCTCACGTTCGCTGCCTGGCAGAAATGGATGCGCGAGAAGTACGACATCGACGGATCGCGCCCGCTCTACGAGCGGATGTTCCGTGACGCCGGAGTGAGGCCCTGGTGGCGGAAAAAGTAGACGAACGCGAGAGCTTCCTGGCTGACACCGAGCAGGAGCATGCCGACGAGCTCGCGGAGCAGGTTCGCACGCTGCGCAGGGAGCTGGCGCAGGCCAAGCGGGAGGACATTACGGCGCGCGCGGTTCGCCGCGAATTGCTCAACCTGTCGGAGCAGAGCCCGAAGCCGCCGAAGTGGCTGACCAAGCGAGGCAAGGGCGCGAAGGCGCCGGGCGTGCCGACGCTGTTCGCGTCGGACTGGCACTGGGGCGAGGTGGTAAACGAGGACGAGATCGACGGCAGCAACGCCTTTGACGTCGACGTCGCGCACACCCGCTCGCAGCGGATGATCGAGCGGGCGACGATTCTTCTGCGCGAGCACGTCGTCACCCCGGACTACCCGGGCATCGTCTACGCCCTGGGCGGCGACATGGTGACGGGCGACATCCACGAGGAGCTGTCGGTCACGAACGAGATGCCCATCGGGCCGACGCTGATCGACCTGCTGGGCGTGCAGGTGTGGTGCATTCAGACGCTGGCCGACGAGTTCGGACAGGTGTTCATCCCCTGCGTCACGGGCAATCACGGCCGAATGACGCGCAAGCCGCGCGCGAAGCAACGCAACGCCACGAACTTCGACTGGATCCTGTATTCGCTGCTCGACCGCTGGTTCAGCGGCGACAAGCGCGTTCAGTTCTACATCCCGGAGGGGTCGGACGCGCTATACACGCTGTACGGGCACAAGTACAAGCTGACGCACGGCGATCAGTTCCGCGGCGGCGACGGGATGATCGGCCCCATCGGCCCCATCACGCGCGGCGACCACAAAAAGCGGTCGCGCGACAACCAGACCGGGACCGGGTACGACACGCTGCTGATGGGGCACTTCCACACGCTCATGCAGCTGCGGCGTTTCATCGTCAACGGCAGCCTCAAGGGCTACGACGAGTACGCCTTCGCCAACAACTTCCCCTACGAGCCGCCGCAGCAAGCTCTGTGGCTGACGCACCCCGAGCACGGGATCACGATCTCGATGCCGGTGCAGCTGGGGGAGGTGAGCAAGCCGGGCGCCAAGGACTGGGTGTCCTGGAAGTCTGCCGCGTGATCTGGCCCGCCCGCTGCTGGCAGCCCACCGCCAACGGCGGGGCGACCAGCCGCCCGGTAACGGATCAGGACGACGCGCGCCGGCAGGCGGTCGAGGCAGAGATTCAGGAGCGGCGCGAACGGCGCCGCCAGGACGCACAGCACGCAGCGGAGACGCCGAATGCCTGAGAACGACGCGACAACGCCACGGGCGCGGGTCGAGCTGCGTCTGCGTCATCTCGCGTATCGACGCTGGGTGGAAACGATCGTCGCCTCCGGCATCGGTTCAAACGAAACACGGCGCGCTGCTCGGCGACTCAAGGCAGTGCGCGGCATGACACCGGCCGCCACTGCGGCAATCCGCCGGCCCGTGGCCGCTCGATAACTCGTGAAACGCGCGACCAGCCGCAGGAGGCACCCCATGATCGACTTCGGATTCGCCCTGTTCCTGCTGGGGCTTGCGAGTATCGCCGTGGTGTCTGCCGGCCTGCTTTTCATGCTGGGCATCGCGCGCTCGCTGGGGATGCTGCCGTGAACGTGCAGGACGTCATCGACGGAATCCTGCGGGCAGAGGGCGACGAGTACACCAACGACCCGGCCGACAGCGGCGGCCCGACGAAGTACGGCATCACCCTGGAGACGCTGCAGGATTCGCGGACTGTGGAGTGCACGGCCGACGACGTCCGGCGCCTGGGCGAGGACGAGGCGCGCAGCATCTATCTGGCGCGCTACTACGCCGGCCCGCGGCTCGAGCTGATCGCCGAGTACAGCGAGCAGGTGACGGCCGAGGTCATGGACACGGGCGTCAACATCGGCATGCGCCGCGCGGTACGGCTGCTGCAGCGGGCGCTGAATGCGCTGAACGACGGCGGCCAGCACTACGAGGACTTGAAGGAGGACGGCCGGATGGGTCCGGCCACTGCCGGCGCGCTCGCCGACTACTTGGAGCACCGCGGCGCGGAGGGCGAGAAAGCCCTGTTCGTGCTGCTCAACTGCCTGCAGGGCGCCTACTACGTGGATCTGGTGGAGCGGCGCCGGAAGGATGAGCGTTTCATGTACGGCTGGCTGCGCCACCGCATCGCGAGCCAGGTGCTGGCATGAGCGAACATCCCGACCCCGAGCGCTGGTGGCGACACCGCCGCTGGATGGCCTGGACGGGCCTGGCCTTTGCCGGCGCGGCCTACGCGCTGACCACGCTGGCCATTGCGCTCGGTGCGGACGGCGCGCCTGATATGCGGCCGCTGGCGCAGTCCGCGATGTGGGTCGGCTGCGCTCCGATGATCGCCTACATGAGCAACTGCGCCATCGAGTCATTCGCCAAGGGCGGGATGCGCTGATGTGGGCGCTGATCGGCCGCTGGGCCGCACGCAACAAGGGGCTGATCGTGACGGGAACCACTGCCGCCATCGTCATCGCGATGCTGGCCGGCGCGCTGGCCGTGCAGACGATCAAGCTCAAGGCCGCCGAGGCCGAAGAACTGCAGGCGCGGGCCGAGACGCGCGCGCTGCAGGTGGAACTGGACGAGGCCGTGGTCGAGGCGGAAGCCCGGGCCCTGGCCGCAAGCGAACTGGCGAGGGCCGAGTATGAACAGGACCGCGAAGCTGACGCTGACGCTGTGGGTCGTGCTGTGGATCGCGCTCGTGCTCTCTGCGTGCGCGACGACACCGGAGACCAAGGTGATCCGGACGTGCCCGGCGCCGCCGGAGTGGCTGATGGAGCCGCCGGCGAAGCTCCAGACGATCGAGATGGAGCGTTCGGAGAAGCCATCGCCGAAGACCTCGAAACCTGCAACCGGGAACTGAACCGGATGCGGGCGCTGCAGACATGGGTGAAACGCAACAGCGAGACGGTGGAATGAGTGCATCTAACCCAGAGCAAGACCACCATGACGGTGGTGAAACGAAGCTGATGAAGCATCGGCTGACGCAGCTCGAGCGGGATCGGGACGACTTCTACCCCTATGTACGCGACCAGCTGGGGACCATCACCCACCAGCTCGCGCGTATCGCGCAGATGCAGGAGCAGCAGGGTTCGGTGCGCGAGGAGTTTCGGCAGGAGAACCACAAGCTCTGGACTGAGATCGGAAAACTTCGCGACCGGCAGTCCAAGGTCGAGACAATGGTCGAGCGGGCTGCTGCAAGCGTTGAAACGGTCAGCAATCGGACGGGCACGACGAACAAGCTGGTGGTCGGCATGGTGCTGGCGATCATCGCCCAGGCCGTATTCGTGATCTGGCGGGTGGGCGCCTAATGGCCGACAAGTACCTGCGCCGCGACACCAGCACCTACAACATCACCGAGCAGGAGGCGATCGACGAAAGCGCCGGCGCAGCCGATGCGGGGAAGATCCCGGCGCTGAACGCCGACGGCAAGGTTGACCCCACGATGATCCCCGAGGGCGTCGGCGGGGGCGGCACGGGCTCGCTCTACCTGATCCCCGATGGCGAGGAGGTGGTGGTCGACGAGGGCGAGAACCTGCTGATCGTTGACGAGCTGATCATCGACGGCGCGCTCAAGCTGGACGGCCGGCTGATCGAGGTGGGCGCATGATCCGCCTGGTGAAGACCGCCGCCGCCGCGATCGCGAATGCGGCTGCCGGTAAGGTCTGGTTCTTCATCAACGACAGCGGCGTCCCGGCGACCAAGGACGAGAACGGCAACGTCAACCGCTTCGCGACCGAGGCCAGCGTCGGCAGCGCGATCTTCGCCGAGGTCAAGAACAGCATCGAGGTCGATTCGGCTGACGATGACCTGCAGCTGGTGGGTGACACGCCGTCGCCGGGCAACAACAAGTTCTACGCCACGGACGGCAGCGGCAACCGCGGCTGGCAGGATGCGCCGGGCGCGACGTCGCTCGAGGACGACGCCCCCGCGGCACTCGGCACGGCCAGCGCCGGCACCGCTGCCGAGGCCTCGCGCGGCGACCACGTTCACCCGCATGGCAACCAGGGCCGCGGCAGCCAGCACACGAACGCGACGACCGGCGAGGCGGGCTTCATGTCCTCGACGGACAAGTCCAAGCTCAACGGCATCGAGTCCGGCGCTACGGCTGACCAGACGGGCGCCGAGATCAAGGCGGCCTACGAAGGGGAAGCCGACACCAACGCCTACACCGACGCCGACAAGGCGCAGGTGGAGCAGCTCACCAACTACGTCGACAAGGGCCCGGTCGGCACCGGGACGGTGACGTTCGACTACTCGGCGGCCAAGGTGCAGCGGCTGCAGGCCAGCGGTGACTTGACGGTGGCGCACAGCAACTGGCCAACCAGCGGCGTGCCCGCGGACATGGAGATCGTCGCCGTGAACTGGGGCGCGCACACCGTGACGCTGCCCGGCAGCTGGAACTGGGGCGACGCCGGCGCGCCGACGTTCAGCAGCTCCGGCCGCGACCGGATCATCCTGCGGACAGACGACGGGGGCACGACCGTCGACGCCATGATGGCGGGGAGCGGGTTCTGATGCGGGGGCGGCGGATGATGATGGGCGCGGCAGCAAGTGGGGCGCCCCCAGCAACGTATAGCGACGCGGTCCTAGCTGCGTCGCCAGTCCTGTACTGGCGGCTCGACGAGACTTCGGGGGCGACGGCAAACGACGCAAGCGGTAACGGGCGTCATGGCACGTATAGCGGCACCTACACGCAGGGTGTTTCGCCCCTTGTCGTAGGCGGCAATTCCGCTGTCCGTTTTTCTGCCGGCTTTGTCGATATTGCCCAAGGGTCCTGGTTCCCATCAGGCGCCGCGGCCCGCGCAATTGAGTTCTGGGCCGAGGCGCAAACTGTCAGTGATGATCAGCGGGTTTTTGGTACTGGCAGCCCAGAGAACGACGGCGAAGCGCTAGATCTGGTATTCGAGTACGAGGGCGGGGAACTTGGCATCCGATGGCGGCACAACGGCGGAAATCTGTGGTACGGCCCGATTGCAGACGATGCGCCTGCGCACTGCGTTTTCGTCGTCCCGTCGGGCGCTGTGGATACCGACGACCCGTACATGATTCTGAACGGCGTTGAGAGAACGGGAACGCGAACAGGTGGCTCAGCGCTATCGCTGGCGACTGCGGAGACGCGCATTTTCGTGGGCTGTAGCAATCAGCAGTTAAATGACGATCTTCGCCCTCACGACGGGCCTATCGACGAAGTTGCGCTCTATGATTACGCCCCCACTACCGCTGTCGCTCAGCAACACTACAACCTCGGTATTGGCGCCTGATCTAATCGCAATACGACCTGACCTGCGCCGTCACCGGCCGCTCCCCAGCTGCCATCTACGCATTCCACCGAACGACCACCTGCAGGAACCGGTCCCGCGCCAGCGAATCATCCGGCGCGCCCGTCGCAGTGATCAGCCGCGGCTCGCGTCAGTGAACTAGATAGAGGCCTCTATGGCACAACCCAAACCAGCCGCGAAGAAAACCGCGGCCAAGAAGGCGGCTGCCAAGAAGGCTGCGCCGAAGCGGAAGATTGCGAAGGCGGTTACGAAGGACAAGCCCGCCGCCTACCGCCAGACCGGCAAGCGCGGCCGGCCGCCTGGCAGCAGCTGCCTGACCGACGAGCAGTGCCAGAAGGTACTCGACCGCGTGTGCGAGGGCGACACCATCATGGGCGCCTGCTACAAGGAAGGGATCATCTACAACACGATGTACTACCGGCTGCGCCGCGATTTCCCGCAGGAAACCAACGAGGCGGAGCGCATGGGCGCCGAGGCGCTGGTGCAGATGTCGCACGACGATCTGGACCCGCCGGATGACGGCGCGAAGCTGCTGCCGCACCAGGTCACGCTGCGCATCGCGCGCAGCAAGAACAAGCTGTGGCGCGCCGAGCGGATGGCGCCGGATCGGTTCTCGCAGCGGTCGCAGGTCGAGCACTCGACGCCGGAGGGTAAGCCGCTGGAGATCAACACGCAGATTGATCCCAGCGAGGCCTACATGAAGCACATACGCGGCAACAAGTAGGAGGCGATGAAAGCTGCCGCGCCGGTCGAGACTGAGGGCTTCGACTGGCGCAATCCGGACTATGGCGCCGTCTACGCCGAGCGCGTGGCGCGCCTCAAGAGCATTCAGGACGACCCGGAGGCGCTGCCGGCGATCAAGGCCTACTACGCCGAGCACCCGGCCGACTTCATCCACGACTGGGGGATGACCTCGGACCCGCGCAATGCGGAGGTCGGGCTGCCCGTGGTGGTGCCCTTCCTGCTGTTTGCAAAGCAGCGGGAGTTCATCGACTGGCTCTACGACCGCTGGCGTGGCCGGGAGAACGGCCTGGTCGAGAAGTCGCGCGACATGGGCGTGACGTGGCTCTGCGCCGGCTTCGCGGCGTGGATGTGGCTGTTCCATCCGGCCACGGTCTTCGGATTCGGCAGCCGCAAGGAGGAGTACGTCGACAAGATCGGCGACCCGAAGTCGATCTTCTGGAAGCTGCGCCAGTTCATCGAGCTGCTGCCGCCCGAGTTCCGGCCGGTCGGCTTCGACCGGCGCAAGCACGCGCCGTACATGCGGCTCATCAACCCGGAGAACGACGCGGCCATCGTGGGCGAGGCCGGCGACAACATCGGCCGCGGCAACCGTGCGGCGATGTACATCGTCGACGAGAAGGCGTTTATCCAGAATCAGGAGAGCATCGAGGCGGCGCTGTCGCAGACGTCCAACTGCAACATCGACGTCAGTACCCCGAACACGGCCGGCGATGCCTTCGCCCGCAAGCGGCACAGCGGCAGGGTGCCGGTCTTCACCTTCCACTGGAGCGACGACCCGAGGAAGGACGACGCCTGGTACGCCAAGCAGAAGGAGAATCTGGACGCGGCGATCGTCGCGCGCGAGATCGACATCAACTACACAGCGTCGATCGCCGACGCCTACATCGACGGTGAGGCGGTCAGCGACGCCCAGCGCAACGGGCCGGCGCACGTCGACGCCGTCGGCGGCTGGATCCTCGGCGTGGATGCGGCGCACTTCGGAGACGACGAGGCGGTCATCACCCCGCGCAAGGGGCGCCTGACCAAAGAACAGGTGCCGCGCAAGGGGCTGAGCGGGCCGGGTCTGGCCAGCGTGGTCGAGGGCCTGTGCGCGGATCTAGAGAGTGGCGGCGAGCACATCGCCGAGATCGTCATCGAGCTGGACGGGCCGGGCGTCAGCGCCTTCGACCAGCTGCGCCTCGGTCGGTGGGCCAACGTCACGCGCGGCGTGCACACCGGCCAGCGCTTGAAGGACAACCGGAACTGGAACCTGCGCGCCCTCATGTGGCGCCGGGCGAATGACTACCTGAACGAGCCGCCGGTCAGCCTACCCCGGGACGGGGAGCTGGCCGCTCAGTTATGCGCCATGCGCTATCGGCACAAAGACGGACTGCTGCTTATGCAAGACAAGACCGAGTACAAGAAGGACAACGGCCGCAGCCCCGACCGCGCGGATTCGTTCGTTCTGACGTTCGCGGGCGCGGCGGCCGGCGGTGATGTCGGCGCGCCCAACCCGCGTCGCAGCGCCGGAGGCTGGGTCTGATGGCCGGCAGCAAGGACAAGCTCGGCTTCGAGCAGCTGACGAAGTATCGCTGGGAGGCGATCCAGCAGCCGGCATGGCGCCTGGACGCGCAGGTCAACGAGGACTACTACGACGGCAACCAGCTGAACAGCGAGGCGCTGCAGACGATGGAGGAGCGGGGCATCCCGCCTGTCGTCGTCAACCTGGTGGCGCCGACCATCGACCTGATCCTCGGCATGGAGGTGCGCGGCCGCACGGACTGGGTGTGCCGCCCGGCCGGCGAGGACTGGGACGACGTGGCGCTGGCGCTTAGCAAGGAGGTGAAGGAAGCCGAGCGCATGACCGACGCCGACGAGGAGTGCGGCGAGGCCTATGCCGACCAGGTGCGCGCCGGTATCGGCTGGGTCGAGGTCAGCCGCAGCCCCGATCCCTTCCGCTACCAGTACCGGATCAAGCGCCGCGACTGGCGCGAGTTCTGGTGGGATCCGCGCTCGGAGGAGCCGGACCTGTCGGACGCGCGCTACCTGCTGCGCCGGCGCTTCTACGACCGCGACCACCTGGAGAAGGTCTTTCCGCACAAGGCCAAGCAGATCCGCGAGCTGGGCCCCTACTACACGGGCGAGGAGGTCGACGGCCGACGGCTGTTCGAGGCCGACCTGTACAGCCGCGGCGGCGAGCACTATCGGGACTACACCACGACCGAGCTGGACTGGATCGACCTGGACCGCAACCGCCTGCAGCTGGAGGAGGTCTGGTATCGCGATTGGCATCACGTCGACGTCATCACGACGTCCGACCAGCGCGTGATCGAGTTCCAGAAGGACAACCCGCTGCACATCGCCGCGGTTCAGCGCGGCATCACGGCCGTCAAGCGCGGCGTGGTCGCCAAGGCGCGTCGCGCGTTCTGGATCGGCGGCCTGTGCATCGACGACCGGCCGACGCCCTTCAACCACAACGACTTCCCCTACATCCCGTTCTGGGGCTACCGGGAAGGCCGCACGCGCGTTCCCTACGGGATCATCCGACGGATGCGCCCGCTGCAGGACGAGGTCAATGCGCGGCGCAGCAAGATGCTGTGGGGCCTGTCGGCCAGCCGGGTCATCGCCGACCGCGACGCCGTGGACGACCACGAGCGCACGCGCATGGAGGCCGCGCGCCGTGACGCCTACATCGTCACCAACCCCGAGCGCCGCAACGCGCAGGGTTTCCGGGTCGATGACAACCAGAGCCTGAACAGCGAGCAGTTCCAGGTCTATCAGGACTCGAAGCAGACGCTGCAGGACGCCGGCGGCATCTATCAGTCGATGCTCGGCAAGGGCGAGAGCGGCGCGGATTCGGGCAAGGCGATTCAGAGCCTAGTGGAGCAGGGCACGACCACGCTGGCCAAGATCAACGGCAACTACCGGCAGGCCAAGAACCGCGTCGGCAAGCTGCTGATGAGCCTGATCGTCGAGGACTTGAAGGGCCGGCAGAAGCAGGTGACGGTCGACAGCCCGAACGGCCGCCGGGTGGTGAAGCTCAACGAGCCCGAGGAGAAGGAAGGCCAGCGCGTGCTGAACAACGACGTCACGCGCGCGAACGTCACCGTGGCTGTCGACGAAGTGCCGCAGAGCGCGACCTTCCGCGCCCAGCAGTACCAGCAGATGGCCGAGATGGTGAAGCGGCTGCCGCCGGATCTGCAGGCGCCGCTGCTCGACATGGTCATCGAGGCCAGCGACCTGCCGCAGCGCGAGAAGATCGCCGACCGCATCCGCCAGCTGACCGGCGTGGGCAAGAGCGCCGAGGAGATGACGGACGAGGAGCGCGCCCAGGCTGAACAGAAGGCGCAGAAGGCGCAGGAGAAGGAGCAGATGGCGACCGAGCTGGAGCGCGCCCGTATCGCCAAGGAGCAGGGCGACGCCCGCTACAGCGCCGCGCGCGCCGAGAAGGAGGCCGCCGAAGCGCAGCAGACCACGGCCGAGACGCAGCAGCTGCCGCTGGAGGCCGAGCACACGCAGGCCGAGACCGAGCAGACCCGCGCCGAGACCGCGCAGAAGCTGCGCGAGCTACAGCAGCCGCCTCCCGAGGAGGAGGAAGAACTGCTCTACCGCTGGCAGTAGGCCAGCCAAACCGAATCACCGAAGCCGCCCACCGAGGCGGCTTTTTCGTTTCCGCGCCGTGGCGGACATCACGGCATCCCACCACGTGACTCCCACGAGACAGGAGCAAGCATGCAGGACAACAGCGACCAAGAGGATCTTCGAGCATTGGAAGACGAGCTCGGCAAGGAACTCGACGAGGGCGGGGATTTCTCCGCAGCTCTATCCCGAGACGACGATTCGCACAGCGATACCGGAGCGGCTTCGCAGGCCGCGGCGCCTAGCGCCGAAGCGGACAAGTCGAAGGACACCGAAGACGGCGGCCAGTCGCAGAGCGACCAGGCCAAGGCCGGCGACGGTGAAGGCACCGACCAGCAGCAACCCGACGGCGTGCTCACGCGCGACGGCAAGAACGTCATCCCGTACCACGTGCTGGAACAGACGCGGCGCCGGGCGACAGAAGCCGAGCGCGAGAACAGCCAGCTGCGTGAACAGGCCCAGGAAGCCAAGCGCAAGGATCAGGAACTGGAGCAGATGCGCCAGAAACTGACCGAGCACGCGGAAGCCCAGGGCGATCAGGTTCAGCAGCAGGGCGACCCGCTGGAAGGCCTCAACGAGGACGACTACCCGGCCGAGCTGGTCAACGCCATCAAGGCCGCCAATGCGCGCGCCAACGAGGCGCACCAGGCGATGCAGGAGATGCGCAAGCAGACCCAGCAACGCGAGGCCAGTGAGCGTCAGAAGACGCAGTCGGAGATCCAGACGCACATCGACGCCAACCCCGACCTGTCCGCGTGGCAGGCCGAGAACGGCGACGCATGGGCTGCGGCCGTGGCGCACGACCAGCGCCTTCGCGAATCCCCTCGATGGGCGGACAAGCCCCTGGAGGAGCGGTTCAAGAAGGCGGTCGAGCTGACCAAGGCCGAGCTGGACCTGCATGACCCAGCCCCGGCGGGCAGCGGCGACACCAAGAGCGACGACGGCCAGCAGGCCAAGACCGATCAGGGTGCTGCCGTGTCGTCCAAGCAGGACGATGTGCCCGCCGGGATCAGCGACATCCCTGGCGGAGCCACGCCAAGCCAGAGCCAGCAGGAAGGCGAGGACGATATGTCCCCGCAAGCGCTCGCGGCGAAGGTCGATCGGTACTCGAATGAGGACATCGACGAGTGGCTTCGCCGGCATGGATAAGGAGTAAACGTCATGCCGAGCACCAATATCCCGGCGGGTGATCCCCGCGCGGTCAAGAAGTTTTCGGTCGGGCTGTTCACCAAGCTGTCGCGGCGCAAGACCTTCCGCGGCAAGATGACCGGCCCGGTCCCGAAGCAGGGCGACGCGGCGCGCAGCCTGCGTCAGGAAACCTCCAGCGGTTACCCCATCGTCGAGATTCGTGATCTCTCGAAGGGCGCCGGTGACAAGGTGAGCGTCGACATCATCGACGTCGTGAACGGCAAGCCCATCATGGGTGATCGCCGTCTCGCCGGCCGGATGATGAACCTCAAGTTCGCCTCGCAGGAGATCACCATCGACCAGACGCGTGGCGGTGTGGATCCCGGCGGTCGCATGACGCAGCAGCGCACGGTCCACGAGCTCCGCATGCTGTCGATGGCGAACCTCGAGGGGTGGAACAACACCCTGATGGACAACCTGTGCCAGGTGCATCTCGCCGGCGCGCGTGGCTATCAGGGCGGTCGCGACTGGAACGTGCCTTTCGAGAACGATCCCGACTTCAATGACGTCGTGGTCAACACGGTTCAGCCGCCCACCGAGAACCGGCGCTTCATCCCCGGCACCGGCCTGGGCACGACCTCGGACATCGACAGCAGCGACACGCTGACGCTGGAGACGATCGAGGATCTGCGCACGCTCATCGACGAGTCGGATTACCCGCTGCAGGGCATTCGTATCGAGGGTGACGCGGCTGCGGACGACGAGGAGCCGATGTACTGCATGTACGTCAGCCCCCGTGGGTACAACCAGCTTCGCGCGTCGAGCTCGGCGCAGGACTGGAACACCCTCGTCAGCAACGCGGTGTCGCGCGGCTCGATCGCCAAGCACCCGCTGTTCGGTTCGGGCGACCTGATGTGGCGAAACATCCTCATCAAGAAGTCCCGGCGCGTGATCCGTATCCCTTCGGGCAAGGATCTGCGCGAGTACAGCGGTGGCTCGATCAGCACCGCCCAGCCGGGCACCGACGTGGACCGCGCCATCGTGCTGGGGGCCCAGGCGCTGGGTTGCGCCTACGGTCAGCACAGCCGGTCGCGCTACTACATCGACTGGCACGAGGAGGAGACCGATCACGGCAACCGCCTGGAAGTCTCCACGTCACTCATGAACGGCTACCGCAAGCTCACCTTCGATCTCGACGGTGAGAAGACGGACCACGGCGTCTGGGTCGTGGACCACGCGGCGCCGTCGGTCTAAAGGAGGCTACCAATGGCCAACATTGACGCGCTGGACTTCCAGAATCCCGGGTCGATCCCGCATGGCGGCACCTACGGCAACCAGTCCGTTCTCGTTCGCGAGATCACGCTGGACGCCCAGGCCTCCATCGCGGACGTTCTGCGCTTCGCCCGACTGCAGGGCGATGTGCGGATCATCGACGCGATCCTGTTCACCGACACCAACGCCGCGAGCGCAACGCTCGACCTCGGCTACAAGACTGTCGATTCGGGGGCGACCGACGATGTCGATCACTTCCTCGCGGCAGAGGACGTAGCCACGGCCGGCATGTTCCGGGCGAATGCCGGGAATCCGCCGGTGGTCGTGCCGAGCGAGTTCGACCTGGTGGCGACGGTCGGCGGGGCAGCAATCTCCGCCGGCCTCAAGGCCACGGTCGTGCTGTTCTACGAGTTCATCGGCCACTAAGCGGCAATCGGGGCGCCTCCATGCGGGGCGCCCCACCTTTCACGAACAGGAGCACCCCATGACCGATACGGTTCGGATTTACTACGTCGGCCGCAAGGCCGCCAAGAAGGACAACCTCATGCGCGACTCCGGCCGCGTCTGGGAGGGCTACGGCACCTACCACGACGTCTGGGCCCCGGACGCGCCCAAGTATCTCAAGCACCCCGACGTCTGGAGCGACAAGAAGCCGTCGGGCAAACAGGCACCGGAAGCGCCGCCCGCCACCGATGACGGTGAGCAGGACGCCACGGCCGCCGACGACTCGGCAGGTGAGTATGAAAACGACGAGCGCATGAGCGCGATCATCGAGGCTATCCAGCGCCTCGGCAGCGAGGACTACACCACGCAGGGCAAGCCCAAGGTCAACGCCGTAGTCAGCGCCTGCGGATTCAGCGTGTCGGCCAGCGAGATCGCCGATGCCGTCCACTATCTGAGCAATCAGGCGGCGTAAGCGATGGCGCTCACCGTCGGCGACGTTCTGGATCGGGTCAGCAAGAAGCTGCTCGACGATGGCGAGGGTCGCTGGGATCACGACGAGCTGCGCGACGATCTGAACGCGGGCGCAATGGCCGTGGCGAACCACAAGCCGGACGCCACGGCCACCAGCGTAATGCACACCCTCGACGACACTACGTCGCGCCAGACGATCCCGGCTGACGGGATCATCCCGCTCAACGTCGTGCGCAACGGCGAGTCGGGCGACCAGACGGGCCGCGCGGTGACGCTGATCGACGCCGAGGATCTGACGGCGATGGACCCGGCCTGGCATGTCGCCACCGGCGACGACGTCGAACACTGGGTCTACGACAAGCGGGACACCAAGGCCTTCTACGTCTACCCGCGCGCCACCGGCGCGGTGCAGCTGGTCTATTCCGCGCAGCCGACGCGGGTGACCGCGGATTCGGAGGATCTACCGCTTCCGGACACCTACGAATCCGTGCTCTATCACTTCGTTCTGGCGCACGCCTATGCGAAGAACACGAAGCGCGGTGACACCGGCAAGTTCGACCGGAACATCGCCATCTTCGAGCGCCTGTTGGGCGTCAAGACGCAGGGGCAGGGCGCCTATGCGCCCATGCCGACCGAGCGCACTGAGTCGCAGACGGGGGCGGTATGACGACGTTCAAGGACATGCTGCCGCTGGTGCGGCCATTCGCCACCCGCTGCCCGGATGCGCACATGGTGAACGCCCTGCGCGTTGCGGCGCAGCGCTTCTGCTACCGCTCGCGCTTCCTGCGCGAGACGCTGACGGTGGCGCTGACCGAGTCGCAGCCGAACTACACGCTCGCGTCCACCGAGACGGGGCAGGAAGTCTTCGGCGTGCATGCGGTGACCTACAAGGACCGGCACCTATCTCCGATGTCGCGCGAGGAGCTGGTCGGCTTCGAGGAAGGGCAGCGCGACGCGCCGCGCTTCTACTACTACGAACCGCCCGGCACGCTCATTGTCGACCCGGCGCCCTACGAGGACAACGCCACCGACTTCAAGGTGACGGTCTACCTGCAGCCGGCGACGGATGCCACGCAGGTACCCGAGGCGCTGGCCCGAACGTGGGATGACGCCCTGGCCGATGGTGCGCTCGCCTGGCTCCTGATCCAGCCGGACAAGGCGTGGACCGATCCGCAGCGCGGCCAGTACCACCAGCAGCGCTTCGATTCGGAGACCCACCGGGCCAAGACGAAGGCGGATATGTCGCACCGCCAGCACGGCTTCCGCGTCCTGTCGCACCCGTGAAGCTCAACATCGACACCTTTCGCGGCGAAGTGCCGCGGCTGGGCGCGTGGCGGCTGACCAAGGGCTACGCGCAGAAGGCGACCAACGCGCGCCTTCTCACCGGCTCGCTGGACGCCTGGCAGGACAAGAAGCGCGACACGCTGCTGAACAAGGTCACGCCGACCCTGACATCGCCCGAATACCCCGACCACGGGTAGCCCCATGAAGGTTTCGATCGAGGTCTTCCGCGGCGAAGTGCGTCGGGCGGACCCCGAGCGGCTGCCCAATGGATTCGCTCAGCGGGCCGAGAACGCGCGGCTGCTGTCTGGGGATCTGGAGGCTTGGGGGAGCCTCGGGAAAGGGCGGTTTCTCGACAAATTGGAGTATCTGACGTCGCCGCCGTATCCGGTGAAGGTCATCGAGGAGTCCGAATCCGGAGGCGCGCTGGTGGTCAAGGGCCGCGTCATCCAGCCGCCGATCGAGAGCGCCGAAAGCGCCGGCGCTGCGCTGGTTCAGGGCGAACTGCGATCCAAGGTCCAGAGCTTCGACGCCGGCATGGACGAGGCCGAGACCTTCGGCGCCCATATCGAGAGCGGCCTGCTTGAGCAGACGTTCTTCCTTCGCGAGCTGGACGCGGGGGTCGACGAAGCCGAAAGCGGCGGCGCGTCCATCCAGTCCGGCGCGCTGGGCAACGTCTTCAACCTCATCGAATACGAGCTTCCCAACCCCGAGGAAGCCGAGAGCGCCGGTGCGCATATCGCGTCCGGAAGCCTGGAGGCTGTATGAAGCAGAGCATCAAATTGCACAGCCAGTGCGCCGGATTCTTCAAGCTGGAGGCGGTCAAGCGCGACGGTACGCGGCGCCTGTTGGCCGAGTTCGAGAACCTCATCACGGACTTCGGTCTCGATCTGATGGGGACGTCGAATAGCTGGCTGCGGTATTGCCACGTCGGGAGCGGGAGCGACGCGCCGAATGCCAACGACACCACGATGGCGTCACTGGTCGCCACGACCAACACGAAGCAGAGCAGCACCGGCGGCAATCAGTCCTCGGCGCCGTACTACCGGTTTATGCGGAACATCTATCGCTTCGGCGAAGGGGTTGCCGCCGGAAACCTTGCCGAGGTCGGCGTCGGTATCAATTCCAGCGGAAACGCTGACTACGCTTTCAGCCGTGCGCTGATCCTCGACGGCAATGGTGACCCCACCACGATCACGATCCTGAGCGACGAAACGCTCGACGTGACCTACGAGTTCCGAATGTATCCGCCGACCGTGGACACCACGGGGCAGATCGAGTTGCGCGGGACGACGCACGATTACACGGCGCGCGCTGCGAACGTGGATTCGGGAAGCTCAGCCTTCGGGTGGACTATGGGGGAGGACGGACTCAGGGCCATCGAGTACACAAACGGCGGTCGATTCCAGTGCCTGGAATCTGGGGCTTCGCTCGCAGCAATAACCGGGAGGCCGTCCGCCAACTCATCCACTTCTGGGAATAGCGCGTCCACCAGTTCCTACGTAAACGGCACCTACGAACGCTCGGCGACCATTACATGGGGGATCGACACAGCAAACTTCCCGAGCGGTATAGGCGGCTTCCTGGTGCAGCTTGGTTGGGGCGCCTATCAGTTCGTTGTAAGCCCAGATATCGACAAGACCGATAGCGATGAGCTGACCATCGAGTTCTCACACTCCTGGGGCCGTAAGACGTGATCCCCGAGGAGCGTCTATCCACAGAGCCGGTCCAGTCGGCATTCCTCGGCGCCCGCGCCAACGCGAACATCGGCCCGCTGCTCGACTTCGAGGACGGCGGCGTCGCCCTGCAGGATCCCAGCGAGGGCCTGCAGTTTCAGGTGTGGAAGTGCTACCGCGTCGAGCGCAATGACGGCGCGGATCACGACATCGTGGCGGAGGACGAGGCCGGCAACACGACGGTGCTCTACACCGGCGCCGACATTACCGAGCTGTCGCTGAGCTTCGACCAGAACATGAACACCGTGCTGGCCTTCGTCGAGGACGGCCAGGCGAAGCTGCGCTGGTTCGACACGCAGGCGAGCGCGATGGTGGTCACGGAGCTCGACGCGGACGTCCGGACGCCGCGCGTGTCGCTCGACGACAAGCACCCGCTGGGCCTTCCCGATTCGGACGTCATTCTGGCCTATCGGCGCAGCGACGACCTGTACTTCCGGGCGCAGAGCGACCGCTACGGTGTCGAGTACCTGCTGCAGGAGGGCGGCATCACCGATCTGGAGAAGGTCGGGATGAACATCGGCAACCGCTTCCAGTTCAAGTTCCAGGACGACATCGTCACGATTCACCGGATGGACCGCCAGTATTGGCTCCACTGGGCGAAGTCCGAGCTGGAGGGCAAGGCGGTCGAGGTGGACGTGGCCCGCGGCCCGATCCTGGGCGACGAGACCGAGCGTACCTACTTCACGGGCACGGGCGCGCCGCGCGTCACGAATATCTCGAAGGCTATCGGGTCGTGCAACGAGGAGTACCCATGCGACTCCCTGCTGATGGGCGTGCCGGCACCGGAGAACGCGCCGACCGTCTCGGTCAACGTGCCGGACGTCGATGAGGGGTCGCTGGTGCTGACCAACGCCGGGGCCGAGGCCGGCGACACCAGCGGCTGGACGATCGTCGAGGGCGGCTTTGAGGCGGTGCAGAGCGGCGACGGCGGGAATATCTCTCCGAGCGCCGGCACCTACTTCTTCGGCGGCGGTTCGGCGGCGGCCACCGAGGCAATCCAGCGGCTGGACGCCGAAGACAACGCGATTGCCGTCGGCTCGACCCTGCGCCTGACATGGGACCAGAACGGCGACGGCACGGACACCGCGCGCATGGGTTTCCGCTTCCGCGATTCCAACCTCGACCTGATCGGCGAGGAGGACATGGCGGACTTCACGGCCGAGACCGGCGGATGGGCCTCGCGCACGCACTCGGCAATCGTCCCGGACAACACGGCTTCCGTGGATGTCGTCCAGCAATTCGAGCGCGAGGGCGGCACCGAGATCATCGCCTACATCGATGAGATTGCTCTATTCAGGCAGAGCACTACTGTCAGCTTTGCCTGCGATAACTTTGAGGGTTGGGATTTCGACGACTTTATCCCTGCTGATGAGTTTTCCCTTTTTGGCGACTCCGCGAATATCGAGATTGATGATGCAGTCGGTAGACCGGCGCCGTGTTTCCGGCTCGCTTCCTTCTATTACAAGGAGGTCTCGGTATATCGCCCCTTCCAGTTTGACAAGACACCGAAGGCAGTCATCGACGTCGACATCATGCGCAGCGGCGGTGGCGGTTCGCCCACAAGCATCCGGCTGGGCAACGACGCCAACGGCGCTGGCCCTGCGCTGCGGCAGTGGTATGACAGCAGCTTCCGCTTCGAGACGGCACGGGACTGGCGCGATCTGGATAACGTAGCAATCAGCGTCTACGAGGACGCGATGATTCCGATGGATGAGTGGCTGCACGTCAACATCGTCGTCGAGCCGGTTCAGGGCGGCAAGAAGAACGTAGCTGTCACCATTACGAAAAAGGACACCGGCGAGTTGGTGTTCTCCGAATCGGAAGACATGGAGTTTCTGGGCGATCAGTTCGGTTTCTCGGTACACGCCGCCGGCGACGAAAACACGCTGCGCCTGCTGTATGTGGACAACATTTCCGTGAATCTTGCGCCGGACACCGCCGACCCGGGCCGCGAGCTTCTGGAGTCCGAGTTCACGGCCTACGTCTACACGCTGGTCAACGAACTGGGCGAGGAGGGCGCGCCGTCGCCGGCGTCGCGCTCGGTGCAGAAAAGCGAGGCGGCCGAGATCGCGGTCACGACCGACACGACCGCGACGGCCGGCTACGGGGTCACCAAGAAGCGGATCTATCGCACCGTCACCAATGCCGACGGCTCGCAGTTCCTGTTCGTCGACGAGATCCCGCTGAATCAGGCCCTGCTCACCGATGGCCTGGCCAACAACGCGCTCGGCGAACCGCTGCAGTCGCAGGAGTGGGATCTGCCGCCCGACGACATGCTCGGGATCATCGCCCTGCCGAACGGGATCATGATGGGCTTCGCCGGCAATCAGGTGGTGCCGTCGGTCCAGAACCGGCCGCACGCCTACCCGGTGGGCTTTCGACTGGCCACCGACTACCCGATTGTCGGGATCGGGGCTATCGACGCGACGGCCGTGGTGGTCACCGAGCGCAATCCCTATCTGGTGCAGGGCACGACCCCCGACCAGCTGGGCATGCAGCAGCTGGAACTGCCGCAGGGCTGCGTATCGAAGCGCTCGATGGTCACGCTCAACAGCCTGGGCGTGGTCTACGCCTCGCCGGATGGCCTGGTGGCCGTGGCCGGCAACGGGCAGACGCGCATCGTCACCGAGAGCCTGTTCAGCCGCCGGGAGTGGCAAGCACTCAACCCCTCGACCATCCATGCGGTGGCCCACGACGACCGCTACTTCGGCTGGTACATCGACAAGGAGGGCAACGCCGGCGGCTTCATCCTCGACGTGGCGGGCGAGGACGCCTTCGGCTTCGTGCCCCTCGACTTCTATGCCGAGGCCGCCTACAGCGACGCCCTGACCGACACGCTCTATATGTCGATCGGCGGGCAGATCAACGTCTGGGAAGGCGGCACCGGCAAGCTCAAGTACGTCTGGCGCAGCGCGCTCTACCAGCTGCCCTATCCGGCGAGCTTCGCCCACGCGCAGGTGCGCGCCGCCGACTACAGCGACCTCAAGTTCCGCGTCTACGCCGACGGCGCGCTGATCCGGGACGGGGCGGTGACGAGTGTGGATGACTTCGTGCTCCCGTCCGTGGACGCGGCGCGAGAGTGGGAGATCGAGCTGGAGGGCACGTCGCGCGTGCAGCGCGTCGAGATCGCCGAGGATTCCGAGGAACTGACGTGACGGCCAAGCCGGCGATCACCGTCCCGCGGCCGTCCGGCGGGGCGGTCACGCCGCGCGAGCTGCAGCAGGTGGTGCTGGCCATCCGCCAGCGCATCGAGAGCCTGGAAAGCGGCTCGACCGAGGTGCAGAAGCTGGTCAAAACGCAGCAGCGCGTGACGCAGGCGCTGCAGGGGCAGGGCGGCGGGCAGGCGCCCGCTGAGCCGGTCACGGTCTGCCCGGCCGAGGCCGAAGTGCGCGCCGGTGCGAATCGCGTGGTCGCCGGCCGCTTCGTCGTGGCCCTGGCCGGCGGCTTCGCCCACGCGGATCGCACGCAGTCCGGGCACGTCGGCCGGCTGGCCGGCATCGCGGTCTCGGGGGCGAGCGCGCAGTCGCTGTTCACCCTGCGCCGCAGCGGGATCTACGAGGACGTCAACTGGGACTGGACGCCCGGCGACCTGCTCTACGTCGGCGAGGACGGCCGGCTGGTGGCGAGTGGCGGGAGCGGGCAGTTCGACCAGGTGGCCGCGGTGGCCATCTCGGCGCGCCGCGTGCTGATCCTGCTGCAGCAGACCTTCGTGCGGGACGACAGCCCGGCCGGCGACTTCCTGCTGCGCTCGGGCAGCGCAGTCCGGCAGGCCGCGGCCGTGACCGAGGCGACGGCCAACGCGATCGCAAAGACGCTAGCCGACGGCCGGTTCTCGCACACGCTGATCCCGCCGGCGCGCATTCGTCGTGCAGCAGGCGCCCAGCTGACCGGCTACCGGGCAGTGACCACCGTATCGGGCGAGGCGGTGCACGCGGACGCCGGGACGGTCGGCCACGCCAACCGGGTCGCCGGGATCGTCACCAACGCCCCGGCCGACGGGGAGACAGCGCTGATCGCGCAGGGCGGCGAGCTGACGAACGCCGGCTGGAGCTTCACGCCCGACGCGCAGGTATTCCTCGGCAGCAACGGCGCGCTCACGCAGACGCCGGGCGCCGGGCTGTTCCAGCAGCGCGTCGGCTACGCCACAACCGCAACGACGCTGGTGGTCGACATCGGCGAGGCGATTATCTATGGATGAAGACGGCTTCCTGAATCAGGTGCTGCTCGGCCGGCGTGACGCCGTGCTGGTGTGCCGGATGCTCGGCAACATTTCGCAGACCTGGGACGACCTGATCGACGGCGATGCCGTGACCGCCGAGCGCGTGCACAACGCCTTCACCGACGCGCTGCTCCGGCTGCCGGCGTTGCCCTTCTGGCAGGAGCACTACGCCGAGCTCCAGCCGCTGATCCGGCAGGCGGTGATCGACTGGCACACGGCCAACACCTTCGAGCGCGAGGCCAGCCAGAGCGACAAGCCGAACGAGCACGAGCTGATGCTGGGCTTCGTGCTCCGCGACTCGCTGATCGCGCTGACCACGCACTGCGCCTACCTGGTGGGCGGGCATGAGCACGCAATTTCGGTAGCGCCCGAGATCCGGCGCTACTTCCACGACGAGAGCATCCAGGAATACATCGGAGGCCTGCAATGAGCACAGGTGGCGACGGCAAGGTCGAGGAGACCGCAGAGGAGCGCGAACTGGTGCGGATCGGGATGGACAAGATCCGGCGCTATCGCGAGATCAACAAGCCGATCGAGGACGACTGGATCGCGCGCCGGCAGGAACAGGGCCGCATGCGCAGCGAGGCCGACCGCGAGATGACATCGCAGGTGCGCAGCGCCTTCGGTGACGCCCGCGATAAGACGCTGGCCACCGCTCAGCGCGGCAACGGCCTCGGTTCCGGTGCGCAGATGGAGGCCGCCACCGGGATGCTGCGCGACGAGGCGACGTCGATGGGCATCGGCCGCAACGACGCGCGCCAGTCCGCCGATAACGACTACGTGCGCGGCCTGCAGGGCGTGGTGCAGATGGGGCAGGGCAAGTCGGCCGAAGCGCTGGAAGGCCTCGGCCGGACGGCCGCCGCCGCCGGGCAGCAGGCGCGCTTCGACGCCCGGCTGTCGCAGCGGGAGCGCGCCTCGAACATGGAAGGCCTCGGCCTGGCCGCCGGGCTGGGCGCGCAGCACGCCATCGACGAGACCTATGTGCCGGGCAAGAAGGCCGCGACCGAGTGGGCGTCCGGCTACACCGACGACCCCTACAAGACCATTCCGGGAGTCTGACATGACCCAGATGCAAGGCCTCGACAACACCCCGTTTCCGCGCCTTTCCGACCGGGCCGCGCCGTCCATGTCGATGGACAACAGCCTGCCCGAACTGCAGGGCTCGGCCTCGGATGCGCGGGCACAGATCAGCCGCCAGCAGTACAGCGACTTCCTGCGCCGCTTCAACCCGGTGCGGATGAAGCTGGCCGGCATGTACGACAACCCCATGCTGCGGCAGGAGTCCCTGTCGCAGGCTGGGACGATGGTGCGCGACAGCTTCGACCGCCTGCCCGAGCAGCGTGAGCGCTACCTGAGCGGGCTCGGTCTGGAGATGGGCGAGCAGGAACAGGCCTCGATGGAGCGGCAGGACAACCTCGCCGAGTCCCTGGCCGACGTGACCGCCCGCAACCGGGCGCAGCGCGCCTTCGACGACCGCAATGAACAGATCGCCGTCGGACTGAACCCCGGCCGCATCACCGGAGGCTGACATGGCAGGAATGATCGGAAGCGGGCAGGCGTTCCGGCAGCAGGGGCTGTCGGCACTGAATCAGGCCGCCGATATGGAGGACCGCCGCGAGCGTACCAACCAGCAGATCGACCAGCAGGAGGATGCCGGCTCGATGCAGATGGCGGGAATGGGTGCCGGGCTCGGCGCATCCATCGGTGCAGGCACGGCCGTGGGCGGCCCGGTCGGCGCGGCACTCGGATTGGCGGGCGGCCTGCTGGCCGACTCCCTGCTGTAAGGAGACGAACATGGCTATCGGCAACGCAATTCAAGGCTTCGCCCGAGGCTACGGCCTCGGCGAGCAGACCAAGGCGCGCAAGGACGAGCAGGCGTATCGCGAGGAACGCGACCGCGTGCAGGACGAACGCTACGAGCGGAAGCTGGGGCTGGCGGAGTCCGAGGCGGAGCGGCAGGCGGCCATCGAACGCCGTGAGCGGCTGCAGACCGACCTGCAGAACGCCGTGCGCGGCGCGCACGAGTACCTGCGCGGCCGCGGCATCCAGTCCCCGGACCAGATGACCGACGCCGACCGCAAGCGGCTGTCCGGCATCCTCACGCCGGCTTTCCAGGGCGTGCAGGTCGATCCGGAGTTCATGGCCTCGGACGAGGGGGCCCGGGCAACGCAGATCGGTGACCAGGTGGCCGAGTCCGGTGACCTGAGCCCGCTGGCCGATCCGGAGGCGCGCCGGCTGGCCGGACAGGCAGCCTTCGGCGGCTTCGTCCGCCAGGGCGAGGGCCAGAAATCGCGCTCGGGCAAGCCGCGCAAGCGCCAGCGCGTGGTCGACGTCACCCCCACGGAGAAGCCGGGCCAGCTGGCGGTCATGACCCGCGTTACCGACGTCGACGGTGAAGAAAACGACGCGCCGGTAACGCAACGCCGCAGCGCCGACGAGGACGACCCCGTGCGGACGGTGCCAATGGAGCAGGCGATGGACCGCTTTCTCGGCTACCGCGCGCTGAGCCATGGGCTTGAGGACGAGGGCCTGATGCCCTTCCTGCGCGCCACCTACGCCCAGGCCGGCGGCGACCCGTCCGAGCTGCGCCCGGAGACCGACTACAAGACGATCAAGCGCGGCAATCAGGAAGTCACCTACCGCACCGAGGACGGCCGCATCGTCGGCGAGCCGATCGCCGAGGCCGGGCGTTGGCAACCGCGGCAGGCCCCGGATGCGCCGGCTGATGTGCGCGAGTACGAATACGCGCGCGCGCAGGGCTTCGAGGGCAGCTTTGAGGACTGGAAGCGTCAGGGCGATGGCGGCCGGCCGAAGGGTTCGATGACGAACTACCAGCGCACCCGGCTTATGCGTGATGAGGTCATGCGCCGGGCTGCGCAGCGCGAGGGCGTGATGCTCTACAAGGACGAGAGCACCGGCATGCTGGAGTTCGTCCCGGCGGACGACACCAAGGCGAGCCAGCGCGCCGTGCAGGAGGCCGAAGCCGATGTGCAGCGCAGCCTGAAATCGGCACTCGAGCAGGACCGACGCGGGGAGACCGTCACCGGTCTGGCCGATGCTCCGGCCGACCAGTGGAATCCGCAAGCCGAGCTGGACCGCGTCAACGCCGGTGGCCTCAGTGACGCCAGCGGCGCGCAGGGCGGTGGTCGTAGCAGCCCCTATCGGGGTCTTTGGAGCGGATCGGAGGCGCCCTGATGGCGGAGAACAACGCCGCGAAGAAGCAGCCGAAAGCCTGGGATGAGGTGCTGCAGGACGAGCAGTTCCAGCAGCTCCCGCCTGACCGGAAGGATCTCGCCAAGCGCGACTACTTCCTGGATGTCGTCGCGCCGAAGGTGCCGGAGCCGGAGCGCGAGCGCGCCTGGAAGGACTTTGTCGCCTACCAGCCCGACCACACGCCGCCGGCGCGCGGCCTGGCCGATGACCCCGAGGGCCGCAGCGTCTCCGAGACGGTTTCCGACACAGGGCTCGGCATCGCCAAGGGTGGTGTCAGTCTCGCCGAGGGCGCCGTCGGTGCCGCCGATCTGGCCACGACACCCGTGCGCATGGCAATGCAGGGCCTCGGCCTGGACGTCGCCCCGATCAGCGAGGCCACCGGCCTGAGCGACAGCGCCGAACAGGCGCGCGAGTCGCTGAGCAAGCGGCAATCGCCGGAGCTTCAACGGCAGCGGCAGGAAGTCGAGGACGCCGAGGGCTTCTTCGGCACGCTCAAGGCCTACAGCGACAACCCGGCGGCGGCCGGCGACCTGATCGCCGAGAACCTGCCGATGCTGTTCGGCCCGGCGATCATCACCCGCGCCGGCAGCGCCCAGCGCTACAAGGCCGCCTACGACACCGCGATCAAGGGCGGCCTCGGGCGCGAGGCGGCAGAACAGGCCGCCAATCGCGCTGCCAAGCAGGCCGGCGAGCGCGCGGCGCTCGGTTCCGAGGCGGCGCTGGGCGGCGGATTCGCTGGGCAAGAATCTGTTAGGCGCGCAGAGGAAACGCTCGACCAAGAAGCCGCAAAAGCGGCGTTCAACAATGAGCCGATTCCAGAAGGCTTTGAGGAGCGCAGGCGCTACGGCTCGGAGTTGGCAAGGCTAACAGGCGGTTTGGCCGGCGCCGGCACTACAGCCGCCGTCACGCGCCTCACTGGCATGGACCGCGCCCTGCAGCGCGCGTTCGGCCGCGGCGAGATCGGGCCGAAGGGCATCGCGCGCCGCACCGCTACCGGCGCCGGCGTAACGGCCCGAGAAACCGGGCAGGAGACCCTGCAGGAGGGCGGTGAGTCGGTATCCGCCGACGTCGGCGCCTATGCCGGCACCGGCGGCGAGACGCCGCTTGTGCGTCCGGAAAAGGCCAAGAAAGCGGCCGCGCAGGGCGTGGTCGCTGGCGGCGGCACCGGTGCGGTTGCCGGTGGCGTGGCCGCCGCGCGCCCGGGTGAACGCCGCCGCGTCGCCGACTTCGGCGAGAACCCGCCGACCTGGGCGGATGTCTCGGCCGACCCGAAGTTCCAGCAGCTCAAGCCCGACCAGCAGCGCTCGGTCAAGGAGGACTACTTCGAGGGCGTGCTTGCCCCTGACATCCCCGAGGCCGACCGCGAGCCGATGCGCCGCGCCTTCATGGCGCAGATCGACACGCCGGCGCAGACCGAGCA
Organism: Algiphilus aromaticivorans DG1253; assembly: GCF_000733765.1. NCBI lineage: Bacteria > Pseudomonadati > Pseudomonadota > Gammaproteobacteria > Nevskiales > Algiphilaceae > Algiphilus > Algiphilus aromaticivorans. The sequence continues at coordinate 1,975,504 of NZ_JPOG01000001.1, read as the reverse complement.
GGCGCAGACCGAGCAGACGGAGAGCGCCGCACCGGAAACCCAGCGCGACGACTACGATGCCACCGAATCCCTCGACGATTCCCTGCAGGCGGACGCCCGCCAGCCGTGGCAGACCCCGCGTGAGCAGTTCTACGCGGACCCCGACAACGCCGGCACCGATCACGAGCAGGCCGTGGCCGGCGCCCTGCAGCGCGGCGATTCCGTGCCCCCGGATGTGCTGGTCGATTACCCGGACCTGGTCGAAGCCGCACCGGGGCAGCCGGCCCCGGAGAAGACCGAGCGCGAGCAGCAGCTGGAGCAGGATCTGGCCGAGGCCGAATCCGAGACCGCGCGCGGGCTCATCAAGGAGGAGCTGCAGGCCGAGCGCCAGCGCGCCACCGAGCAGCGCCAGCAGACCGAGCAGCAGCAGCGTGCTCAGCGCGAGCGCGACGAACTGACCCGCATGGCCGAGCGTGCCGAGCAGCGCGGCGATACCCAGTTGGCGCAGCGCATGCGCGAGCGCGCAGAGCAAACGGCGCCCGACGAGCAGGAGGGCGACGCCCAACCGGCCGATGCCCAAGGTTCCCCGGAAATACCTGACTCGGTACTTTCCATTTTTCCTGATATGCAACTTGCTGAAAGTGACCTTATTCCACTTTCTGGTTTTACAGACGAGGAGGCGGGCGCTCTCAGGCAGGCCGGGCTGGTAGAGACTGGAACACTGGATAATGGGAGTACCCACGAAGGGGTAAACCCTGGACATCTGTGGCCCATCCGTGATGAGCGCGCAAAAAAGCTGAGTGAGTCTCGGAACAAGGTATCGAACGAGGAAAAGAATCGAGCGGTTGAACGACGCGCCCAAAATTATGATCGTCTCGCGAGTGAGCAGGACGCACTGGGAGAGTTGGGCGACGCCGATAAGGCGTCTGAATATCGCCGCAAGGCGAATGAAATTAGAAAGCGCAAAATCCAATCCACCGTTCCCACGATGGTGACGCAGGGCATGAAGGCCCAGCTGCGCAACATGGGCTATACGGATGAGCGCATTCGCGCCATGCGTCCGCAAGAGGCGTGGGATGCCATCAATGCCAGAGATGCCGAGCCAGAAGCCGCGGATGAGCAAGAAGCACAAGTAGCGCCCTCCCAGCGCCTGGCCGGCGACCCCATCGACGACGAGTGGGTGAACTTCGCCACCGAGTCCGGCACCCGCAACGTGCCGCGCGCGGATATGCCGCAGATCGAGGCCGCCAACCGCGGCGCGCTGGTCAACTACCTCAAGGCTCGCGACGTACCGGCCAACCGTGAGGACGCCGACCCGGCCAGCCTGAAACCTACGCAGGCCGAGTTCTCGCGCAAGAAGGTGGCCAAGGCCAAGCGCTTCGAGGGCGGCGACCGCGCCATCCTCGTGTCGCAGGACGGCCACATCATCGACGGCCATCACCAGTGGCTGGCCAAGCTCGACGCGGGCGAGCCGATCCCGGTCATGCGCCTGGGCGCAACCATCGACCAGATCCTGCCGCTGGCGCGCGAGTTCCCGAGCAGCCGTCAGGCCGCCGGCGCGGAGCCGACGCAGCAGCCCGAGCCCGAAGCGCCAGAGCGCGATCAGGAAGTCGACGCCGCCCTGCAGGCGATGGAGCCTGCGGCAGTCGGCCGTGTCGCCCGCGATCTCGGCCTGCAGAACCGCGTCAGCAAGAAGCGGAACATCGAGGCCATCCGCGCCGAGCGCGACGACGCGCAGATTCGCAGCGCGCTCGGTCTGGACGCGCAGCCGGACGACGCGCCGGCCGGCATCCTGCAGCAGGAGGAATCCGCACCTACATCCGAGCCGGCCCCTGCACCCGAGGCCGGCGACCGCACCGCACGCATCACCATCCCCGGCGGCGAGCGCATCAACGCCGAGTGGGAGGTCGTCGAGGCCGGGCAGCTGGCGCCGGCCATGAGCGAGGCCGTCAACCAGGCGCGCGACCGTGGCCGTGCAGCCAGTCAGATGCAGGTCGCCCGCATTGCGCAGGCACCGAACTGGGATCTGGTCAGCGAGAGCCCGACGATGAACGAGGGCGCGCCGACGGTTGCGCGCGACGATACGGTCGTCGGCGGCAACGGGCGCCTGGCAGGGCTGGCCGAGGCCTACCGCCGCGGAAATGCCGACAGCTACCGGCAGGCGCTGCGCGACAACGCCGCGCGCCTGGGGTTGGACCCCGAGCAGGTGGCAGGCATGGAGGCGCCGGTGCTGATCCGGCGGCTGCCCGAAGATGTCGACGTGCGCGCGCTGTCCCTGCGCTCCAACGAGGGCGGTGGCCTGGCCATGTCGTCGCTGGAGCAGGCCGCGGTCGACGCCGAGCGCATCGACAGCCTGGAGAATCTGGTCGTCGACGACGCCGGCAACCTGCATCGCACGCGCAATGGCTCGATCGTGCAGCAGATGCTGCGCAAGATGCCGGTCGAGCAGCAGGCGGCGCTGGTGGACAATCAGGGCCGGCTGAGCCGCGACGGCTACCAGCGGCTGCGCAACGCCGTGCTCTACCGCGCCTATGGCAACAGCGAGCCGGTGCAATCCATCGTCGACGCGATGGACGACTCCAGCCGCAATCTGGCCACCGCGCTCATCCGCGCGGCGCCGCAGGTGGCGCAGATGCGCGACAAGATCGCCGACGGCCGCCTGTTCGACGCCGACATCGTCCCCGAGCTCGTCGAGGCCGTCCAGGTATTCGAGCAGCTTCGCGAGGACGGCCGGTCGGTGGATCAGTTCATCGAGCAGGGCGACATGCTGCGCGATGGCGTGAGCGATACGACGCTGCAGCTGATGCGGGCTTTCGCGCGCAACCTGCGCAGCGCTGGCAAAATGACCGAACTGCTGAACGAATACGCGACGCAGCTTGAGGCCTTTGGCGAACCGGGCTCGGATATGTTCGGCGATCGGCAGGGGCCCGAGAACACCACGGAGGTGCTGAGCAATGCCCAGAAAGCGATTGACCGACGCCGAGATGGAGCAAAAGCTGCTCAATCTGGGCAAGACGCTGGACGCGAAGCCGAAGGCGGCGCAGGCGCTGAGCAGCAGCGTGCAGACGATGGAGCGCAACAGCCAGCAGCGGACGCAGACGGCGGCCGAGAAGCTGAGCAGCGCGTGGGGGGCGAAGACGCGGTAGCGCCGCCCGCTGACGCCGAGCCGAACCAAGCCCCGCCCGAGAGCGGGGCTTTTTCGTTGGAGGCCGAGCAGGACGGCCAGGTGCAGCCGGAGCAGCCGCGCGCGCTGCGCCCCGACGAGCAGGCCAACAACTTCCAGCTGACGCCCGAGCAGCGCACGCAGGAGCAGTCCGACGCGGAGGCGCGCCAGCAGGCCGAGGCCGCGCAGACGGACGCCTTCGGAGCGCAGGGCGCGCAGCAGCAGCCGCGGCGCGGGGATGCACCGCCGGCTGGTGCCGGTGGCGGGTTGTTCGCTGGTGGTGGCCAAGAACCGCAGACGAGCGAATACGGCGCCGCCAACAAGGTCTTCACCAAGGACAACGCCGATGCCGCGCGCGAGGTGCTGCGCCGCAAGCTGGGCAATATCAACGCCGGCATGGATCCGGAGGTGATGCAGGCCGGCATCCAGCTGGCCGGCTACCACGTCGAGGCCGGCGCCCGGCGGTTCGGGCAGTTCTCGCGGGCCATGCTGAACGACATGGGCGAGAGCATCCGCCCCTACTTGAAGATGCTTTACAACGCCGTCCGCGACTATCCGGATTTCGATTCGTCGGGGATGGACGAGTACAATGAAGTGCAGGCTGCGGATATAGACGCGGCCGTGGAGCAAGCCGATGTTGAGCGTAGCGGCGACAGTCTGGAACCAAGTGGCGCAGCAGGGTCTGCGGACGCCGTGGGCACGTCGGATGTTCCAGATGGATCAGGAGCAGTTGACGGAAGCGCACGAAGCGCAGGCGGAGGCTCTGGAGGCTCAGGGCGTGGATCCGCAGGTGGCGCTGGCGTATCTCGACGTGGCGCCGCTGATTCTCGAGAAGGAGGCGATCAGCCGACTTCGGGAGCAGCGACCGATGCTGGCGTCGACGCTGCCGGAAACCAATTCGGCGGACGAAGCGGCAGCGCTGGCGATTCGCGACCGGGCGCTGAACGCCCAGCAGGCGAGCGCGCTTCGGACGCTGCTGAACAGCGCGCCGCCGAACAGCTAGGCCGCGAGGAGGCGCAGCGCGCCGCTGAGCAGGCGCCGGTAGAGCCCGGCAACCTCGACAACGTCCGCGAGACGCTGCCTTTCCTCATGGAGGGACAGCAGGAAGACGTGGCCGCGGCCGAGCGCCGTTTCGAGGGCGCCCCGAAGGAGCCGGGGATGCTGTTCACCAACGGCACCGGAACCGGCAAGACCTTCACCGGCCTGGGCGTGGTCAAGCGGTTCGCGCGCCGCGGCAAGAACAACATCCTCATCGTCGCGCCGAACGACAAGATCGGGCGCGACTGGGTCACGTCCGGCGAGAAGCTGGGGCTGACGATCACCGCGCTGCCGAACACGTCAACGGCGGGCGAGGGGATCGTGGTCACCACCTACGCCAACATGGCCGAGAACGAGTCCCTTGCCGACCGTGACTGGGATCTGATCGTCCCCGATGAAGCGCACTATCTGAGCGCGAACCAGGCGGGCACACTGACCGGCGCCGGCCAGGCGCTGCGCACGCTGGCCTGGGCGCCGCGCTCGGTGCCGACCCGCTTCGATCAGCGCAATCGCGACGGCATCACTCGGGACCTGCGCGAGGCGAGAGAGGCGCTGGAGTACGCCCAGATGCAGGCGAAGGACAACGACGCCGCGCTGCCGGCCGCCGAGCAGGCGCAGGAACGCTACAACGCGGTGTGGCAGCGCTACGAGCAGCAGCGCGCCGATTTCGCAGAGCAGAACATCGACCGCTTCGGCGAGACGAAGGTGCTGTTCCTGTCGGCGACGCCATTCGCCTATGTGAAGTCCATCGAGTACGCCGACGGCTTCCTGTTCAACTACCAGGAAGGGCAGGAGGGCGCCGACAACGATCAGGGCTACAACGCCGGCAATGCGCGCGAACGGTTCTTCATGACGCATTTCGGGTTCCGGATGCGCTACAACCGCCTGACGCAGCCGGATGCTGGCGTCGATACGGCGGTCATGGAGGCGCAGTTCAACGAATGGCTGCGCAAGCGCGGGTCGCTGTCGTCGCGCGTGCTCGACGTCGATCAGGATTATGAGCGCAAGTTCACGCTGGTGGACGACGCGCTCGGTACCAAGATCGACGAGGGACTGACGTGGCTGCGCGACCAAAAGAGCCCCGAGATGCAGGCCGCGGCGAGCGTGGTCGAGGATCGGTTCAAGTACCTGCAGCAAATGTACCTGCTGGAGGCATTGAAGGCGCGCCACGGCGTCGATCTCGCGCGGCAGCACATGGGGCGCGGTCGCAAGGTCGTCGTGTTCCACGGCTTCAACAAGGGCGGCGGCTTTCACCCCTTCCGTTTTCCGGATACCGACCAGACGGTGGAGGCGAACGGAAAGAGCTTCACGATGCAGGATCTGAACGCGGCCCTGCGCCGACAGCGCCCGGATCTGACGAAGCTGCCGCTGGACGATCTCAAGTCGCCGATCGAAACCTTCCGCGAGGCCTTCGGCGACGACCTGCTGGTGTTCAACGGCACGATGAGCAAGACCGACCGCCGCAAGGCCGTCGGCAGCTTCATCGACGACGCCACCGGGCCGCAGGTCATCCTGGTGCAGTCCGATGCCGGCCGCGAGGGCATTAGCCTGCACGACACCAGTGGGCAGCATCAGCGTGCGCTCATCAACCTGGGTCTGCCGACGCGGCCATTCGCCTCCATCCAGGAGGAGGGGCGCATCTACCGCGTGGGGCAGCAGTCCAACGCGATCTTCCAGTACATCACCACCGGCCTGAACTGGGAGCAGATGGTCTTCGCGACCAAGATCGCCGAGCGGGCCAGCACTGCCGAGAATCTTGCGATGGGCGCCGAAGCCCGTGCGCTCAAGGAGTCATTCGTCGAGGGCTACCTGGAGAGCGAGCCCTACGCCCCGAGTGCGGACGAGGGCACTGGCGGCAAGGCCAAGGACCGCGCCAAGCGCACCGAGACGTCCGAGTTCGACAAGGCCAAGAGCTACTACTTCGGCCAGCGCAAGCGCACGTCGCGCGACAAGTCTCGCGAGGGCATCGACTACTTCGCCACCCCGGAGCCGCTGGGCTTCAAGATGGTGGAGTGGGCCGGCGTCGCCCCGGGCGAGTCGGTGCTGGAGCCGTCGGCCGGGCATGGGGCAATAGCGCGCTTCCTTCCCGAGGCCGCCCGCCGGCGCATCATCGAGCCGTCCGGCGAGCTTCTTTCAAAGGCCGGCCTGTACGCCGGCGGCGCGGATCTCGTGCGCGACAACTTCGAGAACCACAACGTCGTGAACAAGTACGACGCGGTGGTGATGAACCCGCCCTTTGGTCATGGCGGCAAGCAGGCGATCACGCACCTGGAGAAGGCCATCAAGCACACGCGCGCCGGTGGCCGCGTGGTGGCCATCATCCCCGAGGGCCCGGCCGCCGACATGAAGTTCCAGAAGATGCGCGACGATCTCGGCGACGACATCGCTTTCCGCGCCGACATCAAGCTGCCGCCTTCGGTATTCGAGCGCGCCGGTACCAATGTCCGGGCGCGCGTGGTGGTCTTCGACCGCCTGCCGGCCGGCCAGCAGTGGGACGGCGACCGCAAGAAGATGGACATCTCCAACGCCGAAAGCATCGGCGAGTTCTTCGACCGAATCGAGGACATGGAGCTGCCTGGCCGGCCGCAGGCGGAAGCCGCTGCCCGTTCGGAGCCGTCCGCAGAGGCCGCCGGCTACGAGCTGGCGCAGTTCGAGCACACGCAGTCCGGTGAAACCAAGTACGTCGCCAAGCCGCAGAGCTTCCTGGGCCGTGAGGGCTTCAAGGAAGCGTCGGCTGCTGCGCGGCGCAACGGCGGCTACTACTCACGCTACAACCGCGGCGACGCCGTGCCGGGCTTTCTGTTCCCGGATGCGGAGTCGCGTGCGGCTTTCCTCGAGGAGGCGGCGCAATCCGGCGTGGATATGTCCCGCCCCGGCCAAGCCGTCACCCGAGACGACGTCCAGCTGCTCGCCGAGAGCGTCCGCATGTCCCACGACCTGCAGTCGCTGGACATCGGCATCACCGGCGACGTCATGCGCATCGACCGCATCACCGTGCCGGAGGCCCAGCGCGGCACCGGCGTCGGCACGCGGGCGATGCGCGAGATTGTCGACTACGCCGACGCCAACGGGCTGCGCATCGCCCTGACGCCGGCGCAGGCCGGCGACCCCGGCACAACGTCCAGCGCGCGCCTGGTGCGCTTCTACAAGCAGTTCGGCTTCAAGGAGAACACCGGCCCCGGCCGCGACTTCGAGATTTCCGAAGGCATGGTGCGCGAGCCGCGCGCCGAGGATTTTGCCCGCGCCTATCACGGCACGCCTCACAAGGTTGACAAGTTCCAGATCAGCAATATCGGGACTGGCGAGGGGGCTCAGGCGTTTGGCCACGGCCTGTATTTCGCCGAGAGCAAGGGCGTTGCGGAATACTATCGGGACGCCGTCAGCTATCGCGATGTCGTCCGGCACTTCCGTGAGCAGTTGCCGGATGATGCGGACTTCGACGAGATCAACGAAATGATTGATGCGGGCGAGTTCACGCCAAGCATGAATCGACTGCTGGCAGCTCTGCGCAATGATGATTGGCTCGGCTTCGACTACCCCGCGCAGGCCATAACCGCAGCTTTCCAGGATCTCAATTCGTTCGACCCGTCGCCGGAAACCGTTAAGGCGATGCAGGAATACGGCAACCTCTACACCGTCGACATTCAGGACGATGCTGTCGCTCGCCTGCTCGACTGGGACGCCACGATAAACGAGCAGCCTGATGAAGTGCGCCGGCGCCTTGAGCCGGTCGTGGATTACCTGCTCGACAAGCCGATTACTCGCGATGCGATGAACGACCTGCAGAACGGCAGTGTCACCGGCGAGCAGCTGTACCGAACCCTGAGTGGCGAGCTTGCGCTGGACAATGGCGGCGACGTCCGCAATCCGGCGAAGCTGGCTTCCGACCGACTTAAGGATGCCGGCATCCCCGGCTTGCGGTATCTCGATGCAACTTCCCGCCGGCAGGGCCAAGGCGCCAGCAACTTCGTCGTGTGGGATGAGAACGCTGTCCAGATCCTCGAGGAGAACGGCCAGCCGGTAGCTACCGAGGAGTCCGAGCGCGCGGTCGAGGAGATGTTTTCCCGCGTCGATTCTGCGTCTATGCGCCGTGGCCCCGCTTTCGAGCGGATGGTGCGGGCCGAGGCCGACATCCCGCGCCCCGCCGAGCTGGACGCCCTGCAGCAGCGCCTGAGTCGCCTGCACGGCATCCCCGTGCCGCTGGACCCGGCGAACGCCCCGGACGGTATGGCCGACATGGCTGACACCGTGCAGGAGCTGTTCGGTCGCCGCGTCGTCTGGTACACGTCGCCGAGCCCGCTGGCGCCGCAGGGCGTCTACATGCAGGGCGACTCGCTGTTCGTCAACGCGCGCTCCCGCCGTCCAGCGCAGCACGTCATTGGCCACGAGCTGCTGCACTCCGTCCGCCGGAAGAACCCCGAGCTCTACCAGCGCGCGCGCGAGGCGCTGGTCGGAGCGGCGCGCGACGGCGCGCTGCCGGAGTACCGCGACCGGATCAACATGATCTACGACCGCGACGGCATCCCGCGCCTGCATCGCGAGAAGGTCGAGGAGGAGTTCATCGCCGACGTGTTCGGCTCGATCATCAGCAACCCCGAGACCCTGCAGCGCGTCTCCGAGCGCATGCGCCCCGGCGCCTTCCGTCGCCTGGTCAACGAGATCGTGCGGGCCATTCAGAACTTGATCGACCGCATCCGCGGTATCCGCCAGGAGCGCGGCGACGATTACGCGCAGCGCGTCATGGCCGACGTGGAGCGCGCTCGCCGGACGGTGCTCGACACCCTGACCGGCGTGGCGCGCGAGAACCAGATGAAGCCCGGCGCGCTCGATCAGCCGGCGGTGCGCGACGCGATTACGGCCGCAAGTCGCTCGGCTCCAGATCAACCGACGCTCAGTCAAGCCCGTCAGAGCGATACGACTCCGCCCGATGGCGGGGTTTCTCGTTCTGAGCGCCAAACCGACACCGAGGCCTTCCGCCGATGGTTCCGCGACTCGAAGGTGGTGGATGAGAACGGGGAGCCGTTGGTGGTCTACAAGGGCATGTATGCCTACGATTGGACGGACCCGAATGCCGATGCCCCCATCTCGGTCATAGACCGCCCCACCGAGTTCCCCGCTTTCAACCCACCAGAGGACGGCGTGAAGATTGCCGGATTCTTTGGTGACATCGACACCGCCAACCGTTTCGCGAAGGATTACCCGCGTGGCGGGGCGGTTTTCCCCGCCTATCTGTCGATCCAGAACCCGAAGGTTATTGACGCAGATGGGGCCTACGCTGGGTCAATCCAATTCGGCGAATCTGGTCGGCAGTTCCGTGATGCGATCCGTTCTGGTGAGCACGACGGCGTCATCATCAAGAACACCGCCGATGAAGGCACCGTGTACGTTGCGCTGCGCCCCGAGCAGATCAAGTCCGCCACCGGCAACCGCGGAACCTTCGACCCCAACGATCCGCGCATCGACTTCCAGCGCGCGGGGCAGGGGGAGATCGACCCGGTGATGGATGCCGGCGCCGAAGCTGCGCCGGAAACACCTCAGTCCCCGACCATGCGCCGCATGATGCCGACTCGCGGCAACGTCCGCCTCGTCGGTCGGGACGCCAACGGCAACGTGCAGGCCGCGGCCCGGGTCGAAGGCAACAAGTGGGTTGTCGTCACCAAGAACACCGACATGCTCGGCTACGGTCTCAAGCGCGCATTCAGCCGCAAGCAGGCCGAGGAGCTGATGAAGGGTGCCGGGCTCGATGTGGAGATCGAGGCGCCCGGCCGCGTGCCACGGCAGCCGAACCTGCCCGGCGCGACGCTCGACATGCCGGAGTCCGGCTACTTCGGGCGCATCGGCCGCAAGCTCCAGTTCGAGGCGCAGGACAAGTTCAACGCGCTGCGCGCCCTGGAGAACGTCGCCGAGCGCCAGCGCGGGGAGCGCCTGGAGGAGCGGACTGACCCGTACATGCAAGAGGCGCTGTACCACGGCCGCACGCGCCAGCAGATGGACGCCTTCGACGAGAATCAGGTGCAGCCGCTGCTGGACGAGCTGCAGCGCACCAGCTTCCGCCTGCAGCCCATCGGCGAGTACCTTACGGATCTGGACGCGGACCTCGCCGAGCGCTACGGCCACCTGAGCGCGGTCGACGCCTATCTCTACGCCCGCCACGCCCCGGAGGCGAACAAGCGGCTCGAGGAGATCAACCCGGGCGAAACAGCGATGTCCGGCATGTCCGATCAGGACGCGCAGCGGATCATGGACGCCCTGGAAGGCACCGGCGAGATGAAGGCGATGCAGTCCATCGCCAAGCGCGTCGATGCGATGAACAAGGCCACGCGCGATCTGCTGGTCGAGTCGGGCCTGGAGAAGCGCGAGACGATCGAGCAGTGGGCCAAGCAGTACGACCACTACGTCCCGATGAAGGGTCCGCCCGGCGGCAAGTCGGACAGCCTGCTCGCCAGCCTGATGCCCAGCACCGGCAAGGGCTTCGACACGCGGGGCAGCGCGACGAAGCGCCGCCTCGGCCGCGAAAGCCCGGCCAGCGACATCATGGCGAACGTGGTGGCGGCCCACTATTCGACGATCCAGCGCGCGGAGAAGAACCAGGTCGGCAAGGCCATGCTCCGTTTCGCCCAGGAGAACACCGCGCCGAACCTGTGGACCGTCGACCAGCCGATGACGAAGCGGCACCTCGACCCGGTGACAGGCCTGGTGACCAACGCCCCGGACCTGAGCCAGCGCAACCGCGACAACGTGTTCGTCGTGAAGGTGGACGGCGTCGAGCATCACATCCAGTTCAACGAGGAGAACGTGGATGCCATGCGGATGGCGATGGCCTTCAAGAACCTCGGCGCCGAGGAGATGAACAGCGTCATGCGGCTTATGTACGGGCTGAACCGCTACCTGTCGCTCATGAGCACGAGCCTCAACCCGGAGTTCTTGATCTCGAACTTCGCGCGCGACGTGCAGACGGCCTTCATCAACCTCAACGACACCCAGGCTGCCGATCTCAAGCGCCGGATCATGCGCGACACGCTTTCCGGCAAGGGCTACCGCGCGATCCGCGACTACCAGAAGGGCAAGCGCGACAGCGAATGGGCGCGCTACTACGGCGAGTTCCTGGAAGACGGCGCGCAGACCGGGTGGATGGAAGGCTACGAGAACGTCGGCGATCTGGCCCGGTCGCTGACCAAGCGTCTGGACCGCGAGCAGCCCGGCACTTGGAACTTCGCCAAGCGCCAGGGCCGCAACATGATGGACTTCGTCGGCAACACCAACACGGCGATCGAGAACGGCGTTCGGCTTTCGGCCTACATCCACGCCCGGAAGGATGGGGTGTCGCGTCAGCGCGCCGGCGAAATGGCCAAGGGCTTGACCGTGAACTTCAACCGCAAGGGCAACAAGGGCAACACGCTCAACGCGCTCTACCTGTTCTTCAACGCCAGCATTCAGGGCAACGCCCGGATTATCAAGGCGGCGGCCAGTAGCCCCCGCGCGCGGCGCTTCATGTACGCGGCCGTTGCCACGGGTGTCGCCCTCGATCTCGCCAACCGGATGATCGCCGGCGACGACGAGGACGATGAGAACCGCTACGACCGGATCCCCGACTACGTGAAGCGGATGAACTGGATCGTCATGCTTCCGCAGAACGAGGACATGCCGGATTGGGTGCCGGACTGGGCGAAAGGCCCGGAGGGCGACTACATCAAGTTCCCGCTGCCCTACGGCTACAACGTGCTGAACGTAGCCGGGCAGAAGGTCGGGCGCGCGATCAGCGCTTCAATGGGGCAGATCGACGACTACAACCCGGCCGAGGAAGCGATGGGCCTGGTGATGTCGGTATTCGACGCCTTCAACCCCATCGGGGCGTCGCCCACGGCGCTGCAGCTGGTCTCCCCGACCATCGCCGACCCGGCCGTGCAGTGGGCCCAGAACAAGAACTTCGCGGGTATCCCGATCCATCCGGAGGCCGACCCCTACGGCCCGCCGCCGCCCAACTACACGCTGCATTTCAGCGGCGCGCGCGGTTGGTCCCGCTGGGCGACCGAGCAGCTGAACATGGCGACCGGCGGATCCGAGGTCACCCCCGGCGCCGTGAACCTGTCGCCCGAGCTCATCGACCACGTCTGGGACTTCGCCACCGGCGGCGTCGGTCGGTTCGTGGCCGAGACGGCGGATCTGCCGCGCAAGACCTACCAGGCCATGCAGGGCGAGGAGGACATCAACGCCTACGAGGTGCCCTTCCTGGGCAAGCTCTACGGCACGCCGCGCGCCAGCCAGTCCCGCGATCTGTTCTACGACCGGCGCGACAAGCTCCGCTACCTGGAGCAGGAGATGGACCTGGCCCGCGAGGGCCGGGACATCAAGAAGGTGCAGCAGATCCGCCAGTCCGACGAAGGCAAGCTGCTGCGCGAGTACAAGATCGCCGAGAAGCGCTTGGCCGGCCTGCGCAAGCAGATCGACAGCATCAAGCAGCGGACCATGGCCGAGTCGCAGAAGCGCGCGCAGATCCAGCGGCTCGAGGACAGGCAGGAAGCCATCTACCAGGACTTCAACCGCCAGTACCGCGACCTAGTTCTCTCCGGCGATTAGCCACCAGTGGTAGGCCACCAGCAGCAGGACCATGAAGGTGAACAGGTGGCCGGTGTGGAGTGCGGTCAGGGATAGGGCGAGGAAGGCGAACGGCGGCATATTCGGATGCCGCACCACGCGCCGCCAGAGGCCCCGGATTCCCTGCGCTGGCTGATTCTCCTCATCCATGCGGTCAGGCTACCCGCGAAGGGGTGGGGGCGCAGGGACGAATGCGGGACGCATGATGCGCTACCATGCGCGCCATGCAGAACCCGCGCCGCGGCCAGCAGGCCGACACCAGCACTGCCAGAACGACAAAAGCCGCCTCGAAGGGCGGCTTTCTTGGTCTTGGCACTCCGGCAAAATTACGTCAGAGCCGCCTAAGTTGCTGATTCTGCTGCTGTGTTGGTGCCGAGGAGAGGACTCGAACCTCCACGGGTTATCCCCGCTAGTACCTGAAACTAGTGCGTCTACCAATTCCGCCACCTCGGCAGGCGGCGCGCAATATATGGGCAGAAGGCCCCCTTGTCAATGAATCGCAAAACATCCACCGATCCCCGCGCATGGCGCAACCATGATCCGTCGCTGAGCGATGAGCAGCGCCGCTACGGTCAGGCGCTACCGAGCCGCGACTGGATTCTGCGCACGCTGCAGGCCGCCGACGGCCCTCGCAGCCGCGAGCAGCTTGAGGAGGCGCTCGGCCTGACCGAGGACGATCCGCTGGAGGGATTCAGTCATCGGCTCTCCGCGATGGTCCGCGACGGCCAGCTGCTCCGCAATCGCCGCGGCAGCTACGGCGTCCCCTCCGAGATGAGCCTGGTGGCCGGCCGCGTGCTCGCGCACAAGGACGGCTTCGGTTTCCTCACCCCCGATGACGGCGGCGGGGATCTCTTCCTGCCGCCGCAGCAGATGCAGCAGCTCTGGCCGGGCGACCGTATCGTCGTGCGCGCCGGTGAAGAGGATCGGCGCGGTCGCCGCGAAGGCGTGGTGGTCGAGATTCTGGAGCGTGGCGTCGATCAGGTCGTCGGCCGCTATGGGCTCGATCACGGCGTGGCCATGGTCATGCCGGAGAATCCGCGCATCACCCACGAGGTGCTGATTCCGCCCGAGGAGCGCGGCGACGCGCGTGACGGCGATATGGTGGTGGTCGACATCCTGTCGCACCCGAAGCCGCGCAAGGCGCCGGTCGGGCGCGTGCGTGAGGTGCTTGGCGAGCATCTCGGTCCGGGCATGGAGATCGAAGCCGCCATCCGCGCGCATGGCATTCCGCACGATTTCCCGGAGGACGCGCTGGCTCAGGCCGAGGCGCTGCCCGATACGGTGAGCGAAGCCGACCGCAAGGGGCGCAAGGATCTGCGCAAGCTTCCGCTGGTGACCATCGACGGCGAGGACGCGCGCGATTTCGACGATGCGGTCCACGCCAAGCGCACCTTCACCGGCTGGAAGCTGTGGGTGGCCATCGCCGATGTCGACGCCTACGTGCCCTTCGAATCGCCGCTGGACCTGCATGCGCGCGAGCGCGGCAACTCAGTGTATTTCCCCGAGCGCGTCGTGCCGATGCTGCCCGAGAAGATTTCCAACGGCCTGTGCTCGCTGAACCCGCAGGTCGATCGCCTGTGCATGGTCTGCGAGATGCAGGTCCGGCGCAGCGGTGAGATCGTGCGCGGGCGCTTCTTCGAGGCTGTCATGCGCTCGCACGCGCGGCTGACCTACACCGAGGTCGCAGAGGCCCTGGAGGGCGGCGAGCTCCCCAAGCAGGTCGACCCCAAGCTTATGCCGCACATCCGCGAGCTGGATGCCCTCTTCGGTGCGCTCTCCAAGGCGCGTGCTGCGCGCGGCACGGTGGCCTTCGATACCGGCGAGACGCGCTTCGTCTTCGACGCCGAGCAGAAGATCGAGCGCATCGTGCCGGTGACGCGGAACCGCGCGCATCTGATCATCGAGGAATGCATGATCGCGGCCAATGTGGCGGCGGCGCGCTTCGTCCTCAAGCACAAGCGCGGTTCGCTCTTCCGCGTGCACGCGCCGCCGGCGGCGGAGAAGGTGCAGGCACTGCGCGAGTTTCTCAACACTCGCGGCCTGCAGCTGGGCGGCGGCGACGATCCGCAGCCGGCCGATTTCCAGGCGATCATGGAGCAGGCCGCGCAGCGCCCGGATCACTACGTCATCCAGAGCATGATGCTGCGGACGATGATGCAGGCGCGCTATTCACCCGACTGCGACGGGCATTTCGGTCTGGCGTTGGATGAGTACGCGCATTTCACCTCCCCCATTCGCCGCTATCCGGACCTCGTGCTGCATCGCGCCATAAAGCGCGCCCTGCGCGGCACGGCGCGCAGCGATGAGCCACTGGCCCATCAAGCGCTGGAAGCGCTGGGTGCGACCTGCTCGACCACCGAGCGGCGCGCCGACGAGGCCACGCGCGACGTCGCGCTGTGGCTGAAATGCGAGTACATGCAGCAGCACGTTGGTGAGGATTTCGCAGGCACCATCACAGGTGTGGCGGGCTTCGGCGTTTTCGTCACTCTCGACGACATCCACGTTGAAGGCCTGGTGCACATCACCGCGTTGGACAATGATTACTACGAGCACGATGCGGCACATGGCCAGCTGGTGGGTCGACGCAGCGGTCGCACGCATGAGATGGGCGATAGCCTGCGCGTGCGTGTTGTGCGCGTCTCGCTGGACGAGCGGCGGATCGAGCTGGAGCCGGTAGAGGCGCAGGCAGCCCCACCGCGCAAGGAGGGTCGGCGTCGGCGCGGCGGCGGTCAGCCGCCGTCAAGCTCCAAGTCGGCAGCATCAAAGAAGCGTACCGCGGCCAAGAAATCCGCCGATAATGGCTCCTCGGGGGAGTCAGTGGCCAAGGCGCCTGCGAAGAAACGTAGCCGCCGCCGGCGCTCGCGCTCGGGAAATCCCACTTCATCCTGAAGGAGACCGTCATGTTTAAACAGACAAGCATCGCCCTCACCGTCGTCGCTTCACTTGCGCTGGGCGCCTGTGCCGCGGATGACCCGAACCGCCGTGCCAAGCAGGGCGCGCTTATCGGTGCCATCGGCGGTGCCGTGGCCGGCAGCGCCATCGGCGATACCAAGGGCGCGGTTATCGGCGGCGCCGTCGGCGCCATCGCCGGTGGCGCAGTGGGCAACTACATGGACAAGCAGGCACGCGAGCTGGAGCAGGAGCTGGCCGCCGAGCGCGCACGCGACGAGCTCAGCATCCAGCGCCTGTCGGGCAATGCGCTCAAGATTGGCGTAGCCAGCGACGTGTCCTTCGATATCGACAGCGCCAGCCTCAAGCCCAACGCGCGCACCACCTTCACGCGGATTGCCGAGGTGCTGGCGGACTACGACGCCAGCATCATCCATGTCGTTGGCCACACCGACTCGACGGGGGCGGCCGAGTACAACCAGGCGCTTTCCGAGCGCCGTGCCTCCTCGGTGGTCAATCATCTGGTCGCTCAGGGCGTCAATCCGCAGCGTCTGCGCCAGGAAGGCCGCGGCGAATCCGAGCCCGTGGCCTCCAATGACACCGCCTCCGGCCGAACTCAAAACCGCCGCGTCGACGTCGTCATCAAGCCCGTGATCGAGGGACGCGAGAACGAGGCAGCCACGCCGCCGCCGTACCTGGGGCGCTGAGGCGCGATGGCCGAGCGGCAATATCGCGGCGGCTTCCATGCCGCGCTGGCGGCGCTCGAGGCGGCTGAACCTCCAGACGAGGTGCTGCTGATCGAGAGTCGGCGCGACCAGCGGGCCGCCCGCGTGCGCGAGGCGGCACGTCGTCGTGGCGTGCCGCTGCAGCGCTGCACGCGCGATCGCCTCGATCTACTGTTGCCGGGCGTCAAGCACCAGGGCGTCGCGGTGCGCGTGGCTGTCGGCGCTGCTGTGCCCGATGCCGATTCGCTGCTTTACACGCCGCCGTCCCCCGATGCGCTGATCCTGGCGCTCGATGGCGTGCAGGACCCGCGCAATCTCGGCGCCTGCATGCGCAGCGCCGAGGCCGCCGGCGCGGGCGCTGTGCTGATCCCGCGCGACCGCGCCGCGCAGCTTTCGCCGGCCGCGCACAAGGCATCGGCAGGCTCGAGCGAGCGCCTGCCCCTGGTCTCGGTTACCAACCTGGCGCGAGCGCTCGAGCAGCTTCGCGAGCTTGGCTACTGGATCTTGGGGCTGGAGGGCGAGTCCGAGCTCAGCCTTTGGGACGCCGAGCTGGCCGGGCCCCTGGTGCTCGTCATGGGCGCCGAGGAGGGCGGCATGCGCCGATTGACGCGCGAGCGCTGCGACCGCTTGCTCTCCATTCCCATGGCGGGGGCCACCGAAAGCCTCAATGTTTCGGTGGCTGCCGCGGTTTGCCTCTTCGAGGCGCGACGCCAGCGCGTTGCGCGTGGGGCGCCGGCCGGGTAGAATCGCGCGCCGCCGCTGTTTCGGCAGCGGACCTTGTCCCACCGCAATCCCGCCGGGGGACCGCGCCGAAGGGCGTGACCGCAAGGAGTTCCACTAGATGCGACATTACGAAATCGTCGTGCTGGTGCACCCTGATCAATCCGATCAGGTGCCCGCCATGGTCGAGCGCTACCGCAGCATGGTGACCGCCGAGGGTGGTGCCGTGCACCGCTTCGAGGACTGGGGCCGTCGCCAGCTCGCCTACACGATCAATGGCCTGCACAAGGCGCACTACTTCCTGATGAACGTCGAATGCAGTGGCGAAGCTCTGCACGACATTGAGGAAGCCTTCCGCTTCAACGACGCCGTGCTGCGCCGTCTCGTCGTGCGCAAGGACGAAGCCGTTACCGAGCAGTCGCCGCTCTTCAAGACCGAAGACGACAAGAAGCCGGCTGCACGTGATGATGCCGCTGACGACGCGGACGAAGAAGACGAAGATATTTCCGAAGACGAAGACGAAGCCGACGACGCTGAACCCAATAGCGCCGCAACCACGGGAGCCTGAAGAATATGGCCCGCTATATCCGCAAGAAGCGCAGCTGCCGCTTCACCGCTGAAGGCATCACCGAGATCGACTACAAGGATCTCAACATGCTGAAGCAGAACGTCGCCGAGAACGGCAAGATCGTGCCCTCGCGCATCACCGGAACGCGCTCGCGCTTTCAGCGTCAGCTGTCGACGGCGGTCAAGCGTGCGCGCTATCTGGCACTGCTGCCCTATACCGACAAGCACGATCTCTGAGGCCGCCCATGAACGTCATTCTTCTGGAACACATCCACAAGCTGGGCGATCTCGGCGACACCGTGAAGGTGCGTGCCGGCTACGGGCGCAACTACCTGCTGCCGCAGGGCAAGGCGCTGCCGGCCAATGACGCCAATCGCAAGGTATTCGAGGAGCGCCGGGCCGAGCTTATGAAGCGCGCCGAGGAATCGCGCGGCGCCGCGCAGATGCGCGCCAAGGAGCTCGACGGCAAGCGTCTGACCATTGCCGCGCGCGTCGCCGACCAGGGCAAGCTCTACGGATCGGTTGCGCCGGCTGACATCGTCGATGCGGCCGCGGCTGCGGGTCTGGAGATCGAGAAGGCCGAGGTCGACATGCCGGAGGGCCCGATCCGCGTCACCGGCGAGTACACCATTCGCCTGATGCTGCACGCCGAAGTCGAGTGTGAGCTGACGGTGAGCGTGGTCGATAATGCGGCCGGTGAGACCGCCGACGTCTGAGCAGCGTTTCGTCGTATGCTGACGCCCCGGCGGCCATAGGGCCGCGCGGGGCGTTTTCGTTTCCGGGGCCGATGCGCGAAGCCATGGCCTGATCCAGTTCCGCGAGCACGCATTGGACGACATTCCCGTCAAGCAGCCGCCGCATTCCATCGAGGCCGAACAATCGGTTCTCGGCGGCCTCATGCTCAACAACAACGCCTGGCTGGAACTGGCTGGCCGGCTTTCCGACGACGATTTCTACCGGGAAGATCACCGCCTGATCTTCCGTGGTGTGCGCGAACTGCTGGAGGCCGGCAAGCCCTGCGATTTCGTCACGCTCTCCGAGTACCTTCGCGGGCGCGGCAATCTCGATCCGGCGGGCGGGCTGAGTTATCTGGGTGCGCTGGCCAACGACACCCCCAGCGCCGCCAACGTGCTCGCCTATGCCGATATCGTGCGTGAGCGCGCCGTGCTGCGCAGCCTTATCCAGGTGGGGCAGGAGATTGCGGATCTCGGTTTCCGTCCCGGGGAGCAGAGCTACGGCGACCTGATGGAGGCCGCGGAGCAACGTGTTTTCGCGATCCGCGAGAAGGGCGAGCGCGGAAGTCAGGAGTTCCAGCATGTCGGGCAGGCCCTCGACAACGTCGAGCAGCGCCTGCAGTCGCTGCGCGAGAACCCGGATCAGATGAACGGCGTGCCCACTGGTCTGCGCGATCTGGATACGCATATCCACGGTCTGGCGGCGGGGGACCTGCTCATCGTCGCCGGCCGACCCGGCATGGGCAAGACCAGCTTCGCGATGAATATCGCCGAGAACGTGGCGCTGCGCGAGAAGCTGCCGGTCGGCGTCTTCAGCATGGAGATGGGGGCCGATCAGCTCGCCATGCGCATCCTGGCGTCGTATTGCCGCATGGACCAGTCTGCGCTGCGTTCAGGACAGATCGCCGACCACGAATGGGACTGGCTTGCTCAGGCGAGTCGCGACATCCGCGAGGCACCGCTTTACATCGACGAGACGCCCGGTTTGTCTCCGCTGGATCTGCGCGCACGGGCGAGGCGCATGAAGCGGCGCCATGGCCTGTCGCTGCTGGTGGTGGACTATATCCAGCTCATGCAGGTACCCGGCACGCGCGAGAACCGCACCACGGAGATCTCGGCCATCTCGCGCAATCTGAAGGCGATCGCCAAGGAGCTGAATGTGCCGGTGATCGCGCTTTCGCAGTTGTCGCGCGAGGTTGAGAAGCGCGAGAACAAGCGGCCGATCATGTCCGACCTGCGTGAGTCGGGTTCCATCGAGCAGGATGCCGACATCATCATCTTCATTTATCGCGACGCTTACTACCGCCGCAAGGAAGGCGACCCTGGGGCCGAAGCGGACGACAACCGCACCGAAATCATCGTCGCCAAGCATCGCAACGGCCCAACCGGCACCGTGCACGCGGCCTTCCTCGGTGCTTCGACGCGTTTCGAGAATCTGAGCTACCGCAATGGCAGTTAGGCAGGGCGGGCGCGGGCGCCGATGATTCCCCGCGTCTGGGCCAGCATCGACCGCGGTGCGCTGCGCCACAACATGCAGCGCATGCGTGCCATCGCGCCGGATAGTCGCGTGCTGGCGGTTATCAAGGCCGACGGTTACGGTCACGGTGCCGAAGCCGTCGCTCACGCGCTGCGCGATACGCGCAGTACTTCAGACCGGCGGCCGCGCGCCGACTGGGAGGCCGATGCCTTTGCCGTGGCTTGCCTTGAGGAGGCGCTGGCCCTGCGCGCAGCGCGCGTGCACGCGCCGCTGGTCGTGCTTGAGGGCGTGCTCTCGCTGGAGGAGGCGCGGCTGGGCCTGCGCGAGCACCTGCAGTTCGTGATTCACGACGAATGGCAACTGTCGCTGTTGGAGCAGTTGCCGCGTGGGGCGCGCGCCGACATCTGGTTGAAGCTGGATAGCGGCATGCATCGCCTCGGTTTTCATCTGTCGGCACTACCAAAGGCGCTGGCGCGGGTGCAGGCGCGGCCGGATTGGCGCTTGCACGGCTTCATGACGCATCTCGCCAGTGCCGACGACGACACGGCTTCGGCGCTGGCGCAGGCCGAGCGCTTTGACGCCGCGCTGGGCGATACGCCCGGGCTGCGCTCCATTGCCAACTCGGCCGGTATGCTCGCCGACGACAGCCTGCACCGCGACTGGGTGCGGCCGGGACTCATGCTCTACGGCATCTCGCCGCGCGCCGATCGCAGCGCCGCCGACATCGGTCTCGTGCCAGCGATGACGCTGTGCACGCGGGTGCTGTCGGTGCGCGATTGCGCAGAGGGTGATCGCATCGGCTACGGCGGTGCCTACATCTGCCCGCGAGATCAGTGTATCGCCACGCTGGCCGTAGGCTATGCCGACGGCTTCCAGAGGGCGTTGGGAGATACCGGCAGCGTGCTGCTGCGCGGCGTGGAGGTGCCGGTGGTGGGGCGGGTCTCCATGGACATGACGGCCGTCGACGTCTCCGCCGTTCCGGACGTTGCGGTCGGGGACGTCGCTACGCTCTGGGGCAAGGGGCTACCCGCAGAGCATCAGGCCGCTGCCGCTGGCACCATCCCCTATGAGTTGTGCTGTGGCCTGACGCGGCGCGTGCGCAAAAACTACGATCCCCCCGCCAACGCCGCCGTCAGCGTTTGATGCCGCGTCTCGCGTGGGAAGGGAGGCACAGATTTCACAGATTAAGGGGATTGGGTGACGGCTTGTCGCCCACGCGGCTTCGCTGGGCAATCCGGGGCATCGGAGTGTGTGCTGGTGGGGCAATCGATTATCCCCAAGATCCCGATAATCTGTGCAATCTGTGGCTAAGCCCTATTTGCGCACAGGCGCTTACTGCACGAGCTGATTGAGGTCGAAGATGGGCAGCAGGATGGCGAGCACGATGAGCAGCACGACGCCACCCATGATCAGGATCAGTAGCGGCTCGAAGATGCCCATGACGGCAGAGACGGTGGTTTCCACCTCGCGCTCCTGGTTCTCGGCGGCATGTTCCAGCATTTCGTCCAGGCGTCCGGACTGCTCGCCGCTGCCGAGCAGATGCAGGGTGATGGGCGGGAAGAGCCTGGATTCGGAGAGCGCGCGGTAGACCGAGCCACCCTCGCGCACCTTGCGGGCGGCGACCTCGATGGCTTCGTGCATGGGCAGGTTTGTGACCACCTGCGAGCCGATGCGCATGGCTTCCAGGATCGGGACGCCGGACTGCGTGAGGATGCCCAGCGTCCGCATGAAGCGGCCGGTGTTGGCGCCACGCGTGAGGCGGCCAATCAGCGGCAGACGCAGCTGCCAGCTGTGTACGCGGCGTCGGAAGCCGTCGCGTCGCATCGCGAAGGCGAAGGCCGTGCCGCCGCCAACCAGCATGAGGAGCAATAGCGGCCCATTGGCGCGCAGGAAGTCGCTAACCGCGATCAGCCCGAGGGTCAGCCCGGGCAGAGGCTGGTCGATGGAATCGAAGACGCCCACCACCTGCGGGACGACGTAGGACAGCAGAAGGATGACGACCGTGATCGCCACTACCGTCAGGATGGCCGGGTAGAAGGCAGCCAGCATCATTTTCTGGCGCATGGCCTGCCGGCTTTCGACATAGTCGGCCAGCCGCACCAGCACCCCGTCGAGCTTGCCGGACTGCTCGCCGGCCTCGATGGTGGCGCGGAACAGAGGTGGGAAGGCGTTCGGGAAATCGCCCATGGCAGCGGCCAGGCTGGCGCCTTCCACGATCTGAGCGCGGACCCCGAGGGCGACGCGCTTGATCGCGCGGCCCTCCGACTGTTGCGCCACCGCGGACAGTGATTCGTCAAGCGGCAGGCCGGAACGTAGCAGTGTGGCGAGCTGGCGGGTAAACAGCGAGAGATCCATCGTGCTCAGACTGCCGCCGCGCCGCAGGGAGAAGCTGCCTCGCCCCTGCGTCGTGCCGGCGCGGTCGCTGACTTCGCGCAGCGATACCGGGATCAGACCCTGATTGCGCAGCTGCTCGCGCACCTGGCGCGCCGTCTCGCCCTCGATCAGGCCCTTCTGCTGGCGCCCCCGCGTATTCAGCGCGACGTATTCGAATGCCGCCATGGCGGCCCTAATCCTCGGTCGTGACGCGCAGGACTTCGCGCAGCGTGGTCAGGCCCGCGAGCACCTTCTGCCGGCCGGAATGCATGATGCCGGGTGACTGCTTGCGGGCGTGCGCCTCCAGTGCCTGCTCGCCGGCGTTGTCGTGGATCAGTACTTCCATCTGCTGGTCGACTTCGATCACCTCGTGAATGCCGCTGCGCCCGTGGAAGCCGCTGCCCCTGCAGTGTGAGCAGCCCTTCTCGCGATAGAGCGTCAGCGGTTCGTTGTGGGTAATGCCGAGGGTTTCGCGTTCCACCGGTTCGGCTTCGTAGGGCTCCTTGCAGTGCGGGCACAGCACGCGCACGAGGCGCTGCGCCATCAGCCCGATCATCGAGGTCGACAGCAGATAGGGCTCGACGCCCATGTCGCGCAGGCGCGTGATCGCGCCCACCGCCGTGTTGGTGTGCAGCGTCGACAGCACCAGGTGGCCGGTCAGCGACGCCTGCACGGCGATCTCGGCCGTCTCCAGGTCACGAATCTCGCCGATCATGACGACGTCGGGATCCTGACGCAGGATGGCACGCAGCCCGCGCGCAAAGGTCATGTCGACCTTGGGATTTACCTGCGTCTGGCCGATGCCATCCATGTTGTATTCGATGGGATCCTCGACCGTCATGATGTTGCGCGACTTGTCGTTGAGTACCGCCAGCGCCGCATAGAGGGTCGTGGATTTGCCCGAGCCGGTGGGGCCGGTGACGAGCATGATTCCGTAAGGCTTGTGGATGATGCGCTTGAGCGTGCGCGTCTGTGTCTCGTCGATGCCCAGGTGCTCAAGGTCGATGTGCTCATTCTGCTTGTCGAGCACACGAAGCACCACGCGCTCGTTGCCCGAGCCGGTGGGGATCGTGGAGACGCGCAGGTCGATCTTGCGGCCGCCGATCGAGCGCGAGATGCGGCCATCCTGCGGCAGGCGCTTCTCGGCGATGTCGAGCTTGGCCATGATCTTGATGCGCGACACTAGGCGCGGGGCGAGCGCGCGCGGCGGTGTCATCACCTCGCGCAGCACGCCGTCGACACGGAAGCGAACATTGCAGCGCGACTCGAAGGTCTCGATGTGAACGTCAGAGGCGTTCTCCTTGATCGCCTCGATGAGAAGGCCGTTGATGAAGCGGATGACGGGCGCGTCGTCCTGGGCCTCAAGCAGGTCCTGGTTCTCGGCGAGCGCGTTGGCGAGCGCGTCGAGGTCTTCGGGGGCTTCGTCGTCTCCCAGGCCTTCCACAAGCTCGGCTGCGACGCCTTCGCCCTGCTCATAGGCGCGCTGCAGCTCGAGGTCGAAGGTGGCTGCATCGCAGCGGCGCACCGGCAGTGTGCCGGCGTTCAGACGCTGAATTTCCATGAAGGCGTCTATGGATGCGCCCTCGCGCACCAGCACCGCCGGCGAGCCGTCGGACTCCGTAGTGATCAGCACCCCGTTGCGCTTGCAGAAGGTGTAGCCGGGCTTCTGTAGTGGCGCGGCCTCGTGTGCTTCAGCGGCCTTCATCGCGTGTTCGGGCCCGGGCTACGCGACCTGTCGGACGATGTCAGCTCGTCCAGCGGCATGGTGCCCACATTGCCCGACAGCGGCTTGCCGGGCGTATCGCCTTCGTCCAGGAAGATCTCGAAGTCCTGCAGACGCGGATACTCTCGGCGCAGGATGGGCACGCGCTTGTCGGTGGCCTCCTGGGCGCGCTGCGTCTGCTCGTACTTGCGGCGGGTGTGATAGTCCGCTGTGGCGCGGTCGCGCAGGATGCGCGGACGCATGAAGAACATCAGATTGCGCTTCTCGCTCTGCACCGACTGGAAGCGGAAGAGCGCGCCGATGACCGGAATCTGGCTGAGGAAGGGGATGCCGGACATCGAATCGGTGACGTTGTCGTCGATGAGTCCGCCCAGGATCAGGATCTGGCCGTCCTCGACAGAGACGGTGTTCGTGATCGAGCGCGAATTGGTGGTCTGCGTGAGATCGCCGCCGGATGAAGCGCCCAGGCTGGAGACCTCGAGGTCGATCTTCAGCTTGATCTGGTCGCCCTCGTTGATCTGGGGTGTGAGATTCAGTGTCAGGCCGACGTCGCGCCGCTCGATGGTCTGGAATGGGTTCACGCTGCCCGTCTGGCTGCCGGTATTGGTGAACTGACCGGTGAGGAATGGCACTTCCTGGCCCACCGAGAATTCCGCCTCTTCGTTGTCCAAGGTGAGCAGCGTCGGCGCGGAGAGGATGTTGGTGTCGCCATCGCCCTGCAGAGCCTTGATCAGCACACCGAAGCTCGTGCCGCCGTCCCGGATGCGGCCGAAGCCGGCGGTCACGCCCTGGCCGAGCAGGCTGCCCAGCGCGCCGGCCGTTTGCTGGCCGCTCCCCGTGCCCGTCCCTGATCCGAATCCGGCGAGGTTGGAGATGATCTGCCCGGTGGACGGGTCGAAGAGACCGGCCGCGGCGATACGATCCTCGTTGAATACGGCCCAGTCGAGGCCGAGTTCGGCCTGCTTGGTGCTGCTGATTTCGGCGATCAGCGTTTCGACCATGACCTGAGCGCGCTGGATGTCGAGCTGTTCGATAACGTCGCGCAGCGAGCGCATACGCTTCGGGCCTGCGGTGATGACCAGCGAGTTGGTGCTGGGGTCCGCGATGATGCTGCCGTCCTGGTTGCCACTCCGGCGTCCAGTGCTGCGCTGCGCCTGTTGTCCAGAAGAGGACGACGCCTCTTGGCTGTCGCTTTGGGAGGGGGCGTAGCCCTCCAGAATCGAAGCCAAGTCCTCGGCGTCGGCGTGACGCAGATAGACCACCTGCGTCGATCCGCCTTCCTCGACCTCGCCATCAAGGGAGCGCACGAGATCGATCATGCGCTGTCGACGCTGGCGGTCACCGCCAATGAGCACCGAATTGGTGCGCTCGTCGGCGATGACCGTGGCCGGGGTCTCACCATCCTGGCGGTTCTGGCCTTGCTCAAGTGCTTTGAGAGTCTCGACCGCTTCCGGTGCCGAGGCATGCTCCAGCTTGATGATCTCGATATCGTCGTCACCGGCGCGGTCGATCTCCTGGATGATGCGATCGAGCCGCCGGATGTTGGCCGCGCGATCCGAGATGATGAGCATATTCGACGGCGAATAGGCGGCGAGATGCCCCCACTGCGGCACCAGTGGTCGCAGGATCGGCACTAGCTGGGCGGCTGGCACGTTCTCGATGTCGACGACCCGGGTAACGATCTCATCGTCGGGCGCGGACGCCGCCCGGCTGGAACTGCCGCCGTCCTGCCGGGCGTTGTTCTCGGGCACGATCTTGATGGCATTGCCCGCGGGAATGGCGGCGAAGCCGTAGACCTGCAAGATCGACAGGAAGGTCTCGTAGACGGCGTCCGGCGTCATCGGCGAGGCGCTGACGACGTTGACCTTGGCCTTGACCCGTGGGTCGACGATGAAGTTGCGGCCCGTGACGTCGCTGACGGTTTCGATCAGCGCGCTGATGTCGGCGTCCTTGAGGTTCAGTGTCACCGCGTTCTGGGCCTGCAGCGGCGCAAGGGGCAGGAAGGCCAGCAGTAGGGCCAGACGCAGGGGTTTCAGAAAGCGCATCAGTTGATACTCAAGGTGTAATTCTGTTCGTTGCCACCGCGCTCGACGGTGACATTGATCGAGCGCGCATCGCGCAGCTCGTTGAGCAACGACATCGCGCGCTGGGGGCTGTCCAGGGACACGCCGTTGACCGCCGTGACCAGGTCGCCGGGTCGCATGCCGGCTGCCTCGAAGAGCGCGCGCTCGCGACCGGGATAGATGCGATACCCGCGCTGCTGGCCACTCGAGGAGGCCGGTACGACGCGAATGTAATTAGTTACGTTGCCTGGGTTTTGCAGCAGTTCGTTGCGGATCTCGGATAGCTGCTGCGGGTCGCGTGCCGTGAGATTGCCGCTGTCCGCTGTGCTGGGCGCTTCAGTGCGCGTCGCGGATTTCTCGTCCAGCTCGTCGCGTTCCATGCGTAGCGTCTCGAGGGCCCCTTCCCGAGAGATGACGACCCGGTCGGCGAACACCGAATGCAGGGTGACATTGCGCGAGATGGTATCGCCGATCGCGTAGATCTCCGCATCCTCGCGCGCCGAAGCGATGATCGCGCGTGACATCGACGACTCATCGGCCGCGTAGACCCCGAGCAGCTTGAGCGATAGCCGGGTCTCAGGGGCGTCCTCGATCGAGGTCTCTGCTTCCTTGTCTTCCGCGGAGTAGCTGCCGAAGAGTTCGGCACGTACCAGCTGCTCAAGGTCGAAGCCGGGGCCCGTTTCGGCAGAGGAGGCGTCGGTCTTCGCGCGCGGTACCGGCTGCCAGCCGGTGTCGGGCGGCGGCACTAACGCCCAGCCGATCTGCGCGATAAGGCTTCCGGCGAGCAATGCCAGAAGCAGCGCGCCGGCCGAGGCCGCCTTTGGGGCGTGCCGTTCGTACAGCGTTTGGAGGGTGACCAGGTTCACAGCCCGGATGATACTTGTCGGAGACCGCCGGCGCAGCGTCTAGAATCGGTACGAAGTCCGTTTTCCTTGAACAATGATGTCATCCATTGACTGGCGTGATCCCCTGCAGCTGCAAGCACAACTGTCCCCCGAAGAGCGCGCCGGCGCCGAGGCAGCGGCGCGTTTCGCCCGCGAAGCCCTGTCGCCAGGTATACGCGCCGCTTATCGCGACGAGCACTTCGACCGAGCGCTGGTCCGACAGTTCGGTCAGCTCGGCCTTTTCGGGCTGACGCTGGAAGATCACGGCTGTCCCGGTGGCAGCCACCTGCTCTACGGCCTGGTGGCGCGTGCCATCGAGGGCGTCGATTCGGCCTACCGCTCGCTGCTGTCGGTGCAATCCTCGCTGGTCATGTACCCGATCCATCGCTTCGGCAGCCCCGAGCAGCGGAGCCGCTATCTGCCCGAACTGGCCGGTGGGCGCTTGTTGGGCGCCTTTGGGCTGACCGAACCCGATCACGGCTCCGATCCTG
This sequence comes from Algiphilus aromaticivorans DG1253, assembly GCF_000733765.1. Classification (NCBI taxonomy): domain Bacteria; kingdom Pseudomonadati; phylum Pseudomonadota; class Gammaproteobacteria; order Nevskiales; family Algiphilaceae; genus Algiphilus; species Algiphilus aromaticivorans. Next base: position 1,948,083 of record NZ_JPOG01000001.1, on the reverse strand, counting down.
GCGGGATGCATACCCGTGCCCGTCGCGGCGATGACGGTAGCTGGCGGCTGTCCGGCACCAAGACCTGGATCAGTCACGCGCCCATCGCCGATTTGCTGCTGGTCTGGGCGCGCGACGAGGAAGACCGCATCAATGGTTTTCTCGTCGAGCGCGACACACCGGGGCTTTCGACACCGGCCATCGACGGCAAGCTCTCATTGCGCGCCTCGCCGACCGGCCAGATCGCGCTTGATGATGCGCCCGTGCCCGAGGCGCGGCGTCTGCCCGGGGCGTCGGGCATCAAGGCTCCCTTCGCCTGCCTGAGCAAGGCGCGCTACGGCATCTGCTGGGGCACGATGGGGGCAGCCGAGAGCTGCTGGCACGCCGCGCGCGACTATGTTCTCGAGCGCGAGCAGTTCGGCCGCCCCCTGGCGGCCAACCAGCTGGTACAGCGCAAGTTGGCCGATATGCAGACCGAAATCGCGCTGGGTTTGCAGGCCGCTCTGCGCCTGGGGCAGCTCCTAGACGCCGGCGAGAGCCCACATGAGGCGGTTTCCCTGCTCAAGCGCAACAACGCCGGCAAGGCGCTCGACATCGCCAGGCAGGCGCGCGATATGCTGGGGGCCAATGGCATCAGTGACGCCTATCCGGTCATGCGGCACATGCTGAATCTGGAAACCGTCAACACTTACGAGGGGACGCACGATGTCCATGCGCTGATACTCGGTAGGTGGCAGACGGGAATTGCCAGCTTCTGACGCTGTCGAAGATCGCGGGGTAGACGGATCAGCATCGCTACAATGAGGTCATGAGCGATTCACACGATCAACAGTCAGCGGGTCTGGCCACCGAGACCGCGCGGCCGAAGCTGAAGCAGCCGCCGCGCTACAAGGTGATCATGCTCAACGATGACTACACGCCCATGGAGTTTGTGGTCCAGGTTTTGCAGCAGTTCTTTCGTCACTCCCGAGAGAAGGCGGTGCAGATCATGATGCAGATTCACACCCAGGGCCGGAGCGTGGCCGGTGTCTTCCCCGCCGAGATTGCCGAAACCAAGGTTGCGCAGGTCAACGAGTACGCCCGTCGCCACCAGCACCCCCTGCTGACCGTAATGGAGGAAGCCTGATGCTCTCCGATGAACTGCAGAAAGCCCTCGACGCCGCCTTCCTGCAGGCGCGCAACGAGCACCACGACATGCTCACGGTCGAGCATCTGCTGTTGGCGCTGCTCTCCGATGCCAATGTCAGCGAGGTGTTGGGCGCCACCGGCGCGAATCTTGATCAGCTCGAGACCGGGCTGCGCGAATATATCGCCAACAACGTCTCCGCCGAGGGCGAGCCGGCCGACCGCGACGTGCAGCCGACGCTCTCCTTCCAGCGGGTGCTGCAGCGCGCCATCTATCACGTGCAGTCCGCCGGCCGGAAGCAGGTGTCGACGCTGAACGTGCTGGTTGCCATCTTCTCCGAGAAGGATACTCATGCCGTCTATCTGCTCGCGCAGGAAGGCGTGTCGCGGCTGGATGTCGTCAACTACCTGTCGCATGGCATCTCCAAGGTGCCAGGCAGCGAGTCGACCGAGGAGAGCACCTCGGAGGCTACGGGCAGCCAGAGCCGCCCCAATCAGGAAGCCACGGCGCTGGAGCAGTACGCGACCAATCTCAATGACCGCGCGCGCAAGGGCAGTGTCGACCCGCTGATCGGCCGCGAACACGAGGTCGAGCGCGTCATGCAGACGCTCTGCCGCCGGCGCAAGAACAACCCGCTGCTGGTGGGCGAAGCCGGTGTTGGCAAGACCGCTATCGCCGAGGGGCTGGCCTGGCTGGTGACCGAGAACCGCGTGCCCGAGGCGCTGAAGGATTCGACGGTCTTCAGCCTCGATCTCGGCGCGCTGATCGCAGGCACCAAGTATCGGGGCGATTTCGAGAAGCGCCTCAAGGCCGTACTCGCCGAGCTGGCCGAGATCCCGGGCGCGGTGCTCTTCATCGACGAGATCCACACGCTCATCGGCGCCGGCGCGGCCAGCGGCGGCGTGATGGATGCCTCGAATCTGCTCAAGCCGCTGCTCGCCAACGGCGAGCTGCGCTGCATCGGCTCGACGACCTATGCCGAGTACCGCGGCATCTTCGAGAAGGACCGCGCCCTGGCGCGGCGCTTCCAGAAGGTCGACGTGGTCGAGCCCAGCGAGGAGGACACCGTGCGCATTCTGGAAGGGCTCAAGACCCGTTTCGAGGCGCATCACGAGGTCAGCTTCTCGCACCCGGCGCTGGAGGCGGCCGTGCAACTTTCGGCGCGCCACATCACCGATCGCTTCCTGCCCGACAAGGCCATCGACGTCATCGACGAGGCGGCGGCGCGCATGCGCCTGCTTCCCGGCTCGCGCAAGCGCAAGACCGTGCAGGTGCGCGATATCGAGGACACCGTGGCGCGCATCGCCCGCATTCCGACCAAGTCGGTTTCCACCGACGACCGCGAGCGCCTGGAGCGGTTGGAACGCGACCTCAAGCTTGTTATCTACGGCCAGGACAAGGCCGTGGAGACGCTGGCCGCGGCCATCAAGATGTCCCGCTCGGGGCTGGCGCAGCCGGACAAGCCCATCGGTTCCTTCCTGTTGTCAGGCCCGACCGGCGTCGGCAAGACCGAGGTCACCCGTCAGTTGTCCGAGATTCTCGGCATCGAGCTGCTGCGCTACGACATGTCCGAGTACATGGAGCGGCACACCGTTTCGCGCCTGATCGGTGCGCCTCCCGGCTACGTCGGCTTCGACCAGGGTGGCCTGCTTACCGACGCGGTGCTCAAGCACCCGCACGCGGTGGTGCTGCTCGACGAGGTCGAGAAGGCGCATCCGGACGTCTTCAATCTGCTGCTGCAGGTCATGGACCACGGCACGCTGACCGACAATAACGGTCGCAAGGTCGATTTCCGCAACGTCATTCTGGTGATGACCACGAATGCCGGGGCGGAGGTGCAGGCGCGCCGCTCCATCGGCTTCACCGAGCAGGATCATTCCAGCGACGCCATGGAGATCCTCCGCAAGGCGTTTACGCCGGAGTTCCGCAACCGTCTCGACACCATCGTGGCCTTCGACTCGCTGCCGCCCGAAGCCGTCGCGCGCGTGGTGGACAAGTTCCTCATGCAGCTGGAGGCTCAGCTCGGCGCCAAGAAGGTGCAGCTCGAGGTCGATGCGGATGCCCGCGCCTGGCTGGCCGAGCACGGTTTCGACGCCAAGATGGGCGCACGGCCCATGGCCCGCGTCATCCAGGAGCACATCAAGCGGCCTCTGGCCGAGGAACTGCTCTTCGGTCAGCTCGCCGATGGCGGTACCGTGCGCGTGGGTGTCGAAAACGGCGAAATCAAGCTCGAAGTGCAGTCGCGCGAGGCGGCTGCGGTCTAGCGCGCAGGCACGGGCGTGCGGTGTCGGTGCGCATGCGCCGGCATCGCGCGATGCGCGGTATTGAGATTCCTTCGGTTGGAGCGTAAAGCTCCCGTAGGACGCTGCGCGAGGCAGCGCCGCTATCCCGCCTATTTGTCGCGGTAGGTAATCCGCCCCTTGGTCAGGTCGTAGGGGGTCAGCTCGACCTTGACCTTGTCGCCGGTGAGGATGCGGATGTAGTGCTTGCGCATCTTGCCGGAGATGTGAGCGGTCACGATGTGCCCGTTCTCCAGCTTGACGCGGAAGGTGGTGTTGGGAAGCGTGTCCATGACGACACCTTCCATCTCGATATGGTCTTCTTTGGCCATGAATTAGCGCAGTCGAATAAGCCGCGCATTATCGACCCTGTGCGCTCATTCGGCAATGCATATCCAGCCTTGGCTCGTCGCTTGCTCCTGCGGACGGAAGCGCTTCTTGTATTCCATCTTGTCGCAGCCCGGTATCCAATAGCCCAGCCAGACGTGCCGGCGTCCCTCTTCGCGGGCAGCTGCGATCTGCGTCAGCACGGCGTAAGTGCCCAGGCTGCGCGCGGCAATGGCAGGGTCGGGGTCGAACACGGTGTAGACGGCTGAATAGCTCCGTGGCAGCACGTCGACGACGGCGCAGGCCACCAGCCGCTCGCCGGCGAAAAACTGCCAGTACTCGACGGGCAGCCAGCTGCAGGCCGTGAAGCGCTCGAAGCCGAAGTGGTCCTCGGGGTCCATGCCCTCGCCGTTGTGGCGGGCGCGTAGGTAGCGCTCGTAGAGTCCCAGGATGTCGTCGTTAATGCTGGCCGTGCGCACCAGCGCCAGATCCGTGTTGCCGCGCTCGCAGCGGCGCTGCGCGCGATTGGGAGTGAAATTCGCCACCGGGATGCGCACCGGCGTGCAGGCGTTGCACTGCGGACAGTGCGGCCGGTAGACGGCGTCACCGCTGCGACGGAAACCCTGGCCGAGCAGTTGCTCGTAGCGCGGACCGTCGAGGCGCAGACGCGGATCGACCACCAGATTGCGCGCCGTGCGGTCCGCCAGATAGCTGCAGGCGTGCGGCTGCGTGATCAGCAGGCTGATGTTCTCGTTGCCGCTCAGCATGGCTCGGGCAGGTGGGAGGGGGATTGCGGAGCCTCGTCCGGAACGATCCAGTGGGGCGCGGGGGCTTCACAAAGGGGACGGAGCGCGTCGATGAACTGCGCTCGTGGTATGCCGATGGCGCCCAGTGAGGCGAGATGGGGCGAGCCGACCTGGCAGTCGAGCATTGGCATCGCCTGCGCGCACATGAAGCGCGTCAGCCAGAACAGCGCGATCTTCGAGGCATTGTCGGCCCGCGAGAACATGGATTCGCCGAAGACCATGGCGCCGATGGTGACGCCGTAGACGCCGCCGACCAGCTGGCCATCTCGCCAGATTTCCACGGAGGTGAGGGCACTGGCGTCGAATAGCGCGCGGTAGGCGCGCCGCATCTGGAAGCCGAGCCAGGTGCCCTGGCCGGGTTCGCGTGGCGCCGAGCAGGCCGCCATGACCGCATCGGGTGCGCGATTGAAGCTGACGGCGTAGTCGGCGCGCGCCACGGCCCGGCGCAGGCTGCGACTGACGTGCATGCCCTCGCTGGGCAGCACCGTGCGCGGATCCGGGCTCCACCAGAGGATCGGCTCGTCCGGGTTGAACCAGGGAAAAATGCCCTGGCGGTAGGCGCGCAGCAGGCGCGCTACGGACAGATCCCCGCCGATGGCCAGCAGCCCGTCGGGATCGCGCAGCGCGCGACCCGGTGACGGAAAGGGCTGCGCCGGATCCTTGGGATCGAGCCAGTGCAGTCGGATCGGGTTGTCCATGGCTTCACTCTAGCGCGCGATGCGGTGGTCTGCCGTGGCCTGATCGCGGCGATAGGCGGAATGGGCGCTGAGTGTTTCGCGGCCTTCGGTCACGGCGGCACGCTCGCGCTCCAGAAAGTTGGCCACGGCCGCGTGCAGGCGGGGCTCGGCGAGCCAATGCAGGCTGCGCGTGATGACCGGATCGAAGCCGCGCAGCAGCTTGTGGCCGCCCTGCGTGCCGGCATCGAAATAGTCCAGGCCCTCGCGCAGCACATGGTCGATGCCCTGGTAGTAGCAGGTTTCGAAATGCAGGCTGTGCGCGCTGCTGATGCTGCCCCAATGCCGGCCGTAAAGGGTGTCGCTGCCTTGCAGGCAGAGCGCGCAGGCGACGATGGCGCCGGCCTCGCGCGCGAGCACCACCCGTACCGGTGTTCCCGGCGCCATGCCGTAGTCGAGCCAGAACTCGCGTGTCAGATAGGGCTGCTGCCCGCGCTCGTGGTAGGTGTTGGCATAGAGCGCGTAGATGCGCTGCCAGTCGGCTTCGTCGAGGGTGTCGCCCGGCACGGTCTCGAAGGCGATGCCGGCTTCTTCCTGGACGCGGCGGCGCTCGCGCCGGATCTTCTTGCGCCGCGCGCTGCTCAGTGCGGACAGATAGGCCTCGAAGTCTGCGAAGCCGCGGTTGACGAAGCGGAACTGCAGGTCGCGGCGCTCCAGAAAGCCGGCCTGCGACAGTGCGTCGGCGTCGGTGCTGTCGGCGAAGAGCAGGTGTACCGAGGACAGCGCCTCGTCGACACCGAAGGCGCGCAGCTGCTCCGCCATGGCGGCGCGGGATGTCGCGTCGCGCGCGCCGATGCGCGGGCCGGCTGCGGGCGTGAAGGGGATTGCGCACAGGCCCTTCGGGTAATAGTTCTGCCCGATACTGGCCGCGGCTTGCGCCCATTCGAAGTCGAAGACGAACTCGCCGTAGGAGTGATGCTTGCGGTAGTAGGGGGCTGCGGCCACCAGCTCGCCGCTGTCGTCGCGCAAAAGCTGATGTGCCGGTTCCCAGCCGCGCTCCGCGGCGACGCTGCCGCTGTCCTCCAACGCGCGCAGAAAGGCGTGCCGGGCGAAGGGATAGCCCTCATTGAAGAGGGCGTCCCATTCGCCGGCCGCGACATCGCGGATGCGGTGGATGCTCTGACTGTGCACGCGATCAGCGTGCGTGCTTTGTGAGTGTCTGCCTAGTGGTAGACAAGCTCCGTCGAACCCGTTTCGCGCAGCGCCCACTGGATGCAGGCGTCATATTCGAATGGGTCGACCTGCTCGTTCTCGTCCGAAGGGGCCTCGGCGCCCGAGAAGGTGCCCTTCTCGTCGAATTGCAGGCATGCCACGCCGGCATGCACGCGGATCTCGTTCTCGGCGGATTGATCGAGCGCGATCTGCAGGTAACGCAGGCGTGTGGCTGCGTATTCGGGCAGGCTGGATTGGCCGGAAGCGACACTGGCGGCGACGTCCGCGCTGAATTCGCGCACATTGCCTTCCGGAGTAAGAACGAAGTGCTTGACTTCACTGTTCATGCCGGTGTTTCCGCTGGTGATGTTTTCAATCATGACGTCCTCTCTAATGGGAGCCACAGTGCCCGACTTCAAGAGCCTGACCGACAGACCTTAGCCTGCCGATATACTCATTGGACGCGTTGCCATCCTGACAGTTCAAAGATCGGCGCGCGTCTGACCGATACCATCCACCGCTCATCGTAAGCAAGCAAGGCCCGTGCCACAGAATCAGCAGAGCAGTCAGGCCAGTTCCATGGCACGCAGTCAGCGGCTCGAGCGCCTGTCGCGCGAGGCGGCGCTGCTCGTGCTCTTCGGCATCGCACTTTCGCTGTTGCTGGCGCTGTTCAGCTTTCACCCCGACGACCCCGGCTGGTCGTCCACGGGGGCGGGCGACGGTGTGCGCAATCTCTTCGGTCCGGTGGGTGCCTGGGTGGCGGATGTGCTGCTCTCGCTCTTCGGCTACGTGGCGCTGATTGCGGCGGTGGGCAATCTGCTGCTGCTGCTGCGCTCCTGGCGCCGCGTGGGGCAGCCCGAAGTGGCGGAAGCCGCGGCGCCCATATTCCGCCCGAACGGTTGGCTGCGCGTGCTCGCGGCTATCTTTGCGCTGGCAGCGGGCGCCGCGCTCTGCGCCATGCACATCGCCGCGAATCCGGATCTGGTGCCGCAAGGCGCCGGGGGCATCCTGGGCAGCGAGCTGGCAGTGGTGCTGCAGGGATCGCTCAACGCGGTGGGCGCGACCCTGTTGCTGCTGATCGTACTCGCCGCGGCGCTGCCCATGGCGGGGCTGTTCTCGTGGCTCAGCCTTTTCGAGGCCGTGGGTACCCGTGTGTTGGCAGGTCTGGGCGCACTGGGCGCGTTGCTGGCGCGTCGTCGTGAGCGCCCCGAGGCACCGCCTGCTGCGGCCAGGCCGTCGGCGCCGGCAACCGAGCGCGCGGCGCCCCAGGTCGACACCGAAGCGCCCGCACCGAAGTCGCGCCGCGCCAAGCGCAAGGCAAAACAGGACAAGCGCGCGCCGGGCCAGCAGGAGGAGCAGCTGTCGCTGGGCATCGACGCCAAGGCCGAAGTGCCGGCCTTCACCGGCGACCCGCTGCCGCCGCTGGCGCTGCTCGATCCGCCCAAGCCCTCCAAGCAGGGATATACCAGCGAGGATGTCGAACGCATCTCGCGCGACCTGGAGCGGCATCTCAAGGATTTCAATGTCACGGCCGAGGTCGTCGAGGCGCAGCCCGGGCCGGTGGTGACGCGTTTCGAGGTGCAGCCGGCGCCGGGCGTCAAGGGTTCGCAGATCACGAACCTCTCGCGCGATCTGGCGCGCGCCCTGTCGGTCTCCTCGGTGCGCGTCATCGAGGTGATCTCGGGCAAGTCGGTCGTGGGCCTGGAGATTCCCAATCAGCATCGCGATGTGGTCTCGCTTTCCGAGATCCTGAACTCCAACGAATACCGCAATCTCTCGTCGCCACTCACGATGGCCCTGGGCAAGGACATTGCCGGCCGCCCGATGGTGGTGGATCTGGGCAAGATGCCGCATCTCATGGTCGCGGGTACCACCGGCTCCGGTAAGTCGGTGGCGATCAACACCATGATCTTGTCGATGCTCTACAAGGCGACGCACGAGCAGCTGCGCTTCATCTTCATCGACCCGAAGATGCTGGAGCTGTCGGTCTACGAGGGCATCCCGCACCTGCTGACGCCGGTGGTGACCGACATGAAGGATGCCGCCAATGCGCTGCGCTGGTGCGTCGGCGAGATGGAGCGGCGCTACCAGCTCATGACCCGGGTCGGTGTGCGCAACCTCGCGGGCCTGAACAAGAAGATCCGGGAGGCCGTCGACCGGGGCGAGCCGCTGGAGGATCCGCTGCAGTCGGCGCCGCTCTTCGCCGACGGCGAGGAGGACCCGGATGCGCCGCCGAAGCCGACGCTGGACAAGGAGATCCCGCACATCGTCGTCGTCATCGACGAGCTGGCCGACATGATGATGGTGGTCGGCAAGAAGGTGGAGGAGCTGATCGCACGCATCGCGCAGAAAGCGCGCGCAGCGGGCATCCACCTCATCGTTGCCACGCAGCGCCCATCGGTGGACGTCATCACCGGTCTCATCAAGGCCAATATCCCGACCCGGCTCGCCTTCCAGGTCGCCTCGCGTGTCGATTCGCGCACCATCCTCGACGAGATGGGCGCCGAGACCCTGCTCGGCTATGGCGATGGTCTCTTCCGCCCGGTGGGCTCCAGCCGCATCGACCGCGTACACGGCGCCTTCGTCGACGATCACGAGGTGCACAAGGTCGCCGAGTACCTCAAGCAGGTCGCCGAGCCCGAGTACATCGAGGCCGTCTGCGCCGGCGATGTCGAAATGCCGGGTGCCGAGAGCGAGGGCGACGCGGAGCAGGATCCGCTCTACGATCAGGCGGTACAGATCGTGCTGGAATCCGGCAAGGCCTCAACCTCCTGGGTACAGCGCCGCCTCAAGATCGGCTACAACCGTGCCGCGCGCATTGTTGAGCAGATGGAGGCCTCCGGCGTTGTCGGCCCCAGCGGGCCGGGCGGCAACCGCGAGATACTCGTGCAGAACCAGCAGTAGCCAGCGCGCAGCCGGGTGCGGTGCGTGGCAGGATTCACGATGCATTCACCGCACGCGGCCGAGGCTGGCGCTTCCTACCCCCTGTGATCCGGATCATGCGCAAACTTCTTTCTCTCATTGCCGCCAGCGCGCTTCTCCTCGTGGCGCAACCAGCCAGCGCTACACCGCCGGAAGAGGCGCTGGCGCGCTTCGTCGACCGCGTCGAGACGCTGTCGGCCGATTTCGAGCAGATCGAGCGCGACGATCGGGACGAAGTCCTGCAGTCCAGCCGCGGCCATCTCTGGCTGCAAAGGCCGGGCCGCTTCCGCTGGGAAGTGACCGAACCCTTCTCCCAGCTCGTCGTCGCCGACGGCGACACCCTGTGGAACTACGACCCGGATCTGGCCCAGGCCACGCGGCGCCCGGCGCGCGAAGCGCTCTCGGGTACACCCGCGGAGCTGCTGGCGGAAGGCACGGGCATCGAGGAGCGCTTCGAGGTCCGTGCCGCCGATGCGGCCCCGGTTGGCGAAGCCAATGCTGTGGTGCGTCTGCTGCCGCGCGAGGACACGAGCGACTTCTCAGCGGTGACTCTCCATCTGCGCGAGGGCGTGCCGGTGGCGCTGATCTTCGACGATCGCATCGGCGGCCGCACCGAGGTTCGGTTCAGCAACATTGTCCTCAACGAGGCGATCGATGCGCAGAAGCTGCGTTTCGAGCCGCCGGAGGGCACCGAAGTGGTTCGCCTTGAATAGCCACGACTGATGGTGGATCGCAGCCAGCCGCTGGCCGCCCGCATGCGGCCGGGCAGCCTCGATCAGGTGCTCGGCCAGCAGCATCTCTTGGCCTCTGGCGCACCGCTGCGTACGGCCATCGACGCCGGCCGCGTGCCTTCGATGATCTTCTGGGGGCCACCCGGCACCGGTAAGACCACGCTGGCGCGCCTGCTGGCCGCGCACGTCGAAGCCGATTTCCGCCAGCTGTCGGCCGTCATGGCCGGCGTCAAGGACATCCGCGAGGCGGTGGCGACCGCGCAGAAGCAGCGCGAGGCCGGCGTGCCCACGGTGCTTTTCATCGACGAGATCCACCGCTTCAACAAGGCGCAGCAGGATGCGTTGCTGCCCTATGTCGAGGACGGCACGGTGACCTTGGTGGGGGCGACCACCGAGAACCCTTCCTTCGAGCTCAACGGCGCGCTGTTGTCGCGCACCCGCGTTTTCGTGCTGCAGCCGCTCGACGATGCCGCCATCGAGGCCATGCTCGAGCGTGCGCTGAGCGATGTCGAACGCGGCGTTAGCGCGCCGGATTTTCCTGACGAGTGGCGCAGCCGAATCGTCGAGCTGGCCGACGGCGACGCCCGCCGCGCCCTGGTGATGCTGGAGACCGCCGCCGACTATCTGGCCGCCGGCGGCAAGGCGGACGAGTGCGGACTGGCGCAGGTCTTCGGCCGTGGCATGCGGCGCTTCGACAAGCAGGGCGACGCCTTCTACGACCAGATATCGGCGTTGCACAAGGCCGTGCGTGGTTCCGATCCGGACGCTGCGCTGTACTGGTTCTGCCGCATGATCGACGGCGGCGCCGACCCGAACTACCTGGCGCGGCGCATTGCGCGCATGGCCTACGAGGATATCGGCCTGGCCGACCCCCGCGCGCTGGAGATGGCGATCGCCGCCTGGCAGGCCTACGAGCGTATCGGCTCGCCGGAGGGGGAGCTAGCGCTGGGGCAGGTCGTGCTCTGGCTGGCTGCCGCCCCCAAGAGCAATGCCGCCTACGCCGCCTACAAGCGGGCTATGGCAGCCGTCGATGCGCACGGCAGCGCCGAGGTGCCGCTGCACATTCGCAACGCCCCCACCAAGCTCATGAAGGGTCTCGGCTACGGCAAAGGTTATCGCTACGACCACGACGAGGACGACGCGCACGCCGCCGGTCAGCAGTTCCTGCCGGACGCCCTGATGGGCGCGCGCTTCTACGAGCCCACCGAGCGCGGAATCGAGGCGCGTCTGAAGCAGCATCTGGAGAAGCTGCGCGGCAGCGGAAAGGGCGGATGAATGCGCTTGTGATGCTTGCGGTGCCGCTGGCCGCCGCCGCGGGTGGATTGCTGCGCTGGTTCATCGCCGGGCGGCTCGACACGCCGCAAGGCCTCCCGGTCGGCACTTGGCTCGTGAACCTCACCGGCAGCGCCGCCATCGGCGCGCTCGCCGGCGGATTCGCGCGCTGGCAGATCCCGCTCTACGGCGACGCCTGGCTGCTGGTTGCAGGGGCCGGACTGGGCAGCTTCACGACGGTCTCGGCCTTCGCGCTGCACACGGTCGTGCTCTTCGATCATCAGCTCAGGTCGGCGGCGATCTACGTCGCGGCTACCATGCTGCTCTGCCCGCTGGCGGCCATGGCCGGATTCCTGCTGGTCTTTACCCCGTGAGCCGGCCGGTACGCAGGACGGAGCTGGCCATGGCCGTCGCCGCCGGCAGCGCGCTGGGGGCGAGCCTGCGGCTCGCCGTATCCATGCTCACGCCCGCCGTGTGGCTGGGCACGCTGCTTGTCAATGTCGTAGGTGCCGCGCTCATGGGCTACGCCGCGCGTTACCTGCTGACGGCTCCGCGCCCCCGGCTGCAGGCCTTTTGGCTGCCGGGCTTCTGTGGCGGCTTCACGAGCCTGTCCAGCTTCAGCTGGGAATGGCTGCAGTTGGCGCATCGCATCGAGGCCGCGACCCCGAGCGGTGTGCTCTTGTTGCTCGCTGCGCTCGCCGGCGCGAGCGCAGCCTGGATCGGTGGCGCGGCGCTGGGGTGGTGGATCGCCGGGCGCCGTGCGGAGTCTGCGCGCGCGCACCGGTAGAATCGCGGCCTTCTGGTTCCGCCGATACCCCGCCATGATCGACCCCAAGCTGCTGCGCACGCAGACCGACACCATAGCCGCGCAGCTCGCTCGCCGCGGTTTCACGCTGGATGTGGCCGCTTTCCGCGAGCTGGAGGAACGCCGCAAGGCGCTGCAGACCGAGTCCGAGCAGCTGCAGCAACAGCGCAACACGCGTTCCAAGAGCATCGGCCAGGCGAAGGCGGCCGGTCAGGACATCGCGCCGCTGCTGGCCGAGGTCGAGGGCATGAAGCAGCAGATGGAAGCCAAAGGCGACGAGCTGGAGGCCGTGCAGGCCGAGATCGAGCAGCTGGCCATGGGGCTGCCGAATCCGCCGGCAGAGGACGTGCCGGACGGTGCCGACGAAGCCGACAACGTCGAGCTGCGCCGCTGGGGCGAGCCTAGAGCGGCCGAGGGCGCGCAGGATCACGTCGCGGTCGGCGAGGGCTTGGGCGGCCTGGACTTCGCGCAGGCTGCCAAGCTCACCGGCAGCCGTTTCAACGTCATGCACGGCGATGTCGCGCGACTGCACCGGGCGCTGGTGGCCTTCATGATGGATCTGCACAGCAGCGAGCACGGCTACGAGGAAGTGGCAGTGCCCTTCATCGTCAACGAGGACTCGTTGCGCGGTACCGGCAATCTGCCGAAGTTCGGCGAGGATCTGTTCCGGCTGGAGGGCGAGGCGCCCTGGTACCTGATTCCGACCGCCGAGGTGCCGGTGACGAATCTGCTGCGCGACGAGATTGTCGAGGCCGAATCGCTGCCGCGGCGCTGGGTGGCGCACACGCCCTGCTTCCGCGCCGAAGCGGGCGCGGCCGGGCGTGACACGCGCGGCATGATCCGCCAGCACCAGTTCGAGAAGGTCGAGCTGGTGCACGCCGTCAAGCCGGAGGATTCCGACGCGGCGCTGGAGATGCTTACCGGACATGCGGAAGCGGTGTTGCAGCGCCTCAATCTGCCCTATCGCGTCATCGTGCTGTGCACCGGCGACATGGGCTTTGCCGCGCGCAAGACCTACGACATCGAGGTCTGGCTGCCCTCGCAGGACACCTACCGCGAAATATCCTCCTGCTCGAACTGTGGCGACTTCCAGGCCCGGCGTATGCAGGCGCGCTGGCGCAACCCGGAGACGCGCAAGCCCGAGCTACTGCACACCCTCAACGGCTCGGCGCTGGCTATCGGCCGCGCTCTGGTGGCGATTCTCGAGAACTATCAACAGGCCGACGGCAGCGTCCTCGTGCCCGAGGTGCTGCAGCCCTACATGGGCGGTCGTGCGCGCATCGGCGGCTGAGCGGGAGGCAGGCCCGGATCGCACGAAGTGACGCGGATGCGCCTTCGGTACATCGCGGCGCGATGACGGTCGATATTCCGGCCAGGTGGGTCGGCAGCGCCATCGCCAGCGGTTGCACGCTGCCGCCGCCATCGCCGGCATCGCGCGCGCTCTGGCACGGCGGGCGCCGCCGTTACGCAGTCTGGCTCATCGAGGCCGATACCGCCGCGGTGCGCGCGCTGGCCGCTTCGGCGAGGAGGCGGCTGGCGCCCTGGCTGGGTCCGGCGCCGCTGCGCCAGCCGCACATCACGCTGTGCGCCTGCGGCTTTCCGGTACGAGACGCGCGCCGCGCTGACGACTTCGATGCGGCGCAGCGTCGCAGGCAGTGCGATGCGCTGGTCGATGCCGAACCTTCGGTGTTCTCCCTGCGCGTGGGCGGCATTGGCAGCTTCAACGGTTGCGCCTATCTGCGCGTCGACGACGCGGATGGCCGTTTGCAAAGGCTGTACGAGTTGCTCGCCGCCGCGATACCCGAAGCATCCTCGCAACGCTTTGTGCCGCACGTCACGCTGGGTTTCTATCGCGAGCGCTTCCCGCTGGCACGCATCGCAGAGGCCGCTGCCGATCTCGACGCCGAGGCACACCTTCCTGTAGCGGCGCTGACGCTGGCCAGCTATGACCCGCGGCGGCCCGATACGCCGCTGCGCTATTGGCTGCGTTGGCGGCTTACGTGATGCCCTGAGGCGGATGCCGGCGACGCCGCTCCCTGACGCGGCAGGAACACGGGCAGGCCGTCGACGGTGCCGGTGGCCAGTGGCTGGCTGTAGAGTCGCTCCAGCGCCGGGACCGAGAGCATCGTCGCCACCGGCCCCCAGCAGGCCGCGCCATCCGGGTAGAGCAGCAGTACATGGCTGCAGTAGCGCGCAGCCAGATTGATGTCGTGCGTGGCCATGACCGCGCAGCGACCGCGCGCGACTTCCCCGCCGACCAGTTCCAGCATGGCGATCTGATGGTGCAGGTCCAGATGATTTGTCGGCTCGTCGAGCAGCCAGAGGGTGGGATCCTGGGTGATGAGCGTGGCGAAGGCCAGGCGCTGGCGCTCGCCGCCGGAAAGCGTCTGCACGGAGCGTCCGCCCAGCTCCTTCATGTCCGTGCGGGCTAGCGCTGATTCGGCCGCGGCGTAGTCGTCCGGACCCTCCATCTCCCAGGCGCGCAGATGCGGATGGCGGCCCATCAGCGCGGTTTCCAGCACCGTTGCCGGGAAGCCGTCGTGATGATGCTGGAAGAGCACGCCGAGCCGGCGCGCGATGTCGCGGCGGGGCAGGGCCGTGATGGGGCGATTGCCGAGCAGCACGCGCCCGCCGCGTGCTGGGCGCAGCCCGGCCAGCGTCATCAGCAGCGTCGTCTTACCGGCCCCGTTGGGGCCGAGAATCGCCCAGCTCTGACCCGGCGCGAAGGCGCAGCGCAGCGCGTCACCGTCGGGGCGCTCGGGCACGTCCACGACCAGGTCCTCCAGCTGCATCAGCGACGCGGTCACGAGCTGGTGCTCCGATGCAGCAGCCAGAGGAAGATCGGCACGCCGAGCATGGCCGTGATGACGCCCACCGGCAGCTGCTCGGGCGCGATGATCGTGCGCGCCAGCGTGTCGGCCAGGACGAGCAGGGTGCCGCCGGCCAGCGCCGAGGCCGGCAGGATGATGCGCTGATCGAAGCCGATGACCAGCCGCAGCATGTGCGGGATGATCAGCCCGACGAAGCCGACACTGCCGGCGACCGTCACGGCCGTGGCGGTGATCAGCGCCGCCACCAGGTAGACGCCCCACTCCATGCGTCGCACCGCCAGTCCCAATGCAGCCGCCTGCTGCGGGCCGCGCGCAAGGATGTTCAGGCTGCGCCCGAAGGGCACGGCGGCGGCGACGACCAGCACCAGTATCGCCAGCGGCGCGATGGGACTGCGCGCATTGGCCATGTCGCCCATCAACCAGAAGAGCATGCCGGGCAGCTGCTGCGCCGGGCTGACGGCGAGCAGGAAGCTGATCAGCGCGCCCCAGCCGGCGGCGACGACGAAGCCGGTGAGCAGCAGCCGCGTCGGCGTCCAGCTGCCGGTGCCGTGGGCGGTGCCGAAGACGATGACGGTGGAGGCCAGCGCGCCGGCGAAGGCCGCGCCCGAGACCAGCGCCGTGCCCAGCCCGGCGAGCATGGCCAGCAGCGCCCCGGTGGCGGCGCCGCCGGACAGGCCGAGCACATAGGGATCGGCCAGCGGGTTGCGCAGCAGCACCTGCATCAGCGCCCCGGCCACCGCCAGCAGCCCCCCCACGGCAAAGGCCGACAGCGCCCGTGGCAGCCGCAGGTCGAGCAGCAGGGTGCGCTGCAGCGGTTCGCCTTCACCACTCATCACGGCCCAGATGGCAGCCGGCGGCACGGTGACGCTGCCCAGCGCAACGGCCACGGCGCAGGCTGCCAGTGCAACCGGCAGCAGCAGGAGCAGGGTGCGCAACGGATGGCTCACCGGGACGCGTCGGCCCGGCGTTGCCGACGCACGCTGTCGAGGTCTTCACAGAGCTGACGGGTGCCCTGCAGGACGCGCGGCGTGTGGCGCTGCAACAGCGACGGCGGGATGAAGAAGAGGTTTTCCTCGCGCACGGCCTGCAGCTCCGGCCACTCGCGCCAGGCCTCGAGCCAGTCCTGCCGGTCCTCGCCCATGCCGCCGGCGGCGATGGCCTCCGGGTCGGCCTTCAGGACCGATTCGCGGTCGATGCGCGGCACCAGACGTTCAAGATCGCCGAAGACGTTATCACCACCGCAGATACTGATCGCCTCGTTGATGAGATGTTCGTCATTGATTGTCATCAGCGGCCGTTCCCAGACTTGATAGAAAACCGTCACCGGAGCGGCGTCACGATAGCGCTCGGCCAGTGCGCGGCTTCCCTCGCGAAGCTCGGTGGCTGCCTCCTCGCCAGTGTCAGGGTGACCGGTGAGCTGGCCCAATCGCTCCAGCGTCGTGGCGATGCCCTCGAAGTCGCGCGGCTCGGAGATGTAGACGGTAAGCCCCAATTCGATCATGCGCTCGATCTGGGCGCGATCGTTGCCGCTGGCCCAGGCGACGACGAGATCCGGCTGCATCGCGACAATGCGCTCCATATCGGCGCGCTTGTAGCTGCCCACGCGCGGAATCTCGGCCGCGGCTTCGGGATGATCGCTGAAGCTGGTCGTGCCCACGACCTGCTCGCCGGCGCCGACGGAAAAGAGGTTCTCGGTCAGATGCGGCGCCAGGCTGACAACGCGCTGGGCGGGGGCCGTGAGAACGACTTCGCGTCCCTCGTCGTCGAGCACGCCGACCCGGTCCGCGGCGCCGTCCGCGAGACAGGGCGGTGCGGAAATAATCGCCGTAAAAGCGGTAAGTGGCGCCAAAATGCTTCGAATTTGCATCGAATATCCGTTATGTGCTCATCGGTCCGAATGCTCGGCAGAGCGGCTGATTCTTTTTCACCATAGCAACTTCGTCGGGCTGCACCGGCATCGCCGCGATTTGACGCCGGCTGGACAGGCCGCTTAGGCTTCGCCGCGTTCGAGGTGCCTTCGTCGTGATCGCGGCGAGGGTTGAACGGGAAGCCGGTGCGCGCTGTGACGTGATCCACGTCCGCGCAAGGCCGGCGCTGCCCCCGCAACGGTAAGCGAGCGGGTCCGGGCGAATGAGCCACTGTGCCGCACCGGCATGGGAAGGTGTCCGGATCCTGAGGCGAAAGCCTCCCCTCGTGAGCCCGGATACCGGCCCCGGACACTGGCGCGGCACAGCGGCGGGCTGGCTGCGGGCGGGCGGACGATTATTTGATTGATCGTCGCTGCGCCTGTCCTGAGCCCGACGCGTGTCGCTTGATGCGAACACGACGAGCGTGCGGGCGGCACGCCAGGGAGATTTCATGCTTTT
Source organism: Algiphilus aromaticivorans DG1253 (assembly GCF_000733765.1). Lineage (NCBI taxonomy): Bacteria > Pseudomonadati > Pseudomonadota > Gammaproteobacteria > Nevskiales > Algiphilaceae > Algiphilus > Algiphilus aromaticivorans. Next base: position 1,930,753 of record NZ_JPOG01000001.1, on the reverse strand, counting down.
CAATTCAGTAATCCATCGTTGGTGCATCGGTGGCGCGACCCTCTGCGCGGCAATCGCCGCGACCGGCACGCAGGCCGCCGAGGAACCGCTTCAGCTGGCCGTGACCGAGCTCGAGCCACATGTGATCACGGCGATCCGCGGCGAGAGCCAGCGGGTCGCCGACGGCCTGGCGGCCACCTCGGTTATCACCCGCGCCGACCTCGAGCGCCGGCAGGTCAAGAGTGTGCAGGAGGCGCTGCGCGGCCTGCCGGGCCTCAGCATCACGAACAACGGCGGACCGGGCAAGAACACATCGGTCTTCATGCGCGGCACCAATGCCGATCATCTGCTGGTGCTGGTCGACGGCGTCGAGGTCGGCTCGGCAACGGCAGGTCAGGCGGCCTTCCAGAACCTGCCGGTGCAGCAGATCGAGCGCATCGAGGTCGTGCGCGGGCCGCAGTCAGGCCTCTACGGATCGGACGCCATCGGTGGCGTCATCCAGATATTCACGCGGGGCGGCCCGGACGAGGGTCGGCGCAGCTATTTCGAGCTCGGCGGCGGCAGCTTCGATACCTACGAGGCCGCTGCGGGCGTGTCGGACGCCGGCGAGCACGGCTGGTTCAGCCTGAACGCGGATGTCTTCGATACCGGTGGCATCGATTCACGGACGCTCTTCGAGCCAGACGATGACGGTTACCGCAATCTGTCGGTTTCCGGTCGGGGCGGCCTCGATCTTGGTGCCTTCGGTGAGCTGCGCATCAACGGGTTGCACGCCGACGGTGAGAGCGAGTTCGACGGCAATCCCGAGTTCGACAGCGTCAATGAGACGGAAACGGTGCAGCAGGTCGTTGGCGCTTCCTGGCGGGTGCGTCCTGTTGAGGCTGTGGCGCTGACCCTCGACGCCGGGCGCTCGGAGGATCGTTCGCGCAACTTCCGCAACGGCGATTTCCGGACGCGCTTCGACACCAGCCGCAATGATTTCAGCCTGCAGGCCGATACGGATGTCGCCGAGCAGCGGCTGAGCGTGGGTGTCGATCATCTCGACGAGCGCGTCGATTCCACCACCCAGTACGACGAGACCCGGCGCGAGATCACGGGCGTCTTCGCCCAGCTGCTGGGCGAGTTGGGGGCGCTGGACTATCGTCTGGCCGGGCGCAGCGACGATTACGAAGCCTTCGGCAGCCATGAAACTGGCAATGTTGCCCTGGGTTGGCAGCCGGTCGATCGCCTGCGGCTTCGGGCCAGCTACGGCACGGCATTCCGTGCCCCCAGCTTCAATGAGCTCTTCTTTCCGGGCTTCGGCAATCCGGACGTCCAGCCCGAGGAATCCCAAAGCACCGAGATCGGTGCCGAGTGGGCGGTGGCGAGCTGGTCGCTGCGACTGGCCGCCTTCGAGACGCGCATCGACGATCTGATCGACACCGTTCAGGGCCCGGACGACAATTTCCTGCCGCTGAATGTTGCCGAGGCGCGCATCCGCGGCGCCGAGCTCAGCGCCGAGGTCGATGTCGCGGACTGGCAGCTGTCGGCGGCCTACACCTACCAGGAGCCGGAGAATCGCGGCGACGGCGCCAACGCCGGCAACCGCCTGCGCCGACGCCCGGATCAGATCCTGCAGCTTGACGCGGACCGCAGTTTCGGGCCGCTCGATGCGGGTCTGGGCATCTACGCCGAGGGCCGGCGCTACGAAGACGCGGCCAACAGCAACCGGCTGCCCGGCTACGTGCTGGTCGATGCGCGGCTGGGCTATCAGCTGTCCGCGGCCTGGCAGGTGCAGGGCCGCGTCGCCAATCTGCTGGATACCGACTACGAGACCGTGCCCACTTATCGCCAACCAGGGCGCGCCTTCTACGTGACACTGCGCTACGCGCTCTAGGGAGAGGCCATGAGCCAGAAGGATGACGAGGAAGCTCGCAACGCCCGCCACCGCGAGCGCATGCAGCGCCGCAAGGAAGTGGTCGACGGGCGCATCGCCAAGGCCCAGGACGAGCGGGGCGTGCTGCTCGTGCACAGCGGCAACGGCAAGGGCAAATCCTCCTCGGCCTTCGGCATGGTGGCGCGCGCCCTCGGTCACGGCATGCAGGTGGGGGTGGTCCAGTTCATCAAGGGCAAGTTCTCCACCGGCGAAGAGGCCTTCTTCCGGCGCTTCGAGGAAGTGCGCTACCACGTCATGGGCGAGGGTTACACCTGGGAGACGCAGGACCGCGAGCGCGACATCCAGGCGGCACGCGCCGCCTGGGAAGTCGCGCTGGAGATGCTGCGCGACGCCGACATCGCACTGGTGGTGCTCGACGAGCTGAATATCGCGCTCAAGCACCGCTATCTGGAGATCGATGAGGTCGTCACCGCGCTTGAGCAGCGCCCGCCGATGCAGCACGTCGTCGTCACTGGTCGGGGCGCACGCGAGGAGCTGATCGCCATCGCCGATACCGTTACCGAGATGCGCGACGTCAAGCACGCCTTCCGCAGTGGCATCAAGGCGCAGCAGGGAGTCGAGCTGTGAGCGAGCGCCAGTGCCCGGCGCTGCTGATCGGCGCGCCGGCCTCCGGGCAGGGCAAGACCACGGTGACCGCGGCCATCGCGCGCTGGCACGCCAGCCGCGGTCGTCGCGTGCGCGTCTTCAAGGCCGGGCCGGATTTCCTTGACCCGATGATCCTGGAGCGCGCCAGCGGCGCGCCAGTGGATACCCTCGACCTCTGGCTGGTCGGCGAGCAGGCCTGCCGGCAGCGGCTCCATGACGCGGCCGGCGAGGCCGACCTGATTCTGGTCGAGGGCGTCATGGGCCTCTTCGACGGCAAGCCCTCCAGCGCGGACCTGGCTTCGCGGATGGGTATCCCCGTGCTGGCCTCGATCAATGCGGCAGCCATGGCGCAGACCTTCGGTGCGGTGGCGCTGGGCATGCGCGATCTGCGGCCGGAGCTGCGCGTGGTCGGCGCCTTCGCCAACCAGGTGGGCAGCGAACGCCACGCCGGCATGCTTTCCGCGTTCCTGCCGCCGGATCTGCCGCTGCTGGGCTGGCTGCCGCACGCGCGCGATGCGGCATTGCCGAGCCGGCATCTGGGCCTCTTCATGGCCGACGAACTCGCCGATCTCGACGCCCGGCTCGACGCGGCCGCCGGCTCGCTGCAGTGGTGCGCAGACGCCTTGCCGGAGCCGGTGCGCTTCTCGGCCCCGGATGCCGCAAGCCCGCCCGAGCCGCTGCTCGCCGGCCGACGCATCGCTGTCGCGCGCGACGCGGCCTTCGCCTTCCTCTATCCGGCCAATCTGGGTCTGCTGGAAGCCATGGGCGCGGAGCTGCGCTATTTCTCGCCGGTTGCCGGCGAGCCGCTGCCGGAGTGCGATGCGGTTTGGCTGCCCGGCGGCTATCCGGAGCTGCATCTGCAGGCGCTGTCGACCAACGACGCGCTACGCGCCGACCTGGTTGCGCACGTCGACGCCGGCAAGCCGATGCTGGCCGAGTGCGGCGGCATGCTGGCGCTGCTGGGGGCGCTGGCAGACAAGGAGGGCAATGCCGCGCCGATGTGGGGCTTGCTGGAAGGCAGCGCGCGCCTGCAAGCGCGCTTTGCCGGCCTCGGTCCGCAGGAGGCCGAGTTGCCGGAAGGGTTGCTTCGCGCACACACCTACCACCACGCCCGCATGGACACCGGCATGACGCCGCTGGTCATGGCGCGCTGCCCCAACGACAGCCCGACCAGCGAAGCCGTCTATCGGCGCAAGCGGCTGACGGCAAGCTTCCTGCACTTCTACTTCCCGTCGAATCCCGAGGCCGCCGCCGGGCTCTTCCTGCCGTGAGCGATTTCGATTCTTCGGCGCGCGAAGCGATCTACCGGGTCATCGGCGCGCGCCGCGACATGCGGAATTTCACGCCTGATCCGGTCGATCCCGGAGTGCTGCGGCGCCTGCTCGAGGCAGCGCATGCCGGCCCGAGCGTCGGCTATATGCAGCCCTGGCGCTTCATCCGTGTTACCGATGCGGCGCTGCGCGGGCGCATTCACGCACACGTCGCCGAAGAGCAGGAGCGCACCGCCGACGCCTGCGGCGAGCGGGCGCGGGAAGTGCAGCGCCTCAAGCTCGAAGGCATTCGCGACTGCGGCGAGCTGCTGGTGGTCGCGCTCTGCGACCAGCGCGAGCGCTACGTGCTCGGGCGCCGCACCATGCCGGAGATGGATCTCTGCTCGGCGGCTTGCGCCATCCAGAATCTCTGGTTGGCCGCCCGGGCCGAAGGGATCGGCCTTGGCTGGGTCTCGCTCTTCGAGCCGGCGACCCTGGCCGGCATGATGGGCATGCCGGCCGATGCCCAGCCGATCGCGATTCTCTGTGTTGGCCATGTGCCGGCCTTCTACGAGCGGCCGATGCTGGAGGCGGAAGGCTGGGACGAGCGGCGCGATCTGGACGCGCTCGTCTTCGAGAACAGTTGGGAGGCTGCGGCGTCGTGAGCCCGTATCCGGAGCGCATCGTCTGCCTGACCGAAGAGACCACCGAGACGCTCTACCGACTCGGCGAGGAGGACCGCATCGTCGGCATCTCCGGCTTCACGGTGCGGCCCGAGCGCGCGCGCAAGGAAAAGCCCAAGGTCTCGGCCTTCACCAGCGCCAAGATCGACCGGATCCTCGAACTGGAGCCGGATCTGGTGCTCGGCTTCTCCGACCTGCAGGCCGATATCGCCGCTGAGCTCATCCGAAAGGGTATCGATGTCCACGTCTTCAACCACCGCACGGTGGCCGGCATCTTTCGCATGATGCGCACCGTCGGTGCGCTGGCGGGCGCACTCGAACGCGCCGAGGCGCTGTGCGCGGAGCTGTCGGTGCACGTCGAGGCCGTGCGCACCGCCGGAGCCGGCTTCGAGCGTCGTCCGCGGGTCTACTTCGAGGAATGGAACGACCCGCTGATCACCGGCATCGGCTGGGTGTCGGAACTGATCGGCATCGCCGGCGGCGAAGATCTCTTCGCCGACATGGCCGTCGAGCCGCTGGGGCGGCATCGCATCATCGGCGATGCACACGAGGTCATCGACCGTCAGCCCGAGATCATCATCGGCTCCTGGTGCGGCAAGCGCTTCGACGCCGAGGGCGTGCGTGCGCGCGACGGCTGGGCGGCCCTGCCGGCCGTGCGCGACGGTTTCGTCGAAGAAATCAAGTCGCCGTTGATCCTGCAGCCCGGCCCGGCGGCGCTCACCGATGGCCTCGACGCGCTGCACGATGTTGTGCAGCGCTGGCAGGCGGCGCTGCGGGGAAGTTGAGCCATGTCGGTGCTGCTGCCATTCATCGTCGTGCTCGCAGCTCTGCTGCTCGACCGGGTGTTCGGCGAGCCGCGGCACGCGCATCCGCTGGTCGCTTTCGGACGGTTGGCGACAGCGGTAGAGGCGCGGCTTCACGCCGACAGCGTGATGGTGGGCGGGCTGGCCATGTTGCTTGTCGTGCTGCCCTTCGTCGGGCTGGCCTGGGCTGCGGCCATCTGGCTGCCGTGGCCGGCAGTGATCGCGTTGGAGGTTCTCGGCCTGTACGCGGCCATCGGCCTGAGGAGCCTGTCCGAGCACGCCCGTGCCGTGGCCGCGCCGCTGGCAGTCGGCGACTTGCCGGCTGCGCGCGCGGCGGTGGGCCGGATGGTCAGCCGCGATACACGGGCGCTGGACGGCGAGGGTGTGGCGACGGCCGCCACCGAGTCGGTGCTGGAGAACGGCGCCGACGCGGTCACGGCCAGCATTTTCTGGTATCTGCTCGCCGGGCTTCCCGGCGTGGTTGGACACCGTCTGGTCAACACGCTGGATGCGATGTGGGGCTATCGCAGCCCGCGTTATGCGCGCTTCGGCTGCGCCGCCGCGAGGCTGGACGACGTGCTGAACTGGGTGCCGGCGCGGCTGACCGCGCTCGGCTATGCGCTGGCCGGACGCACTGCGGTCGCGCTGCGCTGCTGGTGTACTCAGGCACGGACCTGGGAAAGCCCGAATGCGGGGCCCGTGATGGCTGCCGGCGCCGGCGCGCTGGGGCTTCATCTGGGCGGGCCGGCGCCCTACGCCGAAGGCCTGCGTCAGCGGCCGCTCCTGGGCGAGGGCATGCCACCCACGGCCGACAGCATCACGGCCGCGCTGGGGCTGCTCCATCGCAGCATCCTGGTCTGGCTGGTGGGTATCGCGATTGCGGGAGGCGGGCTATGGGCCTGGCGCACGGCGGTCGCCTGAATCGGGCGGCGGCGGCCTACGGGATCGCCGTCGATCAATGGCTGGATCTGTCCACCGGCATCAATCCACGCTCGTGGCCGGTGCCCGGGATCCCGGAAGCCGTCTGGCAACGGCTGCCGGAGGCCGACGACGGGCTGGACGCCATCGCCCGTGAGTGGGCGGGGGCGCCTGCTGCGGCCGGCTGCGTGGCGCTACCCGGCAGCCAGGCCGCCATCCAGCTGCTGCCGCGGCTGCGCGCGCCGGGCCGCGTCGGCGTGTCGGCGCCCGGGTACGCCGAGCACGCGCACTGGTGGCGCGCGGCCGGCCACGAGGTCGTGGCTCTGGCGCACGACGCCGCGGAGGATGCGCTCGACGAGCTCGATGCACTGGTTTGGATCCACCCCAACAATCCCACCGGGCTGTGTCTGTCGCGGCAGACGCTATGCGAATGGCATCGGCGGCTGGCGCGGCGCGGTGGCTGGCTGGTGCTGGACGAGGCCTTTGTCGATCCGACCCCGGAGGCGAGTCTGGTGGTCGATACCGGTCCCGACGGGCTGATCGTGCTGCGCTCCACCGGCAAGTTCTTCGGTCTCGCCGGGCTGCGCGGCGGCTTCTGCTTCGGACCGCCGGCCTTGTGTGACGAGCTGGAAGCGCAGCTCGGGCCTTGGGCCGTCAGCCACCCGGCACGCTGGGTGCTGGCCCGTGCCCTGGCCGATCGCGACTGGCAACACGCCACGCGCGAGGCGCTGGCCGCTCAGGCCGCCGCGCTGGATGCCGTGCTGCAACGGCACGGGTTGATTGTGGCCGGTGGCACCGCGCTCTTCCGCTACTGCCCGCATCCGCAAGCCGCGGCGATCCAGGACCGGCTCGCCCGGCAGGGCATCCTCTCGCGCACCTTCGAGGAACCGCCGGCGCTGCGCTTCGGCTTGCCCCCAGATGCGGCAGGTCTGCAGCGCCTGGACGCCGCACTCGATCGTCTCAAAGCGCATCAACCGCAGATTACGCAGATGCACGCAGATTCATGAAGAACATGACTTTCAATCTTTCCAATCTGAGAAATCTGCGGTTCCCCCTTCGCTTGCTCTTGGCGTTGCTCTTCGCCCCGTGTGCAGCGCAGGCGGCAACCATTGCCGGCATCGTCTCCGAGCGCTCCGCGGCGGAGATGGCCGCCGGGGCCGAGCTCTTTGTCGAACAGCATCCGGAGCACGAAGTGCGGCTGCGCACGCCGGAGCAGCTCGCGGGCATGAGCGATGCCGAAGTGGCCGCGCTCTGGCGCGAGGCCGATGCGGTGGTCATGGCCGCGGTCTTCGGTGATCAGGTCGGGCGCATCCAGCGGTTGTTCCGCGAGGCGCCGCCGGGGCGCGATGTGCCGGTGCTCGCCACCAATAGCGATCGCGACATCACGCGCCTGTCGCGGCTCGATGGTGAGCGGCTCCTCGCCGGATTCAGCGGCGCGGATATCGACGCGCTCACCCAGAACCCGGAAGCCGGTGCCGACCCGCTGGTACATCTGCGCGCACAGCAGGAAGCCTTCCCGGAGCACGCCGCCTGGCTGGAAGGCCGCGCCTTCTATCGCGGCCGCAGCCCCGAACATATCGAGGGGCTCATGCGCTGGCTGCTGGCGCGTGCCGGCCACGACATTGCCGTGCCCGAGGTCACCCCCCGGCCACTGCTGCGCTACTACCGCGACGGCCGTGCGCACGCCGATGCCGCGGACCTGGATCTTGCTGACGGCCCGGCGGTGGCGCTGCTCGACCTGGACTCCGGCGACCGGCCCGGCGACCGCGAACTGCTGGACGCGGCCTGCGACGCGCTGGAGACGCGCGGGTTGCAGTGCTTCGGCGTGCTGGCGCGCTGGGGCGGGGCGAGCGTGGAGGCCGTCGAGACGCTGGCAGAGCGCGCGGCGCCGGCAGCGTTGAGCGCGGTCGTCAGCCTGCAGGATTTCACCGTGGGCGGTGGCGAGGGCCGGCGCGCGGTGACCAAGGCCTTGAAAGCCCTGGATGTACCGGTCATCAAGGGCATGCGCCTCGCCGATCGCAGCGAGGCCGAGTGGCGTCTGTCTGCGCAGGGCGTGCCGGCCGATGCCGTGCACTACAAACTGGCGATGCCGGAGCTGCAGGGCATGATCGCCCCCATCGTGCTGGCCGTGGCGCGACCGTCGGAAACCGACCCGGTCACCGGCGTGCGCCTGCGCCTGACGCGGCCGGTGGCCGAGCGCGTGGACATGATGGCCGAGCGCCTGCAGCGCTGGCAGAGGCTGCGCACGCGCGACAACGCCGACAAGCGCGTCGCGCTGGTTTACTACAACCATCCGCCCGGCCGGCAGAACATCGGCGCCGACAAGCTGAATGTGCCGGAATCGCTGCTGGAGATCCTGCGCGCCCTCCAGGTGGCCGGCTACGACACCGGCGAACTGCCCAAGGATGGCGATGCGCTGCTGTCGATGATTCAGGACCGCGGCGTCTACTTGCCCGAGCACCGCGACGCGCTGGCCGAGCTTGACGGACGCGTGCCGGCGATGCCGGTCGACGCCTATCAGCTCTATTTCGAGACGCTGCCGGACAGCGTGCGCGCCGAGCTGGAGCACGGCCCGATCGGCTTCTTGCATGCGCGCATGGTGGAAGCGGTCGAAGCCGAAGCGCCGGCCATCGGCAAGCGCGTGCTGGCGCGCGGCGTCGCCGATCTGCGCCACCTGCTGGAGGAGCTCGAGCACCCCGCCCGCGATCGCGCGCTGGATCTGCTCGATCAGCTCGAGCGGGGCTGGGAGGCGCGGCTGCGCGAGGAAGCGAGCGAGGCGGATCTGGCGAAGCTGCGCGATGCGCTGATCCGCACTGGCATTCCGGGTCTCTCCGGCTGGGGCGAGGCGCCGGGTGAGGCCATGGTGCACGACGGCGCGCTGCATTTTCCGGGTCTGCGCTTCGGCAATATCTTCATCGGTCCGCAGCCGCCGCGCGGCTGGGAGCTGAAGGAGGAACTGCTGCACGCCAACACCAGCTTCCCGCCCACGCATCACTACGTCGCCTTCTATCGCTGGCTGCGTGAGGACTTCGAAGCCGACGCGCTCGTCTACCTGGGCCGGCACTCGACGCGCGAGTTCCTGCCGCGACGCGGCGCGGGGCTGGCCGCCGACGATTACCCCGACATCCTGGGCGGTGCGCTGCCGGTGCTCTATCCCTACATCGTCGATGGCGTCGGCGAGGGCATCCAGGCCAAGCGCCGCGCGATGGGCGTGATGATCAGCCATCTGACACCGCCGCTGGCGGCCACCGAGCTCTACGACCAGCTGCTGGAACTGCGCCAGCTGGTGGAGACCTTCGAGGCTGCCGTCGACCCCGATTCGCCGACCCGCCAACGCGCGGTCGAGCGGCTGCGCAGCCGCGTCGAGGAGCTGAATCTGGCGCGCGAGCTGGAGCGCGAGATTGCCGCCGAGCACGGAGGAGAGGGCGACGGGAATGCGGAGCATGCGCCGAGCGTCTCGCTCAATGACGTCGACGATGAGTTGCTGGTGCACGAGGTCGGCCACTACGTGACCGAGATGCAGGAACGCCACATGCCGCTGGGCCTGCACGTCTTCGGGCGCGACTGGGATGAAGAGGCGCTGGAGACCATGCTGACCTCCATGGCCGGCGACGACGGCGAGGCCAAGCCGGCATGGCGAGAAAAGCTGGTTGCCTCGCCGGGCGAGGAGATGGCGCATCTGCTCGCCGGCCTGGAAGGCCGTTATGTGCCGCCGGGGCAGGGCAACGATCCCCTGCGCACGCCGGAGGTGCTGCCCACCGGCCGCAACTTCCACGCGCTGTCCAGCGATCTCGTGCCCACGCGCGTCGCCTGGTCGCTGGGCAGCGAGCTGGCCGCCGAAGCGCGTGCCCGCGGCGACGCCGAAGCCAAGGGCAGCGAGGCCATCGTGCTCTGGGCCTCCGATACCGTGCGCGACGAGGGCGTGATGGTCGCCTTCGGCCTGGACATGCTGGGCGTCAAGCCGGTCTGGAATGCGCGCGGTATCGTCACCGACCTGCAGCGCCTGCCGTTGACCGACGGCCGCCGCCGCCGCGACGCGCTCTTCACGACCTCCGGTCTCTTCCGCGATCTCTACGAGGACCAGCTCGCGCTGCTCGACCGTGCCGTGCGCGTGGCGCTGGCGGGCAGCGCCGGCACCATTCGCAGCAAGCACCCACAGCTCGCCGGTGCGCTCGACGCGGCGCTGGAGAGCTTGCCGGACGATCTGCGCGAAGCCGGCGACGAGCCGCTGGCCGCCAACGATGTGGCGGCGAGCTGGGTGGCCGACACCAAGGCGCTGATGGGCGAGGGTCGCGGCGCCGAGGCCGCCGGTCGCGATGCGGCCCTACGCGTCTTCGGGACAACGCCCGGGGCCTACGGCGCCGGCGTCAACCGCCTGGCCGATCGCTCGGGTGCCTGGGACGCGCGTGGCGAGCTGGCCGATGCCTATATCCGCCGCATGGGCCACGCCTATGGCGGCGGTCGCGACGGCACGGCTGCGCACGACGCCTTCGAGCAGCGCCTGCGGCAGGTCGGTCGCAGCTATCTCGGCCGCGCCAGCCATGTCTACGGCCTGCTCGACAACGACGACGGCTTCGACTTCCAGGGCGGGTTGTCGATGGCCGTCGAGTCGCTGTCCGGCAAGGCGCCGGCCAACAACGTTCTGCAATACGCCGACCCGGACAACGCCCGCGTCGAGTCCACCGAGCGCGCCCTGCTCGGCGAGCTGCGCAGCCGCAATCTCAATCCGCAGTGGCTGGAGCCGCTGATGGCGCAGGGCTACGCCGGCGCGCGCACGATGGCCGCCGATTTCATCGACAACCTCTGGGGCTGGCAGGTCACCAGTCCCGAGATCGTGCGCTCCTGGGTCTGGGACGAGGTACACCAGGTCTATCTGGAGGACCGGCACGACATCGGCCTCGACGACTTCCTGGCCGAAGGCGACAAGGTGCATGTCAAGACGCACCTGCAGGCCATCCTGCTGGTCGCCGCCCAGCGCGGCTTCTGGGAGGCCGAGGCGGCTGTCGTCGACGCGCTGGCGGCGGATTTTGCCGAGCTGGTGGCCGAGCACGGCCTGCCCGGCAGCGGTCATACCGCGCCGGATCATCCGACGATGGACTGGGTAGCCGAGCGGCTCGACGACCAGGCGTTGCGCGAGGCATTCAACGCCGTACGCGATGCGGCGCGGCGGCCGGAGCAGCCGCGGGCGACGGATCCGGCCAGCGTTGCCGAGATCCGGGTGGATCAGAAGGCCGACGAAGCGGCCGATGCGCAGCGCAAGCAGCCCGAGGAGCAGCGCCGTGCCTCGGAGGATGCGGAGGCGGAAGCGGCCGCTGAGGGTGCGGTGCGCCTGTTGCCCTGGTTGATTGCCGGGGTGGTTCTGATCTTGTTGCTCGGTGGCGTTCGGGCCGGGAGGCGAGGGTGATGCGCGACCGTCTCCGTTGCCGAAGTATTCCCTCTCCCGCTGTGCGGGAGAGGGGGGACCGCCCGCGAAGCGGGTGGTGGGAGAGGGTGGTTCGCATCGGCGCAGCCCTTGGCGATGAATCTGTTGGCTATACAGCCGTTCTCGCTCGCGGTTCCGCGCTTGTAAAGCTGGACGCTGTCGAATGCTCTGTCGGCGCCGGCGCGGGTGACTTTTTGTCTTGGCAAAAAGTCACCAAAAGCCGTGTGCCCGCCGGGCGGCCTGACGCGGGTGAGCCCGACCGAAGCGCCAGTGGCGCTTCGCAGCGGGCGAACGCCCGGACAAGGACGTCCGGGCCGGGGTTTGGTTTTAGCGAAAAAGTAGCGCCATGGATGGCAGGCAACCGCGGCCCACGTGTCGCGCGAAGATTGCCGCGGTCACTAGATTCGGTCTTCCGGACCTCATCAAGTGACCCTGGCTGGGCCTTCCCTGGCCCAGCCGTGATGCGCACTGCGACTTGCCACTGGCAAGTCGGTCGCGCATCACCCCTCCAAGGGCACGACCCGGGACGGCTCGTCGCTACGCGACATCGCCGCAAATGGCGCGGACGTCCTCGCGCGATGTCGCGAAGCGACGAGCCTTCCATGTTCCCCGTATACCAGCGCCGGAGCGCCGGGCTGGGCGCCTGCTCGATAGCGGGATGCTTTGAGGGCGCGGAACCCAGGGCGGAAACGGTCGTACCGGCTGCTGCTGAACAGGCTCACCACTTGGGCTATTCATGAACAGTTACGCGGAGATCTCCTGATGTTCACCTCGGCCTCTCTAGAGATCATGGACGCCGTCGTCGGCTGGCTGCTGCAGCCGGTCATCGTCGCGCTGCTACTGCTCATTGCGCTGGCGGTCTGGGAGCTGGGGCTGCTGCTCGGCGAGCGGGCCGGCGGGTTGGCGCGCGCGGAGGCGCGCGGATCGATCGGGACGCTGTCGCGGCGGGCGCGGCGGCGGATCGACCGCGCGGATTTATTGGCCCGGGTCGGGCCGATGCTCGGGCTGATGGGCACGCTGATTCCCCTCGGGCCGGGCCTGGCCGCACTCGGGCGCGGCGAGCTGGACGTGCTGGCGCAGGCCGTGACGGTAGCCTTCAACACCACCGTGCTCGGACTGTTGGCCGGTATTCTCGGCTTCTTGATCGGCCGCCTGCGACGGCGCTGGTACGACGCGGCGATCGCTCGGCTGGAGGCCTTGGCATGAGCGTGCCGGATTACCGCCGCAGCCGTTTCGACGACGGCGAGGACGATCCGATGGGGCCGCTGGCCAATCTGGCGGACATCATGCTGGTCTTCGCGGTCGGGCTGATGATTGCGCTGGCCGCAGCTGGCGATGGGTTGAAACAGAAACAGGCGGGTGCCGATGTCGAGCGCGGTCGCGAGCTGCCTGAGGTGCCGCAGGGCGCGGGCGAGGCTGGCAGTGGCTACGAGGCGGTGGGGCAGGTCTATCGCGATCGTGAAACCGGGCGCATGGTGCTCATCGACGAGGGGCGCTGATCCGTGGCCACGTTGATGGTGCAGGGCACGACCTCCGACGCGGGCAAGAGTCTGCTCGTTACTGCGTTGGCGCGTGCGCTGCATCGGCGCGGCATCCCGGTGGTGCCCTTCAAGCCCCAGAACATGGCCAACAACAGCGCCGTGACGGAAGACGGCGGCGAGATCGGCCGCGCCCAGGCCGTGCAGGCAGCGGCCTGCGGGCTGGCCCCGCGCATCGACATGAATCCGGTGCTGCTCAAGCCCACTACCGATCGTGGTGCGCAGGTCATCATCCACGGCCACCCGGCCGCTCAGTTGGAGGCTGCGGCCTATCACGATTACAAGCCGACCGCGATGCGCGCGGTGCTGGAAAGCCACGCGCGACTGTCGGAAGCCTTCGAACTCGTGCTGGTGGAGGGCGCCGGCTCGCCGGCGGAGATCAATCTTCGCGATCGCGACATCGCCAACATGGGCTTCGCCGAGGCCGTCGACTGCCCGGTGATCCTGGTCGCGGACATCGATCGCGGTGGCGTCTTCGCGCATCTGGTCGGCACCCTGGAGCTGCTATCCGACAGCGAGCGCGCTCGGGTGGCCGGCTTTGTTATCAACCGATTTCGCGGCGACATCAGCCTGTTGCAACCCGGCCTGGACTGGCTGGAGCAGCGCACCGGCAAGCCGGTGCTGGGGGTGCTGCCTTATCTGCAGGGCCTGCAGCTCGACGCCGAGGATGGGCTGTCGCGCGAGGTCTCGAATGCCGATGGCGCCGATGCGCTGCGTGTGGCGGTGCCGGTGTATCCGCGCATCAGCAATCACACCGATCTGGACGCACTGCGCCGCCATCCGGGCGTGGATCTACGCCTCGTCGGCCCCAATGAGGCGCCGCCGCCCGCCGATCTCATCCTGCTACCCGGCTCGAAGGCCGTGCGCGACGATCTCGCCTGGTTGCGCGCCCAGGGCTGGGAAGCGGCTATTGCGCGTCATCTGCGCTACGGCGGTCATGTGCTCGGCATCTGCGGCGGCTTCCAGATGCTGGGCCGCGCCATCCACGATCCGGAGGGAGTCGAGTCCGCGCCCGGCAGCAGTGAGGGCCTGGGCTGGTTCGCCATGGAAACCACACTGACCGCCACCAAGGTACTGCGCAACCGCTCCGCGCGGCTGCTGCTCGAGGAAGGCGCGGCGACCCGCGGCTACGAGATCCACGCCGGTCGCACGCAGGGACCGGCACTGGCCGCACCGCTGCTGCAGCTCGATGCCGGCGAAGATGACGCGCCGTCCCAGCCGGACGGGGCCATCAGCCCGGACGGACAGATCCTGGGCTGTTATCTGCACGGCCTCTTCGACGAGCCGGCGGCGGCCGATGTGCTGCTGCGCCACGCCGGGCTGCGCGCGGGCGCGGCCGTCGATATGCGGGCCATGCGCGAGGCGGCCTTCGAGCGGCTGGCGGATGCGGTGGACCGGCATCTGTCGATGGACCGTATTCTTGCGCTTTGCGGACAGCGGGGGTCGGCATGCGCGAACTGATTCTGGGTGGTGTGCGCTCCGGCAAGTCGCGACTGGCCGAGAAGCTGGCGCGTGAGGATGGCGGGTCCGTGTCCTATATCGCGACCGCGCAGGCCGGCGACGCCGAGATGGCTTCGCGCATCGCCACGCACCGTCTGCAGCGTCCGGCCCACTGGCAGACCATCGAGCCCGGCGCGGCGCTGGGTGCAGCCATCCGCGAGGTCGACGGCGCCGGCCGCGTTGTGCTTGTCGACTGCCTGACGCTGTGGCTGACCCAGATCCTCTGCGCTGAGGACGCCGACACGCTGCTGGAAGTCGAGAAGGCCTCCTTGCTGGAGGCCGTGCGCGACGCGCGCGGGCGGCTGATTCTGGTCGCCAACGAGACGGGCCTCGGCATCATGCCGATGGATGCCCTCAGCCGACGCTTCGGCGACGAGGCCGGTCAGCTTCATCAAGAGCTGGCCGCTATCTGTGAGCGCGTCGTGTTGACCGCGGCCGGACTACCGCTGGTGTTGAAGGGAGAGCCGCTGTGAGCAAAGCATCGTGGTGGGAGCTACCGGCGCGGGCCATCGACGCTGATTGCATGGCCGCTGCCGAGGCGCGGCAGGCGCAGCTCACCAAGCCACCCGGAGCGCTCGGGCGGCTGGAGGCGCTGGCGGTGCGCTTAGCCGGCCTGCAGGGACGCGAACGCCCGGCAATCGATGCGGTGGCAATCACGGTCTTTGCCGCCGACCACGGCATCGTCGCTGAGGGTGTCTCCGCGTTTCCGCAGTCGGTGACGGCAGCGATGATTGCGAATTTCTGCACGGGTGGGGCCGCCATTAGTGTGGCGGCGCGGCAGTTGGGCGCACGCTTGGAGGTCGTCGATCTCGGCACGGTGGCAGACGAGCCGACACCGACGCCGGCCAACGATGTGCTCTTGCATCGGCAGCGCATTGGCCCCGGGACACGCAACTTCGCGCAGGGCTCGGCTCTATCCGAAGCCGAGCTTGTCGAGGCGATGACGGCCGGCCGCGACGCCGTTATCCGAGCCGGAACGACGGATTGCTTCATCGGCGGCGAGATGGGGATCGGCAACACCACCGCGGCCACGGCGGTGGCCTGTCTGCTGACCGGCGAGAATCCGGAGGCCCTGGTCGGGCCCGGCACCGGTCTCGACGCCGACGGTGTCTCGCACAAGGCTGCCGTTATTGCGCGCGCTCTTGAGCGCCATGATGTCGCCACCGAGCCGCTTGCGGCGCTGCGCGCAGTGGGCGGTTTCGAGATCGCTGCGCTGGCTGGTGCCTATATCGCTTGCGGCCAGCTCCGGATTCCAGTACTGGTGGATGGTTTTATCGCCTCGGTGGCAGCCTTGGCCGCGGCGCGGCTGTGCCCGGGGCTCACGGATTGGCTGATCTATGCCCACGCCTCTGCCGAGCCTGGCCACGCGCGTGTGCTGCGCGAGCTTGAGGCGACCCCCTTGCTCGATCTGGGCATGCGGCTGGGAGAGGGCAGCGGGGCGGCCGTCGCTGTACCGCTGCTGCGCATGGCTTGTGCGCTGCACAATGGCATGGCCACCTTCGATGAAGCCGCTGTTGCACAGAAAACATGAAGATTCCGCTACTCGCCGCGCTGCAGTTCCTGACCGTGATCCCCGTGCGCTTGCCGCGCGCCTTGACGCCGAGCGAGCAGGGGCAGGTGCTGCTCTGCTATCCGGTCATCGGACTGGGCCTGGGTCTGTCGCTGGCGGCAGCGGCCTGGGTGCTGAACACCGTGTTGCCGCCGATGCCGGCGTCGGCGCTATTGCTCGCTGGCTGGGCCGTGGTCACCGGTGCGCTGCATCTGGACGGGCTCGCCGATACCGCCGATGGCTGGCTGGGCGGGCATGGCGATCGTCGCCGCACCTTGTCGATCATGCGCGATTCGCACAGCGGCGCGGCGGCGGTGGTAGCGGCGGCCGTTCTGCTGCTGATCAAGTTCTCGGCGCTCAGCGTAGTGGTGGCCGGGCAAGCTTGGCTGGTGCTGATCGCGGCGCCGCTCGCCGGGCGGGCGGCCATGCCGCTGCTTCTCGCTGCGCTGCCCTATGCGCGGGTCGGCGGTATCGGTGCCGAGATGGCGCGCGCGCTGCCGGTTGCGCGCGCCGGCCAGCTTGCCGCGCTGTCCTTCATTGGAGTATTGCTGTTATGCGGTTTGCAGGCCGGGCCCGTGGTCGCGCTGCTTGCGGTTGCGTTGCCGCTCGGCCTGCTTTGGCTGTGGGCGCGCATGCTGCGCGCGCGCCTGGGAGGGACAACCGGGGATACGGCCGGTGCCGCGCTGGAGGCGGTCGAGGCGGCGGTGCTCATCGCAGCCTGTGTCGTCCTCCCGGGCTGACCTAGATCAGGCGGCGATCTTGCGTGTTTCGTGGATGCTGTAGCAGTGCCGCAACGTACCACCGAGCGCGTCGACCGCTGACAGAGCTGCTTCGCCCTGCGTTTCGCGCACCGACGCCGAGCGTAGGGCGAGGCGGAGCTCGGCCAGCGCGCTGGCGCTGCGCGAATGATCGCCTTCGGCCAGTGCCTCGATCAGGCTCTGTTGCGCGTTGCGGATGAAACCGCGGGTGCGCTCGTCGCTGACGGTCGCCGCGACGGTGCTGAAAGCTGCTTGCGCCATGGGATTCTCCGGTTGGTGCTGTGCCTGACAAGCACCATGACGCCGGATTCATGTGGCGCGAGGCCCACGCCGACAGACGGCAGGCGTGGGCTTATGAGCGCCGCTAGAGGCGGCTCAGAGACGGCTCAGCGTGCTTTCAGGGCGCCAGAATCTCCACGCGAGTATCGGCGCTGGCGTTGCCGCCACGTCCGTCCGATACGGTGACGGTCAGGGCAACGCTCTGGTCGGCGCAGCCGCCATCCAGCGAAATGGCGGCAATCGGCTGATCGGATTCGGTCAGCGCGCTCACGCAGTCGCCACCCGAGCGGACTTCCCAGCTGTAGCCAAGCGCGTCGCGGTCCGGATCGGCCGCGATGGCGAAGAGCTGGGCGCTGCCGCCAGCCACCGCCGTGGCGGGGCCGGGCACGCGCACCAGCGGCTGGGCATTGCCCGCCGCACCGCTGGCCACGCCCGCGGAGACGTAGTCGCGCGCGAAGCAGGGGCGGCCGCCACAGACATTGGTGAAGCGGTCGTCGAGCAGGAAGTCGTAGCGCTGAATGGCGCTGGCCACTTCCTTGCGCGGGTCGCTGTGCGGGTCCTGGCCTTGGTGCGGCGGTGTGTTTGTGGTTGGCGAGGTGGCCGTGCCTTCGTTGAAGTCGTTGCCCAGCGGCCCGATGTCCCAGATCACCATCGCCGAGCCGGACTCGCCATCGACCGCCGTCGGCATGCCCCAGTAGGGGTTGACGTTGCTGTGCCGGCCTTCCTCGACGCCGGGACGGTGGATGGCACCCCCCAGGCTGCGGTTCATGACTTCGGCCGAGACATCCGCTACCTGATGGTCGCCGAAGGCGACGTGCATCAACACCTCGTGGTCGGGAATCGGCTGTGCGATGGCGTTGTAGGCGTCCGGCCGGCGCAGGTCGTTGATGTAGCCGTTGTTCTCGCCGCGGTCCCAGAGGTTGTTGACCAGCGACAGGATGAAGGACTGGTCGAAGCTGTTGGGGTAGGCCGCGTAGAAGAAGGTGCCGTAGGGATCGAAGTCGACGCTGCGGCGCAGCAGGGTGGAGTAGTTCATGCCCGGCACGCCCAGCGAGGCGCGCGTTACGTCGGGGGAGGTGGCGATCACCGGCCCGCCGAGAATGCCGCCCTGACTGTTGCCGTCATAGACGACGCGCTCATTGGAGAAGACCGGCCGGCCGTCGGCGCTCTGGAAGGCCGGATTGCTGGCCAGACCGTCGGGATGCTTCAGCAGCCGCGCCATGAAGTGCCAGTTGATGATGCCCTGTTGCATGCGGTCGGTCATGCTGGCGAATTGACCCATCTCCAGCAGGATCAGCAGCGTCGAGGGCACGTCGCGCGTGGACATCCCGATCCAGTCGATGGCGCAATGCATCAGGTTCAGCTCGCGCAGGCGCTCGGTGGAGCTGCCACCGACCTCGCCCTTGCCGCCGAGCAGACCGTGGCCGTAGAGCGTGGGGACGGCCGGGCGCACCCAGGTGGCTGCATCCTCGAAGCTGCCGATGGCTGTGCGCGGAATCTCGCACTGGAAGCGGAATTCCTGCGTCGGCTGTAGCGGGTTCTGCTCGGGCGCTTCGCCACGCGGCGTGCCGTAGTTCAGACGCGACAGCGGGATTTGCCCGAGGTCGCGCAGCAGCAGCTCCAGACCGTCGGCGATGCCGTTGGCGGCGTCGCTGATGACGGGCGCCTCCGTGCCCTGCAGCGCGGCGACGGTGTCCTCGATACCGGCACAGTAGTCGGCCAGTTCGCTGAGCACGGGTGTGTTGTCGCACAGGCCGTCCGGCGCGTTGAGATAGTTCGGCACCGTCATGCGGCCCTCGACGCGGCGGATCGAGTCATTGCCGTCGCCGAAGTCCTGGACCTCGACGATCTCGAAGTCGGGTGCGCCGCCGCCGAGGCTGTCCAGCGCCTCGTCGCGCATGCGCAGCACCGGCGTGGCCAGATTCTCGCTGCTGCGCACGGTGAAGTCCCAAGCCAGATAGAGCGACTCGCGATCGACGCCGTGATCGGCGAGCTTCGCGAAGATCCCTTCCATGTTCTCGCGGCGCGCGTTGACGGCTTCCAGCTCACTGACGTGGTTGTCGCGGAAGACGCGGAAGGTCGCCGGCGCATCCAGTGGCTCGCCTTCGGCGTCGCGCAGATCGCGCATGGCAACGATGTAACGGTGACCTTCCTGAAAGTTGCGGCCAGGGCGCAGAATCAGCGCCGGCGGGTCGACCTTGAAGGTGTTGTTGGGCAGCAGACCGGAGCTGTCGAGGACCTCGCCGAGCACCTCAAAAATCGGCGCCAGCGCTGTGGCGCAGCCGTCACTGAGAGTCTCCAGCACTGCGCCCAGGCCTTCCGGCGCGTCGCCAATCAGCGCGAAGAGCTCGTTGACGCCGGGCGCGGCATCGCAGACCGGTGTCGCTGCCGTTTCGCTGCTGTCGATCTCGATCCAGATGGGGTGGCGTTCGCCGGTCTCGGCGTCGATGGCGAGGATGGGGGCGTCGGTCTGCAGCGAGGCTTCGATGTCCGTGACCGGCGCAGCACCGCTTGCCTCAAGGTCGAGGTCGGGGACATGCGTCAGCATCATTTGGCCGGGAGAGAAGCCGTCGTCGACATTCCATTCCGACGGATTCATCGGGAGGCCGACGATATTCATCGGCATGCCGGCGAGCTGAAGGTTCAGACGCCGACCGGTGGGCGTTTCTGGATCCTCGACCGTGAGCGCATTGCTCGGCCAGGGGAACTGGCAGTAGGCCGGATCCAGGAAATCGCAGCCGCGTTGCTCTGCGTTGCCGATTGCGTCGGCGATCTGCTCGTCGATGCTTTCGCGCTCCGGGGGTGGGCCGGAGTCACCGTTTCCCGGGGCGTTCGTGGGGACGCTGCTGCCACCGCAGGCGGTCAGCGTGGTGGCGAATGCGAACAGCTTAAGCGCGCGCAGCGGGGTCGCGCGGCGCAATATGAAACGGGGCATCGGTGTCTCCTCCGGGCTTCGTGGCGCTTGTTGTCATGCGCCTGTCACGAAGGTTACACGCTGCCGACATTTTCGCGCCAATGATCCGGCTAGTAGAAACTGCGGAAGTCGCTCTCAGCCCGCTTGCTTCGGAGCCTGTCGCGCGAAGGTGACGACCAGGGCATCGCGCCAGGCAGGGCTGTTGTCGTCTATGGGGACGATGGGGGTGACACCGTGCAGCACGCGATGATCGTCGAGCAGCACGCTGTCGCCGGCCTCGGTCAGCGTGAAGCTCCCTAGTGGGGTGCCATCCGGCCCCTGGATGTGGGTGCTGCCGCTTGCCACATTGTGCCGGCCGATGAGCGTGACCAGCACGTAGTCGACGCCGTCGCGGTGCACGCCCTCCGGCGTCGGCTGCCCGGCGAGCTCGCGCGCCGCCTCGATGCGGAATTGATGCATCTCGACGTGCCAGTCAGAGGTATCCGGCGTCAGGGCTCCGAAGCATTGCGCGCACAGCGCGAGTAGCGCCGTCGTCACGGGCCCGTCAGCGGTGTCCGCCTCGACTGGTGAGAACCAGCGCTGGATGCCGCCGTTGAGGGGGTTGTAGTCGCGGCTCTGGTAGTGCGGCTGGCGCGGCAGACGGAGGCTTGAGCCATCCGAGTCCACACGAAACACGGCGTGGCGGCGGCGCCTGTAGCGGCCGCCATCGGCCATGTAGCGGTCCACCGGCATGCGCTGCCAGGCCTCCGCGAAGCGCTGCCAGTCCGTGTCGCCGACTCCGGCTTCGGCCAGTCGCGCGCGCATTTCCTCGGCAGGCAGACGGATGTAGCCGTGCTCGGCGAGCGCAGCGACGATTTCGGGGCTGGGCGTCATGGGCGCGCAGCATGCCACGCCGGCTCTGGCGAGGCGGGCGCTGTGCGCCTAGTCGCTGCTTTGGGGAGCGAGCGCGGCGGCGAGTTCCGGCGACCGATAGAAGGGCTCAAGCTGCTTTCGGATGATCTGCTCAAGGATGCCGCGGCTACGCAGCACCGCGAGCACCGGCCCAGCGTACTGGCGCGCCTCGGTGAGCATCATGTCGCGGCTGACGCCGAGGTCTGCGAGCAGCGCGGCCAGCGTTGTGTCTCCGTAGCGCGCGAAGATCGCTTCGATCGCGCGTCGTATCAACTCGCGGTAGAGCGCGCGTCCGCGCTCCTCCTGCCAGAAGGCGTAGGCCAGCGCGGCGAAGTCGTCGATGTCCTCCGCGCTCAGTCGTTCCTGCAGTGGCGCCAGCGGTAGCTCGCTTACGGCCCCCCACAACTGATCGAGGGCTTCCTCCATGGCCTCATCGTCCACGGCGGCGATCAGGCTGCTGGAGGCGCGTGTCAGCTGGGCGGCCACGCTGTCCAGTCGCGGTGCGACAACACGGTCGAGCACGCTCTGCAGGCCGAGTCGTTCCGCCATCGGTGTGCTACGAAGCAGCCCGTTCAGCCCCTGGTGCAGCACTTCCGTCAGGAACTGTCGGAATGCGGCGCTCGCCTGCAGCTCGCGGATGATTGCCCCGCGCAGCTCATGCAGCTCGGCTGCCTTGCCGATCATGCTTCGCATCGCGCGATCGGGCAGCAGGTCGGCGAGTCGCGCCTCCGACAGCTCGGGCATCGCCAGCAGTGCGCGCGCGACCTCGCCCACGAGATCCGGAATGCCACCGGTCATGGGCAGATCGGCGGCGTAGCGCAGCGCGGTCTCACTGACCTGCTCGCAGCTCACGACCTCGCCCAGCTGCAAGGTTTCGGCGTGCGCCAGCGCATCGTCCACGGTGTCGTCGAGCCACGCCTCCAGCGCCTGGCCCTCGCTGCGTGCGAGCAGCCACGATACGTGCGCGTCCAGCGCGCGCTGGGCAGCGGCGGGTATCGGGGGCGTGTTGTTCATAGGTATAAGGCTAACGCCGTGCCGCCTTCCCTGCCGGGGGCGCCGGCCCCAGCTCGCGGCGAGCCCGCTATCATGCGCTCCGGTGGCCGCACGCCATCCATGTGCCGGCAGGCAGCCATAGCAGCAAGCGACAGAGTAGCGGGGCTTTTCCTCGCCGCGGCAAGCGGAACGTAATGACGCGCAAGACCGACACCAAAACCCGTCGCAGTTCGCTGGAGCGCATGCGCGAAGCGCGCGCGCAGCGCCCGCCCACGCGCGAGAAGCTGATGCACGCGGCCCTGGAATTGCTCGCCGAGGGGCGTGGCTTCGGCAGCCTCGGCTTGCGTGAAGTGACGCGTGGCGCCGGGGTGGTGCCTACGGCCTTCTACCGGCACTTCGCGGACATGGAGGCGCTCGGCCTGGCACTGGTCGACGAGGGTGGCGCGACCCTGCGCCGTCTGTTGCGCGAGGCCCGGCGCGGCGACTTGCCGGCCGAGGACATCATCCGGCATTCGGTGGACGTCTATGTCGCCTATCTGCATGCCAACCCGCTGCACATGCGCTTCATCGCCGGCGAGCGGCTGAACGGGCCGCCGCGCGTGCGCGCCGAGATTCGGGGCGAGGTTGGACGGTTTACCGAGGATATGGCCGAGGATCTGCGCGCGCTGGGCTTTCTACCGCATCTGTCGCCGCGGGTGCTGCGCATGGTCTGCGGGCTGGTAGTGGCGACGATGCTCGATGCCGCCGGGGATATTCTTGAGGCCCCCGCCGGGGAAGCGGCACAGGCGGAACTCGTGAACGAACTCACGGATCGCCTGCGCCTGATCTTTCTCGGTGCTGGCGCTTGGCGCGAGACCGGGAACTAGCGACCCAACGACCGTCTCCCTGTTTCGGCGCGGTGCTGCGATACACGCTGCGATCGTGGCCGGAGGTTTTCGCAGCACATAGGGCGCGATCAGCTTCGGAGGACTCGCCGGTCCTCGGATCGATAAGGAACTGCTCGGTGGCTTCAGGGCCATGCGCTCCGGGGCTCGGACTCGCGCCGAACAGCGCTTTCGTTGCGGCTTCGGCGGTAGATCGTGGTCGACGACCACCTGTTGGTGGGCGGCTTCATCCTCGTGCAGCCAGCAGTTGCCCGGCATGCCGCCAAACTCCATCGCATGCGCGCGCCAACCGCGGCACGCGGCTACCATGGTGCACGGCCGGGCGCAGCCTGCGCCAGCCTACTTTGATGCCAAGCCGACGCCAGCATGCTCCAGCTCTATACCTACTACCGCAGCATCTCCACGCACCGCGTGCGCATCGCCCTCAACCACAAGGGCGTGAACTACGACTCGCGCTACATCGATCAGGATCGCGGTCAGCATCAGGACGAGAAGTATCTGCGCCTGAACCCGCAGGGCCTGGTGCCGGCGCTGGTGCTGGAGGACGAGACGGTAGTGACGCAGTCCTTCGCCATCCTTGAGTATCTGGAGGAGCGCTACCCGGAGCGACCACTGCTGCCGAGCAGTCCCGAGCAGCGCGCGCGTGTGCGCAGCTTCGCGCAGACCGTGGTGGCGGATTTCACACCGCTGATCATCATGCGTGTCTTTCGTTACATGCGCGACAGCATGGAGCTCGGCTACGACCAGCGCCGCGGTTGGTACGAGCACTGGTGCCACACCGGTTTCGCCGCGCTTGAATCGGTACTGGAGCGCGATCAGAGCGATACGCCCTTCTGCTACGGCGAAACGCCGACGCTGGCGGATGTCTGTCTCGTGCCGCAGGTCTACAACGCGCTGAAGAACGGCATCGACCTGACTCCCTACAAGCGCGTTCGCACCGTCTATCGCAGCTGCAGTGCGTTGGCGGCCTTCCAGGCGGCGGCGCCCAAGGCGCAGTCCGACGCGTTGCGGCAGTCGCTCTAGGAAGAGCAGCCCTCCTGAGTCCGCTGTGCCTTGCAAGACGCGCGCGGCGATTGTTGATGCGCTAGCCTGCCTTTATCAGAACAGGGGCGGGAGACAACCATGTCCGATGAGTCGCAGCACGAGCTGCTTCTGGCCAGCGTCGACAGGTGCCTGGCGGGCGACGGCAGTGCCGAGGCTTTGCGCGATTTCGCGGCCCGCTATTTCGCGGCGGCTTCGCACGAGATCCTGACGCAACGCTCGCCGGAGGCGCTGGCGGCCATAGTCTGCGCGCAGCACGATCTCGTCAGACGGCGCTCGCCCGGCGAGCCTGTGGTGCGGATCACGCCGCCGCCGCAAGACGATCCGACGGCGCTGGCACGGCTCGAAAGCCTCTGCGATGACATGCCCTTCGTGGTGGACAGTCTTTCCATCGCCGTGCGCGATACCGGCAGCTCGGTGGATTGGTCGGTGCATCCGGTGCTGCGCGTTCGGCGCGACGAAGCCGGTGCGTTGCTCGCTCTCGAGGACGACGACGGTGGCCAACCGGAATCTCTGGTATGCATGGAGATCACGCCGTTGCCGGCAGCCGAGGACTACGAGGCGCTGCGAGCGCGTGCCGAGCAGGCGCTGCGCGATATTGCGCTGATCGCTGCCGACTTTCCCGCCATGCGGCAACGCTGCACGGATATCGCCGATACGCTGCAGCCGCCGCTGGGCGAGCTCAAGCCCGAGTGGATCGACGAGGCGCGCGAGTTCGCCACATGGCTCGCCGAGCATCACTTCACCTTTCTCGGCTACGCCTTCGCCGAGGCCGAAGGTGGCAAGGAAGCGCGCAATGTTCGGGTTGCCGCCGAAAGCTGTCTCGGACTGCTGCGGCCGGACGCCTGCTTCGGCGACATCGAGCGCCTGCTCGCGTCGGCAGAGACGCTGAATCGTTACGCGGCGTCGCCTCGGCTTGTCGTGGTGACCAAGGCCAACGCGCGCTCGCACATCCACCATCCGCTGACACTGGATGCCATCTCCATCAAGCAGTTGGACGCCGACGGCCGTTTGCGCGGCACGCACCGTTTCATCGGATTGTTCTCGGGTGACGTCTATATCGACCGGCCACAAAACATCCCGGTGGTTCGTCAGCGCGTGCAGGAAGTGTTGCGCCGCTCGCGTCTGTCGCCGGGCTCGCATTCGGGCAAAAAGCTGCGCGACATCCTGCATCAGCTGCCACGCGACGAGTTATTCCAGTCCTCCGAAGAAGAGCTGACGCGGGTGTGCAATGGCGTGCGCGCGCTGCGCGACCGCCATCGACTGCGGCTCTTCCTGCGTCGCGACCGCTACGGGCGCTTCTACTCGGCGCTGCTCTTCCTACCGCGCGAGCGCTATTCCGCTGAGCTGCGCGACACGCTTTGCGAGGAGCTGCGCGCGCAACTCGACGGCGACCGCATCGAGCGCAGTGTCGAGTTCCCGCGCGGCGAGAACTTCGCGCGCTTGCACGTCATCGTACACGTCAGCAGCAGCCGTGAGCGCGAGGTCGACGTAGCGGCGATCGAGAGTCATCTGCAGGAGGCCACTCGCAGCTGGCCGGAGAAGCTGCGCGCCGCCCTTGGTGCGCAGGCAGAAAGCACCCTGGCGCTGTCCTTCCTGGAGGCATTCGACGCGGGCTATCAGCAGGAGAACTCGCCGGTTACGGCTGCGCTGGATGTGCACTGCCTGATGCAGCTCAGCGCCGATAAGCCACTGTTTTCGAGGCTCGTGATTGACGAAGCGGCCGTGGGCCCATCGTGCCCCACGGAGTTGCGCCTCTACGCCCACGGCGCGCCGATGGTGCTTTCCGACATCCTGCCGACGCTGGAGCACTTCGGCATGCGCGTGCATCGCCAGTCACCGCACCCGGTTCAGCCGAAGGGGGCGGGCGCGACGCTCTGGGTGCAGATCTTCGACGTGCGCTTCGCGGGCGATTGCGCCATCGAGCCGGCCGCACAGAAGCGCCTCTTCGAAGAGGCCCTGTCGCGCTGCATAGCCGGCGAGACCGAGGACGATGGGCTGCATCGCCTGGTGCTGGGCGCGGGTCTGAGTTCGCGCCGTATCGTGCTGCTGCGCACGCTGACGCGCTATCTGTTGCAGACGGGCCTGCCCTACGGTCGTCATATGCTGGAGTCGCTGCTCGCCGAGCATCCGGCCATTGCGCGCGATCTCGTGGCGCTTTTCGCTGCGCGCTTCGATCCCGATCTGCGCGGCGATCGCGAGGCTGATATCGAAGCGGTGCGCGCGCGCCTGGGCGAGGCGCTGGAGGCTGTTGCGTCGCTGGACGCCGACCGCGGCCTGCGTGCTTATCTGGGCGTGGTCGAGGCAACGCTGCGCACGAACTACTATCAACCGGACGCAAACGGGCAGCCCAAGTCACGCGTGGCCATCAAGCTCGACCCCGGCCGTATGCCGGAGCTTCCCGAGCCGCGCCCAGTCTTCGAGGCTTTCGTCTACGCCCCCGAGGTCGAGGGTGTGCATCTGCGCGGAGGCTTGGTGGCGCGTGGCGGCCTGCGCTGGTCGGACCGGCCGGCCGACTTCCGAACCGAGGTGCTCGGCCTGATGAAGGCGCAGATGGTGAAGAACGCCATCATCGTGCCGGTAGGCGCCAAGGGAGGCTTCGTGGTCAAGCAACGCGGCTTCGCGGATCGAGAGGCCTTCGCCGCAGCCGGCAAGGCCTGCTATCAGATCTTCGTGCGCGGGCTGCTGGACATTACGGACAACCGCGTCGGCAAGGAAGTGGTGCCACCGCAACGCGTGCTGCGTGCCGACGGCGACGATCCCTATCTGGTGGTGGCCGCTGACAAGGGCACGGCCACTTTTTCGGACACCGCCAATGCCCTGGCGGCCGAGTACGACTTCTGGCTGGGTGATGCCTTCGCGTCGGGCGGAAGCGCCGGCTATGACCACAAGGCCATGGGCATTACCGCCCGCGGCGCCTGGGAGTCGGTCAAGCGCCACTTCCGCGAGCTGGGCAAGGACATCCAGTCCGAGCCCTTCACGGTGGTCGGCATCGGTGACATGTCGGGCGACGTCTTCGGCAACGGCATGCTGCTGTCCGAGCAGATCCGGCTGGTGGCTGCATTCAACCACCTGCATATCTTCATCGATCCGGATCCGGATCCGGCGACCAGCTTTGCGGAGCGCAAGCGCCTCTTCGACATGGGCCGCTCCAGCTGGGAGGACTACGACCGTTCCAAGATCAGCGAAGGCGGCGGCATCTGGTCGCGTGACGCCAAGCGTATCCAGCTGTCGTCGCAGGTACGCGCCGCGCTGGGTATCGATGCCGAGGCCGTGCGACCCAACGAGCTGCTGCGCGCCATCCTGAGCGCGCCGGTGGAATTGCTCTGGAACGGCGGCATCGGCACTTACGTCAAGGCTCGAGGCGAATCGCATCAGTCGGTGGGCGACCGCGCGAATGACGCTATCCGCGTCGACGGCCGCGAGTTGCGCTGCAGCGTGGTGGGCGAGGGCGGCAATCTCGGCTGCACGCAGCTCGGTCGCATCGAGTACGCCCAGCTCGGCCGCGACGGGGCCGGCGGCTACATCAATACCGATGCCATCGACAACTCCGGCGGCGTGCATTCCTCGGACCGCGAGGTCAACATCAAGATCCCGCTCAACGCCTGCATGGCCGCCGGTGAGCTGGAACGGCCGGAGCGTGATGCGCTGCTGGAGACGATGACCGAAGACGTCGCCCAGGCCGTGCTCGCGGATAGCCATGAGCAGAGCCTGGCCGTCAGCCTGATCAGTGCGGAGGCGCCGGTGCGCCTGGACGAGCATGCCCACACCATGCGAACGCTGGAGCGCGAGGCCGGCCTCAGCCGGAGCGTCGAGTTCCTGCCCGATGACGAGCAGCTCGCCGAGCGGCGCAGCCAGCGGCAGGGTCTGACCCGGCCCGAGATTGCCGTCGTGCTGGCCTATGCCAAGAACGCACTATTCGATGATTTGCTGGCGTCCGATGTGCCCGATGATCCTGCATTCGAGGCCCAGCTTCTGGAGTACTTTCCCGCTGCCATGCGGAGGGACTACGCCGAAGCGTTGCGTAGTCACCGTCTGCGCCGGGAGCTTATAGCTACCGGTCAGGCCAACCAACTTGTCAACCGCATGGGCTTCAGCTTCGCGCATCGCCTGGCCGAGGATCAGGGCGCTCGGCGGCCGCAGGTGGTGCGTGCCTTCGCGCTGGCTTGGCAGTTGATGGAAGGTGATGTGCTCGCCGGGCAAGCCGATGCCCTGGACGGGCAGATCGACGGCAAGGTGCAGCTGCGGCTCTACCAGCGCCTGATCGGGCTGATGAAGCACGTCACGGCCTGGGCGCTGGCCGAGCACCACGCGGATCGGCCGCTGCAGCAGGCGCTGGACCGATTGCAGGCACCGTTGCAGACGCTGGCCGGACTGCTGCCTGACGCACTGCCGCCAGCCTACCGTGAGGACTGGGACGCGGCGGTCAAGCAGTGGCGAGAGGACGGCGTGCCCGAGGCGGTTGCGCGTGCCTATGCCGATACGCTGGTCTGCGGCAGCTTCCCGGACATCGTGCAGGCGGCCGGGGCCACCGGCAGCGCCCCCGAGCAGGCCGCCGGCGTCTACTTCGCGCTCGGCGAGCGTCTGCGCATCGTCTGGCTGCTATCGGCCATCGTGGCGCTGAACGTGGAAGGGCGTTACCAGGCGCTGGCGCGTGCCAATCTGCGGGAGGACACCTATCGTCTGCACCGGCGCATCGTCGAGCGCGTGCTGGCCGAGACCGAGCCGGGCGAGCCGGCGGCGCGCGTCGAAATCTGGCTGGAGGCGCACGGAACTGCGGCCACTGATGCGTTGGCGCGCATCGAGGCGCTGCGCGGGCATACGCCGCAGGACTTCATGTCGCTGTCCGTGGGGGTGCGGGCCCTGCGGCAGATCCGCATGTTCTGAGCGCGTCCGCGCGCCCCTTGCCGGCGGGACAGAGCGCCGGCGCTTAGACCGGGCGGTGCGCGCGCGCCAGATAGTCGTGCGACTGCATCTCTGTCAGTCGCGAAACCGTGCGCTGGAATTCGAAGCGCAGCTTGTCGCCGGTGTACAGCGCATCCAGTGGCGCATCCGCGGCGATGACCAGCTTGACGTTGCGGTCGTAGAACTCGTCGACCAGATGCAGGAAGCGCCGGGCGCTGTCCTCCAGCGAGCGGTCGAGCTGCGGCACGCCGGATAGCAGTACGGTCTGGTACTCGCGCGCCAGCGCTATGTAGTCCGAGGCCGCTCGCGCGCTCTGGCAGAGTTCGGCGAAGGCGAACCAGGCGACGTCGTCGACCGCGCCCAGAGCCTCGACGCGGCGGCCGTTGATCTCCAGCGTGACTGGTTCGGCCGTGATCTGGCCGGGAGCCAGCGCAGTGAACTCGGCGGCCAGCGATTGCATCGCCGTTTCGTCGCAGGGGTGCAGGTACAGCGGAGCACCTTCCAGGGTGCGCAGACGGAAGTCGTTGGGGCTGTCCAGCTCCATGACTGCGCAGTGCTGCTTGATGCGATCGATGGCGGGCAGGAAGCGCTCGCGCTGCAGGCCATCGCGATAGAGATCGTCGGGCGCGACGTTGCTGGTGGCCACCAGCGTGACGCCCTGCCGGAACAGCACTTCGGTCAGTCGCGCCAGGATCATGGCGTCGGCGATGTCCGAGACAAAGAACTCGTCGAAGCAGAGCACGCGCAGCTCGCGCGCCAGCTCCTCGGCGATGAGCGCGACCGGGTCCTGTTCGTCGAGATAGCCGCGCCGGCGCGCGTGTACCTCCAGCATGAATCGATGGAAATGCGTGCGCCGCACCTCGCTGATCGGCAGGCTGGCATGAAAGCTGTCCATCAGCATGGTCTTGCCGCGGCCGACGCCACCCCAGAGGTAAAGCCCCTGTACCGGCGGCCAGCTACCGCGCCCGCGGTTGAAGAGCTTGCGTCGCGGCGCCGGGCTTCCCGCCAGTTCGCGGTGGATGCGCTCGAAGGCCTGCACGGCCTTCTCCTGGCCGGGGTCGGCCTGCAGCTGCCCAGTCGCCAGGGCCTGCTCGTAGCGTCGAAGCGGGCTGTCCTTGCTTTTGCTGCCGCTCATGGCTCCGATACGCCGAACAGTCCGGCGAGATAATCGTTGAGGAAGAGCCCGCGCGGGTCCAGATCGGCGCGTAGCGTCGCGAAATCCTCCCAGAGCGGGAAGCGCGCGGCGAGGTCTGCGGCGTGATGCTCTACCGGCATGCTCCACAGTGGACGGGCGCCGGCGCGGTCGAAGATCTCACCTGCGGCCTCGGCGTGTTCGCGGGCGCCTTCGGCGGCCGTGAGGTGCACGACAGCGGTTTCCTGCCCGTAGGCCGGCGACAGCGCGCCATCGTCGGCACAGATGTAGCG